>USAT01000185.1 GCA_900552725.1 uncultured Eubacteriales bacterium | reverse complement strand
GAGATGTTCAGCCGCTCCGTCATCAGCTTGCGGTCGCCCGCGGAGAGGTTCAGCAAATAGATAAAATCGCTGTTTTCCAGAATGTTCTCGATCTCCGGGCTGTGCAGCAGGTCCTTCGGGTTCTGCGTCGCCCCGGTCGGGACGCCGCCCCATTTTCTGAAACGCTTCCAGATCTCGGCGCTGTATGCCGCCGTCTGCTCCTCCTTCAAGAGCAAATGGAACTCGTCCACGAAATACCAGGTGGCCCGCCCAATGGAGCGGTTCACCGTGACGGTGTTCCACACCGCGTCCTGGACAATGAGCATCCCTGGCTTTTTCAGGTTCTTGCCAAGCCCCTTGATGTCGAAGCAGACAAGGCGGTTGCGGATATCCACGGTGGTACGGTGGTTGAAGAAGTTGAGAGAGCCGTTCACATACAGGTCCAGCGCCTGGGCCACACGGTCCGCCTCCGGGATATGCTGGGCGGTGAGGGCTGCCATGAGGTCGGAGAGGATCGGCATATTCTCCGCCCGGGGATCCGCAAAGTAAGGCTGATAGATCTTCTGCACGGCACGGTCGATGACGGTTTTCTCGATGGCCTCCAGCCCTGTCTTGCTGCCCATGATAAGCTCACAGAAGGACAGCACGAAATCGCTTTTCAGCGCCAGCGGGTTTTCTTCCTCGCTGTAATTGAGGTTGATATCCAGGGGATTTACATAGTCGCGGCTATTGGGAGAGAGCCGGATCACCTGGCCGCCCAGCCGGTTCACCAGCGGGGAATATTCGTCCTCCGGGTCGCAGATGATGACGTTATCCTTCGTGGTCAGCATGACATAGGTGATCTCCCGCTTGCAGCTCATGGATTTGCCGCTACCCGGCGTGCCGAACACAAGGCCGTTGGGGCATCGGGACTGCT
This sequence comes from uncultured Eubacteriales bacterium, assembly GCA_900552725.1. Taxonomy (GTDB): domain Bacteria; phylum Bacillota; class Clostridia; order Oscillospirales; family Oscillospiraceae; genus Vescimonas. Next base: position 1,120 of record USAT01000185.1, on the reverse strand, counting down.
TGCGGTCTAAGAGGATCATATTGCCGGACAGGGCGTTGAGCCCGTAATACATGGCGTCCCCGCCCATGAAAAGCTCCTGGGTCACAAAGGGCACGAACACCGCCAGTGCCGAAGTGGTGAGGCTGCGTTCGATTTGGATACGGTTAAGGCCCAGCGGCAGCGAGGACACAAGGCCGTCCTCCTGCTGGAAGTCCAGCCGGGTCAGGATGCAGTTATGGGTCTGGGCAACGCTGGCCGACTGGGAAACGGCGATCTCCAGCTTTTGCTTCGTGGGCGCCAGATGCAGCATGAGGAAGGTCATATTGAACATTCGCTCGTTGCGGCTCTGCAAATCCTGCAAGAGATTTTTCGCCGCGCCGCCGTAGGTGGAGAGGTCGGACGGGAGGATATCCAGATCGTAGCCGCTGCGTGCGGCCTTCTTCTGCTCCTGGATCTTCATGGCGTCCAGATCGGTGATCTTGCGCTTGACCATCTTGATGGCCTCGTTCTGGTTGATGCCGCGGACGTGCATGGTGACGAGAAGGTTTCCCTCCACATCCATAAAGTCCGTGAGGATGCGGTCCTGGATCTCCGGGGCCAATATCTGCAAGAAGGACACCGCGCCGTACATTTCGCCCATGCGGAAGCGCCGCGTCTCCCCGAACTCGAAGGAGGAAGGCGCGATAAAGTCCTTGACGGAAAGGCCGCTTGCCGGGAGCCAGTCCCATTCAAAGGCGAAGGGCTCCCCTCTGGGATGGAGGAGACCGTGCAGCAGTGCCAGCCGCTCCTTGCCGTCCAGCACCTTTGCCGCCGCGCCCATGACCTTGAAGCGGTTCAGGGTGTCCGCCTCGATGCGGGAAAACCTTGCCCGCGCCGCCTGGATGCTCTCCGCCTCGATGGTCAGCGTGACATACTTGCTTTTCACATAGCCGTTGCTGCCGCGCTCATACTGTGTTTGCAGGATGCCGGAGGCCTCGGCGCGGATCCCGTCCAGCTCGTCCCCCTGGGCCGCCATGCGGAACAGGTCCCCGCCGTCGGCCTTGTGGCTGCTGCTCAGGGTCATTTGCACGCCGATGGAGGGGTCATAGCCGTTATAGAAATCGCAGAGGCGTTCAAAGATATCCCGCTGGTCGTCCGGCCC
>USAT01000184.1 GCA_900552725.1 uncultured Eubacteriales bacterium | reverse complement strand
CGCATCACCTCCCCCTTCGGCAACCGGAATACGGGAATCGCCGGGGCTTCCACCAACCACAAGGGCGTGGATATCGGCACCCCCATGGGCACGCCGGTGCTGGCGGCCAAGGCCGGTAAGGTCACTTGGGCCAGCTCCAACGGCGGCTATGGCCAATGCGTCATCATCAGCCACGGCAAGGGCAATTCCACGCTGTACGGCCATCTCAGCGGCTACAACGTGAAGGTTGGTGACATGGTGTCGCAGGGACAGGTCATTGCCTATTCCGGCAACACCGGCAAATCCACCGGTCCCCATCTGCACTTCGGCATTATGGAGAACGACGGCTGGGTGGATCCCCTGACGTATCTGACCGGCTGGCAGTATTACGGTTGATTTTGGATAACCGGCACCTCTGTACCATACACTGGTACAGAGGTGCTTTTTTATGTATGGCTATGTGACATGGGGCCGCCGCCCTGCCCTGACGGCGGAGAACATTGGCGGCGTGTGGTTCGCGGCCGCCGCTCTGCCGGAGACCGGCCCGCTGGCGGCGTATCGCCGCCGTCTTGTGTGGCGGGCACTGTGTCGCCGCGGTGTAAGCCGCTGCGTGATGCCGGAGGCGCTGGAGGCGGAGGCCGCCCGGTGGGGCCTGCTGCCGGTGGAGGTCAGCCCTCTGCGGCTGGCCATGCTGCACCAACTGCTGGATACCTGCGGCGATCTGCGGCGCGGGACTGCCGTGCTGCGGGCGGAGTGCGCCACCCCCACCGTATACCGGGCCGCCGTGGTGCTGGCGGGGCGGGTACGGTACCTCTCACTGGAGCTGGACAACGGGGGAGAGGCCCTGGAGCAGGCGCTGCGGCAGCGGTTCGGCCTGTGCCTGGGCCGGGTGGGACAGCCCGCAGTGACGGTGTCCTTCGGCGGTGCGCCGTCGGAAAACACCATCTGCCTGGGGGAGGACTGTCGCCGCTATCAGCGTGTGACCTACGACGTGCCGGAGGGGATGCCGGGGCCGTGGCCGGTGTCGGAACCCCTTCTGGCGGTGCTTTTCGAGGCGGGAGCCATCAAAAAAGAGCAAATTCGCGTAAAAACTATTGCGTTCAACGCTTGACAGGTGGACGGAAACTCACTATAATGCAACGTGACGCATTATAATTATAATATAAGTATACCCGATGGCAGCAATTTGCCGGAGGGGTGCAATAGAAAGGAATGTGCAGCATGGCAAAAGAATTCAAGATGAGCCAGGCCCGTTATGACGAGCTGAAACAGGAGCTGGATTACAGCAAGACCACCCGCGCCGACGAGGTGGCGGAACTCATCAAGGAGGCCCGCGGCTTCGGCGATTTGAGCGAAAACAGCGAGTATGACGAGGCCAAAAACGAGCAGGGCAAGCTCTATTCCCGCATTGCCGAGTTGGAGGATATTCTGCTGCACGCCGTCATCGTGGATGAGGCGGAGATGGACTCTGACAAGATCTCCATCGGCTGCAAGGTCGTGGTGACCAATCTGGATACACGAAAACAACTGCCCGCCTATAAGATCGTCGGTTCTCAGGAGGCCGATGTGATGAGCCGCGCAGTCAGCGAGGACTCTCCCTTCGGCAAAGCTTTGGTGGGCCGCAAGGCGGGCGACGAAGTGATCGTGGAGGCTCCCAAGGGCGCTATCCACTACCGTGTGGACAGTATTGAACGATGAACCCCTCGATCAGCGATCGGGGGCTGATGAGATAAGGAGGCCGTTATGGCAGAGCAAAATACCAATGTGACCAATACCACCGAACAGCAGGAGCTGGGCGAGCTGCTCCAGATCCGCCGCGACAAGCTGAAGGCATTGCAGGACGAGGGCCGCGATCCCTTCCAGATCACCAAGTTTGACGTGACCCATCACGCCCAGAATATCAAGGACAATTTCGACGCCCTGGAGGGCACTCCCGTCCGCGTGGCGGGCCGCCTGATGAGCAAGCGCGGCATGGGCAAGGTGTCCTTCTGCGACATGCAGGACAAGTCCGGCCGCATCCAGATCTACGCCCGCAAGGACGAGATGGACGAGG
>USAT01000183.1 GCA_900552725.1 uncultured Eubacteriales bacterium | reverse complement strand
ATTTTTTGCCACGCACATGTCGCGGCAAAAAATGATCCAAATTGTTCGCCGCCATAGCGGGCGGCGAATTCTGCGAAGCTTTTTTGCCATTCGGTAAAGGTACCATCAGTTGGCAGGCGTGTTTGCCCTTGTCAACTGAAGGTGTAGCGGTCGACATAGCCGCTCTCGTTGCCTGTGGTGATGACCACGCCTGTGTCGGTTCTGGTGATGTCCCGGATGGGGAAGCGCTTGTGCTGCTCCACATATGCCTCGGGGCTTTCCGCCTCTGCCTCCACGATATTGCGGACAGCGTATTTGGAGCCGCCGCAGGGGGTCATGGATTCGATGATGATCTCGTATTCTGCCATGCTGCTGTATGCCTCCTTGTCAACCGAGGACAGTATAGCACACCCAGAACCGTTTGTCAGCAGGGAACCCGGAAAAATTATTCCGCCGTGTCGTCCGCAGGCTCCGGCGTCTGCCGCGTCACCTGGATCTCCTCGATCCGATGGTTTTCCACCCGTGTGACCCGGACGGCCAAGTCGTCAAAGGTGAAGGAATCGCCCGCCTCCGGCACGCGGCCGAATTGCTCCATGACCCAGCCGCTGACGGACACCATCTCGGAATCGGTCTTGAGATGGAAGAACGCGGCGAAGTCGTCGAAGTCCATGCCCGCGTCCACCAGCCAGGTGTCCGGGGCGAGCTTCCGGAGAAAGACCTCCTCCTCGTCGTGCTCGTCCCAGATCTCGCCTACCAGCTCCTCCAGAATGTCCTCCATGGTGACGATGCCGCAGGTGCCGCCGTATTCGTCCACCACCACGGCCACATGGGTCTTGGCCTGCTGGAGCTTTTTCAGCAGCAGACGGATGGGCTCGTTCTCCAGCGCGAATACCGGCGGAGAGATGATGGCGGACAGGGGCTGCTCCGTCACGCCGCAGCCCACATAGAAGTCCTTCTGATGGACGGTGCCCAGAATGTGGTCGATGGAATCCTGATAGATCAGCAGGCGGGAGTATTTGGTCTGGGTGAACAGCGCCGCCACCTCCTCCTTGCTGGCGGTGACGGGCAGGGCCGCCAGATCCACCCGGTGGATCAGGATATCCTGGGCCTCCTGCTCGGAAAAGCCGATGGCGTTTTTCAGCAGCTCGCCCTCGTCCCGGTCGATGCTGCCGTCCTGCTGCACCTCGTCCACCAGCATCAGCAGCTCCTCCTGGGACATTTTGCTGTCGCAGTTGAGGCGGAACACCTTGGCCAGCAGCTTCTTCCACAGGGAGAACAGCAGGTTCAGGGGCATCAGCACCCAGATCAGCACCTGCAGGATGGGCGCGGACAGCATGGCGCATTTCTCGGCGCAGTCCTTGGCAATGCTCTTGGGGGAGATCTCGCCGAAGATCAGCACCACCACCGTCACCACCACGGTGGAGATGGTGGCACCCGCGTCGCCGTAGTGCTTCACGAACAGCACCGTGCCGATGGAGGCGGTGGCGATGTTGACGATGTTGTTGCCGATTAGGATGGTGGACAGCAGCCGGTCATACTGCTCTAAAAGCTTCAGGGCCAGCGCGGCGTTTTTGCTGCCCTTTTCCGCCAGCGTCCGCAAGCGGGTGGTGTTGGCGGAGGAGAAGGCCGTCTCCGTGGCGGAGAAATAGGCGGAGAGCATCAGGCACACCGCCATAATGATGATACAAGTTGTGGTTGACAATATAAGTAACTCCTTTTCTGTCGTCTGTCTTTCTGATGGCAAAAAATGCCGCTATAAGCGCAAAAAAGCACGTCTGCCCCACAAAACGCAGCGCAGATATGCCGGCAAAAACAGATGGCAGTTCAGATGGTTACCCGGATAGTCACCGCCGTCAGTATCCATATGAGCGTGATTCCTCCTTTGTTGTAAATTGAAAACAGTATACCAGAAAAGTGCCCGCCCGTCGAGTTAAGAGCACGTAAAGAAAAAAACGGGCCGATGGGCAAAAAAAAAGAGCAAGTCCTTCGACTTGCTCTTTCTGGTGGTGACCCGTACCGGATTCGAACCGATGTTAAAGGCGTGAGAGGCCTCTGTCTT
>USAT01000182.1 GCA_900552725.1 uncultured Eubacteriales bacterium | reverse complement strand
CGAACCCTCACATACGGAGTCAGAGTCCGCTGTGCTACCATTACACAATCCCGCTGTGTTCTGACGAACAAAAACTATTATACGCATTTTCTCGGATTTGTCAACACCTTTTTTCACATTTTTTGGGATTATTTTGTCGTGCCTCACATTTGCATTTTTCCCCGTCCTGTGGTATCATAGGCGCTGACCGGAGAAGGGAGGCGCGATCACCCATGAGAAAGGCAACGAAGGAACTGGCCCTGTGCAGCATGCTGGCGGCGTTGAGCGTGGTGGTGCTGTGCCTGGGCGGCATCGTGCCCTTCGCGGTGTACGCCTGCCCCATGCTGGCGTCCGGCGCGCTGCTGCTGGTGCGGGAGGAGTGCCGCCCCAGCTACGCCTGGTGCTGCTGGGCGGCGGTGGCCATCCTGGCGTTGCTGCTGGGCCCGGACAAGGAGGCGTCGGCCTTGTATCTGTTCCTGGGCTGGTATCCGCTGCTCCAGCCGAAGCTGGAGGCCATCCGGCGGCCGCTGCTGCGGTGGCTGGCCAAGCTGGCGGTGGCGGCGGTATCCACCGGCGTCATGTACGCACTCTTATTATATGTATTCTGCCTGGAGGCCGTGGTGGAGGAATTCGCCCAGACCGCGCCCTGGCTGCTGTGGCTGACAGCGGTGCTGGGCCTGCTGGTGTTCGTGGTCTACGACATCCTGCTGCGGCGGTTCACCGTCATGTGGCGGCGGAAGAAACGGAAAGCGTAAGGAGGAGGTCACCGTGGCCTGTATCATCTTCGGCGCGGGCAGCTATTACGGCCTGGAGCACCGTCCCCGGCCGGGCGACTACGTCATCGCCGCCGACGGCGGCTGGCAATACTGCAAACAGGAGGGCATCGTGCCGGATCTGCTGCTGGGGGATTTCGATTCTCTGGCGGTGGTGCCGGATTTTGCCCACATCCACCGCGTGCCGGTGGAGAAGGACGACAGCGACATGATGCTGGCCATCAAGGATGGCCTGGCTCACGGTCAGCGGGCGTTCCATCTCTACGGCGGCATGGGCGGCGCCCGCAGCGACCACACTCTGGCCAACATGCAGTCCCTGCTGTACCTGGCTTGCCACGGCGCCCAGGGCTGGCTGTACGGTGACAGGGAGCGGTATACGGTGATCCGCGACAGCGGCAGCATCACCTTCCCGGCAAAGGAGCAGGGCATCATGTCGGTGTTCTGCATGGGCGCCGATGCGGAGGGCGTGTCCATCACCGGGGCCCAGTACCTGCTGGCCGACGCGTCGCTGTCGGCGGAGTTTCCGCTGGGCGTCAGCAATCATTTCATTGGTAATCCGATCACCGTATCGGTGCGCAAGGGCAGCCTGCTGATCGGGCTGCTGGATAAATAAGGAGGATATATCATTATGAAGAAGTTTTTAGCCATCATCCTTGCCCTGGTCATGGCCCTGAGCCTGGTGGCCTGCGGCACCACCCCGGCCCAGCAGCCGGAGGGCGGCAATGACGCCAATACCGAGGCCAACGGCGACGCCAACACCGGCAATACCGACGCCAACGTGGATGCCCCCGTGGTCACCGACGGCGCCACGCTGGGCGAGGGTGCGCACAGCTTCACGCTGGAGATCACCGACGCCGAGGGCAAGACCATCACCGCTACCATCAACACCGACGAGGAGACCGTGGGCGCGGCCCTGCTGAAGCTGAACATCGTCCAGGGCGAGGACAGCGAGTACGGCCTGTACGTCAAGACCGTCAACGGCGTCACCGCCGACTATGAGAAGGATCAGACCTATTGGTCCTTCTACATTGATGGCGAGTATGCCCAGACCGGCGTGGACATGACGGCGGTCAACGACGGCAGCACCTATAAGCTGGCCATTGAAACTATGGCGCAGTAAGAATCTGTACTTCTGAAAAGCGGGCCTTTGGGCCCGCTTTTTGCTGCGCTTATGGCAGATGTAAACTTTTTTGATAGAAATTGTAAAGAAAGTGTTGACAAGCGGGGAAGTATGTGGTAATCTAACCTAGCTGTCCGCGAGAGACAGCGATCCGGTCGAAATCGAG
>USAT01000181.1 GCA_900552725.1 uncultured Eubacteriales bacterium | reverse complement strand
GGGCAGCCTCGACGGCGTTCAGGTCGTCGGGGTTGATGATGGTCTGCATGGAAGCACGATCCAGCGTACCATCGGGATTGACAGCGACCTTGCCGCTGGTGTCGGGAACTTGCTTTACGGTAACCAGAATCTTCATTGTCTCTTCCCTCCTCTTACAGACCCATGTTGGCGGAGATCACGATGCGCTGGACCTCACTGGTGCCTTCATAAATTTCCGTGATCTTGGCGTCGCGCATCATGCGCTCCACGGGATAATCCTTGGTGTAGCCGTAGCCACCGAACAGCTGCACCACCTTGGTGGTGGTTTTCATAGCGTGCTCGGAGGTGAAGAGCTTTGCCATAGCGGCCTGCTTGGTATAGCGCTTGCCCTCGCCCTTAGCCACGGCGGCCTGATAGGTCAGCAGACGGCCTGCCTCGCAGCCCAGCTCCATGTCCGCCAGTGTAAACTGGGTGTTCTGGAACTTGCTGATGGGCTTGCCGAACTGGACACGGCCCTTGGTGTAGTTGATGGCCTCGGCCAGCGCGCCCTCGGCGATGCCCAGGGACTGGGCGGCAATACCGATACGGCCGCCGTCCAGCGTGGCCATGGCGATGGAGAAGCCCTTGCCCTCCACACCCAGCAGGTTCTCCTTGGGCACGATGCAGTCCTGGAACACGATCTCAGCGGTGGGACTGCCGTGGAGGCCCAGCTTTTCCTCGTGCTTGCCCACGGAGAAGCCGGGGAAGCCGCTCTCCACGATGAAGGCGGAGATGCCCTTGGTACCGCGGGACTTGTCGGTCATGGCGAACACCACAAATACATCGGCCACATAGCCGTTGGTAATGAAGATCTTAGAGCCGTTCATCACATAGTGGTCGCCCACCAGCTTGGCCTCGGTCTGCCCCTTGGAGGCGTCGGAACCGGCGTTGGGTTCGGTGAGGGCGAAAGCGCCCACATGATGGCCGGTGGTCAGCATGGGCAGGTACTTGGCCTTCTGCTCAGGAGTGCCGTAGGTCATGATGGGATCGCAGCACAGGCCGTTGTGGGTGGCCACGATATCGCCGGTGGAGGCGCACTGCTTGGAGAGCTCCTCGATGCAGATGGCGCTGGCCAGAGGATCGGCGCCCGCACCGCCGTACTCCTTGGGCACGCACATGCCCATGACGCCCAGATCAAACAGCTTCTCGATGCTCTCGCGGGGATACTCGCAGGTGCGGTCGGTCTCCGCCGCGATGGGCTTGACCTCATTTTCGGTGAAGGCAGCCATCATCTTGCGGATCAGTTGATGTTCCTTGCTCAAATTAAAATCCATAACACATTCTCCTATTGATCATTTGCTGTGTTGTTGTGCTTATAGTGGCATCCAGCTGCCGCTGGCGGTGGCCAGCAGCTTGCCGGTGGCGGCATCGGTCAGCTCCGCCCGCTGGCGGATGAGACTGCGGCCCGCCTTGACGATGAACACCTTCAGGCGCAGCTCCATGCCGAAGTCGATCCCTCGCAGGAAGGATACGGTCATATCCGTGGTAGTAGCCTCATTCTCCCCGGCGGTGAAATTGGCGACAACGCCGAAGGCGGTATCGAACATCCCCGCGATAGCACCGCCGTGGATGCCGCCCTTCTCGTTGATCTGCCAGTCTTGGGTGGGAAAGGCGTAGGTGACGGTCTGCGCCTCATAATCGCACGCCACGAGACGGGCCTGCATTTTCTCGTCAAACCCGCCGTCGTGCAGGTTCAGATAGTGGTCGGACTTCTCCTGCACCAGCTGGAGCCACGCTTGCTTCTTGTCCATGCCCGCCTCCTACTTCTGGATACCGGCGATGTTCTTGGCCAGCTTCTTCTTGCCCTGAATATTCCCCTGCCGGGCGATCATGATGCGCTGGGCCTGAGGAGAGCCTGCGCCGTGCATAGATTCCGTGCGGTAGCCCACGGCCGCCGCGCCCAGACACATATTCTCCAGGAAGCGCATGATCCGCTGGCGGTCCTCGGTGCTGACGCCCTCACGGGCGGCGAAATACTTGTTGCAGATCTCGCTGATGGTCTCGCCCTGATTGCCAACAGGC
>USAT01000180.1 GCA_900552725.1 uncultured Eubacteriales bacterium | reverse complement strand
GGCTGATGCTGCCGGTCATCGACGTGCGGGGCGACGTGGTGGGCTTCGGCAGCCGTGTCATCGACAAGTCCGAGCCCAAGTACATGAACAGCACCGAGACGCCGGTATACAGCAAGCGCCGGGTGCTGTACGGCCTGAATCTGGCGAAAAAGACCAAGCGGCCCAACATGATCCTGTGCGAGGGCAATCTGGACGTGGTGACGCTGCACCAGGCGGGCTTTGACAACGCCGTGGCCTCCATGGGCACGGCGCTGACCACCGAGCAAATTCGGCTGCTGGGCCGGTACACCAAGGAGCTGGTGCTGTGCTACGACAACGACAACGCCGGTCAGCTGGCCACCCAGCGGGCGCTGGAGATGCTGAACAACACCGAGTTCACCGTCCGGGTGCTGAAGCTGCCCCGGCGGCTGGTGGACGGGGAATATGTGAAGCAGGACGCCGACGATTTCATCAAGTTCCAGGGCGCGCCCGCCTTCGAGCGATTGCTGTCCGGCAGCGAGAACGGGGTGGAGTTCCGCATGTCCCAGGTGGCCGCCAAGTACGACCTGCGCAGCGACCAGGGGCGCATCGAGTATACCGCCGAAATCAGCCAGGTGCTCTCGGAGCTGGACAACGCCGTGGAGCGGGAGGTGTACGCCAATCGGGCCGCCGAGGCCGCCGGGCTCTCACCCGACGCCATGCGGCAGGAGGTGGAGCGGGCCGCCCGCAAGCGCCGGTACAGCGACCGGAAAAAGCGGGAGCGGCAGGAGCTGAACCCCGCCCTGACCGTGCAGCCGGCAGCCCGTGGCAGCCGCTACACCAATCTCCGCAGCGCCATGGCGGAGGAGGGCGTGATCCGGCTGCTGCACCTTGACCCCACGCTGTTCGGCGACGCCATGCCCCTGCGGCCGGAGGAGTTCTCCTCGCCGCTGCTGGGCAAGATCTACGGCGCCATGTGGCCCCGGCGGTACGACCGCACCGGGCTATCCGGCCTGACGGGGGAGCTGTCCGGCGAGGAGATGAGCCACCTGACCACGCTGCTGCAAAAACCGGAATCCACCGCCAACGCGCCCCAGGCGCTGGCGGACTACATACGGGTGATCCGCGAGGAGCAGGCCAAACGGGATGCTTCCGGGCTGGATCCCCTGCTGTTGGCACAGGAGACATTCAAAGACAAGAAACGATATGGAGGAAAGCGCACATGAGTGACAAGACCTATACCAAGCAGGAGATGGAGGAGATGGCCAACGCCCTGCTGGCCGAGGATGACAAGAAGAAAAAGACCGCCGCTCCCAAGGCGGACGCCAAGCCGGAAAAGGCCGAACCCAAGGCCGCCAAGGCGGATGCGAAGGCCGAGGCTGCCGAGGGCGACGCCAAGAGCAAGGACAAGGGCAAGCTGGACGACAAGACCATCGCCTCTCTGCCCGCCGCGGCGCTGATCATGGCCAACGAAAAGCTGCGGGACATGCTGGCCAAGGGTAAGAAGAAGGGCAAGCTGGACGCCAACGAGGTCAGCGACGTGCTGGACGAGATGGATCTGGAGAGCGAGCAGATGGACCGCATCTACGACTCTCTGGAGGCGCTGGGCATCGAGGTAGGCACCGAGGAGTTCCTGACCAGCATCGACGACGATCTGGAGCCGCCTCTGGAGGAGATCGCCGAGATCGAGGAGGAGGAGCTGGTGGACCCCAACACGCTGGTGGACAGCTTCAACATCGACGATCCGGTGCGCATGTATCTGAAGGAGATCGGCCGGGTGCCGCTGCTGAGCGCCGACGAGGAGGTGGTGCTGGCCACCGCCATGTCCGCCGGACGCGCCGCCCAGGAGCGGATGGACGAGGCCGCCGAAAACGGCGAGACCATCCCCGACGACGAGCTGGCCCGGCTGAAAAAGGACATCAAGGAGGGCAGCAAGGCCAAGCAGAAGCTGGCCGAGGCCAACCTCCGTCTGGTGGTGTCCATCGCCAAGCGGTATGTGGGCCGCGGCATGCTGTTCCTGGATCTGATCCAGGAGGGCAACCTGGGCCTCATCAAGGCGGTGGAGAAGTTCGACTACACCAAGGGCTATAAGTTCTCCACCTACGCCACCTGGT
>USAT01000179.1 GCA_900552725.1 uncultured Eubacteriales bacterium | reverse complement strand
AGCCGTTATAGAAATCGCAGAGGCGTTCAAAGATATCCCGCTGGTCGTCCGGCCCTGCCAGACGGTAGCTGACGTCGGCGTAGGCGATGGTTTTGGAAAAATGCCGGTCGTCCAGACGGCACAGGCCGTCCGGGTGCATATTGCGGAAGGGGAGGCTTGCCTGTACGGTGTGGTTCTTGCCGTCCCCCTTGGCCTGCCGGATGACGGCCTCGATCTGCTTTCGCTCCTGCCGGGTGAGTTTGCGTCGGCCCTTGCCTCTTTTCCCAGCGCCGGAGGCGATCCGCCCCACCGTCCGCTCCAGCTCCGCCTGCTTTTCCAAAGCGGAATAGGCGTTATTTGTCTGATAGACACGCTTTTTCGGACGGATGAATTTGCACTGGATCAGATTGCCCAGCAGTGCCTCCGGGGTCTGCCCGTTCTTCTCATACAGGGCGAACAGGAAAAAGGGCAGCATCACAAGGATCATGCACAGCGCCGCCGGCGTCGTGCCCATGCTGCCCTTGCTCAAAAAGAAAAGCGGCACTCCAACAAGCGCCGCCGATCCGAAACACACAAGCTGCCGCTTCGTCAGGCCGAACAGCATCTTGCTCTTGATTTTTGTCAGGTCCTTCGGGACCGTTACGTATGCCAATGGTTCACATCCTTTCCGCAAGCCGGATATCGCTTGCAACTTCATTTCCCCACACATCCCAGCCGGGCGGTGAGGCTCTTGCGAACAGCTCAATACGGGGCACATCCCCCATGAGGGCTTCAATCCGTCGCCGCGCCTCCTCCGGCTTCTGGCTGTGCCGCTCCACGTGGGAGAGGATGACCTGCTTCACATCCCGCGCCGCCCGCTTCGGGCGTCCGCGGGTCGCCAGCAGGCAGATCTCCGCGTTGGCCCGCGTCCAGTAGCCCATGCCGGTGAACAGGCCGTCCGACTTCCGGTTCTGCTTGATCCAGACGAAGGCCACGGTCTTGAAGGTGAAGCCCCAGGCGTCCATGACGCCCCAGGCCTCCCGCAGCATGGGGAAGGTGATCCAGAGGAACAGGGCGCAGTCCTTATCCGCCAGCTCCCCCACCGGCAGGGCCTTGATGGCCGCTATGTCCATGGTGGGGTAATGGCTCTCGGCGCTGCGCCCCGCGCCCTTCTTGCTCCAGACCTTATAGGCCCAGGGCGGATCCGCGTAGATGACCTTGTATTTTTTCATGGCCGCCTCCCGTCAATGCGCCCCGAACAGGCTCTTTGCGAGGCTGCCGGTGCGGAACAGCGTGTAGCACAGCAGCACCGTATAGCCCAGACACTCCCAGATGGCTACGGTGATATCGTCCCCCACGGCGATATTCTGCACCAGCACCGCGTAGATGCCGACGCAGACCATGATAAGAAACGCCTGAAAGCCCAGGGCCAGCAGGGACTTCAAATAGTTCTGCCCCGTCTGGCCCCACTCACGGTTGGCCATCGTGGCAAAGGGGATCGGCCCCACGGATACGGTCAAATACACCTCGATCATTCTTCCGTAGATCACAAGGAAGATGGCGATGGTGAGGATATGGGAGCAGAGGCCCACAAAAATGCTCTGAAACCACAGGCCCAGCAAAGAACCGATGCTCCAGTCCGCCAGCGTTGTTTCCAGATCACCCACGACGCCGGAAATGTCGATCCCAGCATCGGAGATGATGACGCCTGCGCTCTGATCGACCACGCTCTGCGCCACGTCGAACACCGCCATAACGATATTCCAGGTGTTCGTGACGATCAGCACCGCGCAGAAGGTCTTGAATATCCACTTCCAGAAAAGCTAGGTGTCAAAATCATGGAGATTATTTTTCTCGACGATCAACTGGATCAGTTCATAGCACATGACGAAGGTGAGGATGATGCCTGCAATGGGGACAATGACCGTTTCGGACAGGCTGCGGATCATGTTGAAGATACCGCCGTTCCAGCCGGAGGGCGTCATGCCGACCTCGCCTGCGATCTCGGCCACCTTCGTATTCACGGTATCAAAGGTCCCGGAAAGGTTTGAGATGATGCCGTCGATCAGCACCTCCTTGAACCATTCCTGGATCGTGTCGATTATCACGGGTGGTCACACCTCCTTTCGGGGG
>USAT01000178.1 GCA_900552725.1 uncultured Eubacteriales bacterium | reverse complement strand
GTTTCCTCTATAATAGCAGAAGCAGGGGCGTTTGCATAGTTTTTTGACAGACTGGATAAAAAGATGGCCTGCTTTTTTAAGCAGGCCATCTTTTTATGGGGTCATTTGTCCATAAACGGTGCGAATTTTTCGGCGAACAGCCTGTCGCCGCAGTTGCGCAGCTCCTGACAGAACTGGTCATAGGCTGTCAGCAGGGCCTTACCCTCCGGTGTCAGGGTGGCGCCGCCGCCGTGCTTTCCGCCAGCGGTGGAGTCCAGCAGTTTGAAGCCCAGGGCGCTCTCCGCGTTCTTGATGACGGTCCACGCCTTGGAATAGGCCATCTCCATCTCCAGCGCGGCGGCGCGCAGGGAATGGAGCCGCTCCACACGGTGCAGCAGTTGGGCAACGCCGGGGCCGAAGCACTTGGCATCGGTGAACAGGCGGCAGGATAAATTGTAGCGTAATTCTTTCATGAGAATATTGTACCAGCCGGAGGGCCTGCCGTCAAGGTCGTGATTGACTATCCCGGCGGGAAGTGTTATTCTCAAGAAAAAGAAACGACAGGGAGGTGCGCCTATGCGCGTATTGATCAGAGGAGCGGGGGATATCGCCACCGGCATCGCCCTGCGGCTTTACCGGGCCCGGATACAGGTGATCATGACGGATCTGCCCAAGCCCACGGCCATCCGTCGCACGGTCTGCTTTTCCCAAGCCATCGTCCACGGCGAGACGGAAGTGGAGGGCGTCCGCGCCGTTTACGCGGCGGATGTCCCGGCCGCGGAGGAGATCGCGGCGCGGGGGGATATCCCGGTGCTGGCCGATCCGGACTGTGCCTGCCGGGCGGCGCTGCGGCCCGACGCGCTGGTGGACGCCATCCTGGCCAAGCGGAATCTGGGGACGAAGATCACGGACGCGCCCATCGTGGTGGGCATCGGCCCCGGTTTTACGGCAGGGGAGGACTGCCACGCGGTGGTGGAGACCATGCGGGGCCACACCTTGGGCCGGGTGATCTACCAGGGCAGCGCCCTGCTCAACACCAACATTCCCGGTCTCATCGGCGGCTACGCCGGTGAGCGGGTGCTGCGGGCGCCGGACGACGGCATTTTCCACACGGTGCTGGATATCGGCGCCCAGGTGAAGTCCGGCGACGTGGCGGGCCAGGTGAACGGAAAGCCCATGGTCTGCACCATCGACGGTGTGCTGCGCGGCCTTCTGGCGGACGGCACGCCGGTTTTCAAGGGGATGAAGTCCGGCGACGTGGATCCCCGGTGCCGTGAGGAGTACTGCTATACCGCGTCGGACAAGGCGCTGGCCGTGGGCGGCGGCGTGCTGGAGGCGGTGCTGCATTTTTACGGATAAGCTGAAAAACGAATGCCTTCGAGCCTGACTTTTTGTTAGGTTGCCTAAAGCATTGTGAGATTTTTATACGGTTTGAACAATAGCATATCGGGAAAAGCTGTGGTATAATAACGGTGACCCTAAATGTGGGGGACATTCCATACAAGTAAAAACAGTTCATAATATATGTGAAAAGGAGTATCTACCATGATTGATCTGAAGAAGTACGGCATCACCGGCGTAAGTGAAATCGTCTATAACCCCTCCTATGAGACCCTGTTTGCCGAGGAGACCAAGAAGGAGCTGACCGGCTATGAGGTAGGTCAGGTCACCGAGCTGGACGCCGTGAACGTCATGACCGGTATCTACACCGGCCGCTCTCCCAAGGACAAGTACATCGTCATGGACGAGAATTCCAAGGACACCGTGTGGTGGACCACGGAGGGCTATAAGAACGACAACCACCCCATGAGCGAGGATGTGTGGGCCAAGGTGAAGGCCATCGCCGTCAACGAGCTGTGCAACAAGCGCCTGTTCGTGGTGGACGCCTTCTGCGGCGCCAACAAGGACACCCGCATGGCCGTTCGCTTCATCATGGAGGTGGCATGGCAGGCCCACTTCGTGGAGAATATGTTCATCAAGCCCACCGCCGAGGAGCTGGCAAGCTTCGAGCCTGACTTCGTGGTGTACAACGCCTCCAAGGCCAAGGTGGAGGACTTCCAGGCCCTGGGCCTGAACTCCGAGACCTGCGTGGCCTTCAACATCACCTCCCGTGAGCAGGTCATCA
>USAT01000177.1 GCA_900552725.1 uncultured Eubacteriales bacterium | reverse complement strand
CAGGATGCAGCCGGTGATGACGCCGTCCACGCAGCCGGGCAGCACCACGGTGCGGATGACCCGCCATTTGCCCGCGCCCAGGCCGAAGGCGCCCTCACGGTAGCTCTGGGGCACGGTCTTCAGGCTCTCCTGGGTGGTGCGCATGATGGTGGGCAGGTTCATGATCACCAGCGTCATGGCACCGGCGATCAGGGATTTCTTCATGCCCAGGAACTGGCAGAAGAACATCTGGCCCACCAGGCCGTAGATGATGGAGGGGATGCCGGACAGCGTCTCGGCGGCGTATTCGATGACCGCCACCACCTTTTTATTGGCGGCGTACTCCGTCAGGTAGACCGCCGCACACACGCCCAGCGGCAGCACAAAGACCAGGGTGGTCAGCACCATGCAGACGGTGCTGATGATGTCCGGCAGGATGCCGATGGTGTCGCTGAGGTAGCTGGGCTTGGTGCTGAGGAGCTGCCAGCTCAGATGGGGAACGCCCTTATAGAGCACATAGAAGATCAGGAACAGCGCCAGGGCGCAGGTCAGTCCGGCGCACAGCAGCATCAGTCCCCGCATGGCGCCGCCCCAGATCCGGCGGCGGAGGGAAAACTTCGTATCGTTCATGGTTTACTTCTCCTTACTGCGCTTCAGGAAGAAATTCAGCGCCGCGTTGATCAGCATGATGAACAGGAACAGCACCAGGGCGATGGAGAACAGCGCCTGACGCTGCAGACCCGCCGCGGCGTAGCCCATCTCGCTGGCCACGGCGGTGGTCAGGAAGCGGACGCTCTGGAACAGGGCGGGCATATTGGGCACATTGCCGGACACCATCATCACCGCCATGGCCTCACCGATGGCGCGGCCTACGCCCAGCACCACCGCCGCGGCGATGCCGCTGCGGGCGGCGGGGACGGAGACGCGGAACCAGGTCTCCACCGGCGTAGCGCCCAGGGCCAGTGAGGCGTCCTCGTACTCCCGGGGCACCGCCTCCAGGGCCGTCATGGCCACGTTGATGATGGAGGGCAGGATCATGATGGCCAGCACGATGATGGCCGCCAGCAGGCCGGAGCCGTCGGGGATGTGGAAGATCTTGCGGATGCCGGGCACCAGCACCAGCATGCCCACCAGGCCGTACACCACGGAGGGGATGCCCGCCAGCAGGCTGACCGCCGAGGAGACAACGGCTTTCAGCTTGGACGGGGCCATCTTGGCCAGGAACACGGCGGTCATGAAGCCGATGGGGACGCCCAGAACGATGGCGCCCGCCGTGCCGTACACGCTGGTCAGGATGAAGGAGAGGATGCCGAACTGGGGCGGCGTGCCGTTGGAATCCCACACGGGCCCGAAGAGGAATTTGACCAATCCGATCTCACGGATGGCCGGGATGCCGGAGATGATGAGATAGACGGTGATCAGCAGCACGCAGCCGACCGTCACCAGACCCATCAGCAGAAAGAAGCCGTGGATGGCATTCTCCCAGAATCGTTTTGCTTTCATGTGAGCACCTCATACATGCAGGGGAAGGCGGCACCCCTCTGGGATGTCGCCTGTCCGCCATTGGGTTTTCAGTTGGCAGCCACTGCGCCGGCGGCGGAGATGATGGGCGCCGCGTCAGCGGAGAGGGCGTAGTCGAAGAACGCCTGGGCTGCGGGAGAGAGGGCCTTGCCTTCCACGGTCACCAGTACGAAGGGACGCTGCACCGTGTAGCTGCCGTCCTTGACGGTGGCTTCGCTGGGGGTCACGCCGTTCACGTTCAGGGCCTTGACGGTATCCTTGACGGAGGCCAGGGAGGCGTAGCCGATGGCGTCGGGGTTCTGGATGACGGCGGTGATCACATCACCGGTGGAGGTCAGCTCCTGGCGATACTGGCAGGCATCCTTGGTGCCGGTGATGGACTCGAAGCCATCGCGGGTGCCGCTGGCGGCCTCGCGGCCGATCAGGACGACCTCGGCGTCATTGCCGCCCACGTCCTTCCAGTTGGTGATCTCGCCGGTGTACAGCTTGGCGATCTGCTCCAGAGTCAGGTCGGAGACGGGGTTGTCGGGGTGCACGATGATGGCGATGCCGTCATAGGCCAGGATGGTCTCCTTCAGGCCGGCAGCCTTCTCCTCGTCCTTCAGAGCGCGGGAGGACAGGCCGATGTCGCAGGT
>USAT01000176.1 GCA_900552725.1 uncultured Eubacteriales bacterium | reverse complement strand
GAACTCCAGTCCCAGCGCCACCAGCACCATGTTGATCAGGTAGCAGAAAGCGGAGGCCAGCGCCATAACGAAAGTCACGGCGGCGCCCATACCCACGGCGGTGTCGATCTTCTTGGACACGCCCAGGAAGGGGCAGATGCCCAGGAACTGGGAGAAGATAAAGTTATTGGTCAGAATCGCGCCAAGAGAGATGGCGAGCAAAGTCGTAAAAGACATAACTTACTTGGCCTCCTTTTTCTTTTCGCTCTTGGCCAGCGCCCACTGCATCAGGGCAATGAGGCAGCCCAGGGTCAGGAAGCCGCCGACAGGCAGCGTCAGGACCTTGATGCCGAACTGCTCGGGGAAGATGACCAGACCGGGCGCCTTGCCCAGCACGCCGCCGCCCAGCAGGCCGCCGCCGAACTTGCCGCTGCCCAGGAACTCACGCACCACGCACATGATGACCAGCACGATGGTATAGCCGATACCCTGGCAGATGCCGTCCACTGCGGAGGCGCCGATACCGTTCTTGGAGGCAAAGCCTTCGGCACGGCCCAGAATGATGCAGTTCACGACGATCAGGGGAATGAACACGCCCAGAGAACTGGACAGGGCGGGGACGAAGGCCTTCAGCAGCAGGTCCACGCAGGTCACGAAGCCGGCGATGACCACGATGTAGCAGGCGATACGCACCTCGTTGGGGATGATCTTACGCAGCAGGGAAATGAAAATGTTGGACAGCGTCAGGATGATCAGCACGCTGACGCCCATGCCCAGACCGTTGAAGAACGACGTGGTGATGGCCATGGTGGAGCACATACCCAGCACCTGAACCAGCACGGGGTTCTGGGTGATCAGACCCTCTTTGAATTGTTTACCGAAATTCATAATGCAGCTCCTCCTTTCTTAGCCCATTGCTTCCACCGCAGCCAGAGCGGCGTTAGCGCCCATGGTGATGCCCTTGGTGGAGACGGTAGCGCCGGAGATGGGGGTCACGGTCTTGCCCACCACCAGGGAACCGGCGCCGGACATACCGATGAACTGATCCAGAACGGGGACACCGGCGGAGTTAGGCTCGTTGCCCACCACCTTGGTGCCGATGCCGGAGGTCTCGGAGTGGCTGACCACGGAGATACCGGTGATGGCCTTGTTGGCGTCCACGCCCACCATCATGACGATGGTGCCCTGGGAACCGGAGGCGGAGATCTTCATGACGTAACCGGCGTCGGCACCGGCGTTCTTCACGCCGTACAGCTCGGTCAGCTTGCCGCCCTGAGCGGCGGCAGCGGCGGCCACATCGTCGCTGATCTCCAGCTTATCGGTGAAATCGCTGCCCTCGGGAACGACAGCGCTCATAGCAGCGCGGGTATTGGCCGCGTCGATCTCGGCGATCTTATCGGCGGTCACGTTGTTGACCAGGCCCAGCAGGGCGGCGACAACCAGAGAGATGACCGTCAGAGTACCGGCGACCTTGAGAATAAACTTACCGGAGATTTTCATTACTTAGCCGCCTCCTTCTTTTCTTTCTTGACCGCACCATAGATGGTGGGACGGATGTACTTATCCAGCAGCCAGGTGGTGCAGTTCATGATCAGAATGGAGTAGCACACGCCCTCGGGATAGGAGCCGAAGCGGCGGATGAAGCAGGTGATCAGACCGCAGCCAATGCCGAAGATCAGCTGGCCGGGCTTGGTAACGGGGGAGGTGGCATAGTCGGTGGCCATGAAGATGGCGCCCAGCATCAGGCCGCCGCCGAACACGTTGTACAGCATGTACTGCACGTTGTCGATACCGGCGGGCGCGGAGATCAGGGTCAGAATAGCGACAGTGCCGATGAAGGCCACGGGAGTGTGCCAGGAGATGACCTTGCGGATCAGCAGCCAGGCGCCGCCCAGCAGCAGGGCCAGAGCGGAGACCTCACCCAAGGAGCCGCCCACACGGCCGATGAACATATCGGCCACGGAGTAGTTGGCGGTCAGCTCGGTGAACTTCTCCACGGTGCCCTCCTTCATGATGGCCAGGGGGGTCGCGGTGGAGACCACGGTGTCGACCTTGCTGGCGGGCAGGGTCCAGGTGGTCATAGCGGTGGCATAGCTGGCCAGCAGAATGGCACGGCCGGCCAGAGCGGGGTTCAGGAAGTTGCAGCCGATGCCGCCGTAGAGCTGCTT
>USAT01000175.1 GCA_900552725.1 uncultured Eubacteriales bacterium | reverse complement strand
ATTCGCTTTTGCGCCTCGCAAAAATCCAGTGTTTTCAAGGGGTTAAGGCATCTCTTAGTACATGCCGCCCATGCCGCCCATGTCGGGTGCGGGGGCTGCCGGTGCGGGGGGCTGGGGCTTGTCGGCCACCAGGGATTCGGTGGTCAGCACCATGCCGGACACACTGGCGGCATTCTCCAGGGCGCTGCGGGTGACCTTGGCGGGATCCACGATGCCGCTGGCGATCATATCGCAGTACTCCTCCTTATAGGCGTCGAAGCCGTAGCCGTTCTTACCGGCGGAGCGCACCTTCTCCAGTACCACGGAGCCGTCGATGCCGGCATTGGCCGCGATCTGGCGGATGGGGGCCTCCAGGGCCTTGGCTACCAGCTGTACGCCCACGCGCTCGTCGCCCTCGGTGCTGTTCAGCAGCGCGGTAACAGCGGGGATCACGTTCACATAGATGGTGCCGCCGCCGGCCACGATACCCTCTTCCACAGCGGCCTTGGTGGCGTTCAGGGCGTCCTCGATACGCAGCTTCTTCTCCTTCATCTCGGTCTCGGTGGCCGCGCCGACCTTGATGACCGCCACGCCGCCGGCCAGCTTGGCCAGGCGCTCCTGCAGCTTCTCCTTGTCGTACTCGCTGGTGGTCACACCGATCTGCGCGCGAATCTGGGCCACGCGGTCCTTGATGGCCTGCTGGTCGCCCATACCGTCCACGATGATGGTGTTCTCCTTGGTCACCTTGATCTGGCGGGCACGGCCCAGCATATCAATGGTGGCATCCTTCAGCGTCAGGCCCAGTTCCTCGCTGATGACCTGGCCGCCGGTCAGGATGGCGATATCCTGCAGCATCTCCTTGCGGCGATCGCCGAAGCCGGGTGCCTTGACGCACACCACGTTCAGCACGCCCTTCAGGCGGTTCACCAGCAGGGTGGACAGGGCCTCGCCCTCCACGTCCTCGGCGATGATGAACAGCTTCTTGCCGCTCTGCAGCATCTGCTCCAGCAGGGGCAGGATGTCGGAGATGACGGAGATCTTCTTATCGGTGATCAGGATATAGGGATCGTCCACGATGGCTTCCATCTTCTCGGTATCGGTGACCATGTAGGGGGTGATGTAGCCGCGGTCGAACATCATGCCCTCGACGACCTCGCTGTAGGTCTCGGCGGTCTTGGATTCCTCGATGGTGATAACGCCGTCGGCGGAGACCTTCTCCATGGCCTCGGCGATCAGCTTGCCGATGTTCTCGTCACCGGAGGAGACAGCGCCCACACGGGCGATATCGTCGGTGCCGTTGACCTTCTGGCTCTGGGACTTGATGGCGGCCACAGCGGCGTCCACGGCCTTGGCCATGCCCTTCTTCATGACAACGGGGTTGGCGCCGGCGGCCAGATTCTTCAGACCCTCGCGGATCATGGCCTGGGCCAGCAGGGTAGCGGTGGTGGTACCGTCACCGGCCACGTCGTTGGTCTTGGTGGAAACCTCGCGCACCAACTGCGCGCCCATGTTCTCAAAGGGATCGTCCAGCTGGATCTCCTTGGCGATGGTCACGCCATCGTTGGTGATCAGGGGCGTGCCGAACTTCTTATCCAGCACCACGTTGCGGCCTTTGGGGCCCAGGGTGACCTTTACGGTATCGGCCAGCTGATTGACGCCGGCTTCCAGTGCCTTGCGGGCTTCGTCGCCGCGCTTAATGATCTTAGACATATGACTTGCCTCCAATTTGTGAGATAGTATCGGGCCAAATTTGAATCATTTTTGTGACGACATGCGCGTCACAAAAATACTTTGACCCAGCCGCCCTAGGCGGCGTTCACCAGTCCGCAGACTGGTGAGGGGGATATACAAGGGGGATTTCATCCCCCTTGTAAGAATTACTCCACGATAGCCAGGATGTCGCCCTGCTTGACGATGATGTACTCCACCTCATCCAGCAGCACCTTGGTGCCGGCGTATTTGTCGGTAATGACCTTGTCGCCGGGCTTCACGGTCATGGTAACGGTCTTGCCGTCCACAGTACCGCCGGGGCCCACGGCGATCACTTCTGCCACAGAGGGCTTCTCCTTGGCGGTGCCGGTCAGGATAATGCCGCCCTTGGTGGTCTCCTCGGCCTCAGTCATCTTCAGCACCACACGATCAGCAAGCGGTGTCAGCTTCATAGTTGGTTGCCTCCTTATATATTTTTATTCATTATGAATACAAGTTCAGCGTTAGCACTCGAACTCTCTGAGTGCTAACGCTGATTATCATACCACACTTTTCCTGAATTTCAAGGGGAAAATGCAAAAATCACAAAAAATTCACAAACGGAGAAGTACCCCGCACGGGAATGCGTAGGGGGCGGCGT
>USAT01000174.1 GCA_900552725.1 uncultured Eubacteriales bacterium | reverse complement strand
CCCCCAGCCAGTCCCGGCTGGAGAAGCTGGAGGCGCTGCGCCGCCAGGTGAAGCAGCAGCCGGACTTCTCGGTGGAATCCATCGGCGACATAGCGTATCTGATGGAGCGACGCACACAACTGAAACGGGTGCATACCGCCATGCTGCTGGCGGGCATCCCCATGTCGCTGCTGGAGGTGACGGGGATCGTCCTGTGGATCGTTACCGGCGTCTGGTGGCCCTTTGCGGTGTACCTGCTGCTGGCGGTGCCCTTCGGCATCCTGATCAGCCGATACTACTTCCGGCGGGTGGCCTATCTCTGCCCCCAGTGCCACACGGTGTTCCGCCCGGTGCTGAAGGAGGCGTTCTTTGCCCGGCATACCCCCTCGGCCCGGAAGCTGACCTGCACCTGCTGCGGCTATCACGGCTTCTGCGTGGAGACGATCGGGGGTGACGGAGTATGAAGCGGTTTCTGACCAGGTACCGCGGTGCCCTGCGCTTTACGCTGGCGCTGCTGCCCCTTGCCGCCGCGGCGGGCTATCTGATGCTCCGGTATCTGATGGCGCTGTACGACGAGGTCACGATGGCGGCCATGGTGGCCCAGTTGGGCAGCACCACGGCACTGCTGGCCATCGGCACGGTGCAGACGGTGATCTACGTCGCCGTGGCCAGCTTTTTCGGGTATATTCTGGCGGAAAAGCTGGGGCTGATGCGTCCCCTGCGGCTGGAGAAACGACCCCTGCTGCGGACACTGGCGGTGTCCATCCCCCTGGGCGTGCTGTTCAGCCTGGACTACTGGACGTTCGGCGCGTGGCTGCCCGGCACGGCGGTGCGGGATTCCGCGGCGGCGGGACTGACGGTGTGGGGCTGGTCGTCCGCCGCCCTGTACGGCGGCGTGATGGAGGAGCTGCTCATGCGGCTGTTCCTCATGAGTCTGCTGGCCTTTCTGGGCTGGAAGCTGTTCTTCCGGCGGGAGAAGCAGTCGCCCACCGGCGTGATCATCGCGGCCAATGTGCTGGCGGCGCTGCTGTTCGCAGCGGGGCATCTGCCTGTCACGGTGGGCATATTCGGCGCGCTGACGCCGCTGATCCTGGTGCGGTGCTTCCTGCTGAACGGCGGGTTTGGTCTGGTGTTCGGGCGGCTGTACCGGAAATACGGCATCCAGTACGCCATGCTCAGCCACGCG
Source organism: uncultured Eubacteriales bacterium (assembly GCA_900552725.1). GTDB lineage: Bacteria > Bacillota > Clostridia > Oscillospirales > Oscillospiraceae > Vescimonas. The sequence goes on along the minus strand of USAT01000174.1, from coordinate 1,167 downwards.
CTGCTGCACATCGTCAGCAAGCTGATCTGGACGGTATTTACATAAGAAAAGCGCTGACCGCCGGTCAGCGCTTTTTTCCGCCAAGGGAGTTGCCAAGGGGCGCGATATCGGGTATGATGGAGAAAAACGCGAAAGGGGGCACATCGGATGGTTGACATAACACTGTACGCCGCGCCTATGGAGGGGCTGACCACCTACCTGTGGCGGCAGGCCCACCGGGAGATCTTCGGCGGCGTGGACAAGTATTTTACGCCGTTTCTGTCGCCCAACGCCAATCTGTGCTTCCAGCGGAGGGAGCTGGACGAAATACAGGGAGAGCCGGACACGGTGCCCCAGCTGCTGACCAACCGGAGCGAGCACTTCGTCTGGGCGGCCCGGGAATTGCAGGCGCGGGGGTATGGCGAGGTCAACTTCAACCTGGGGTGCCCCTCCGGAACGGTGACGGCCAAGCGGAAGGGCTCCGGCCTGCTGGCCTATCCAGAGGAACTGGAGCGGTGCCTGGACGGCATCTTCGACGCGCTGCCGGACATGCGGGTGTCCGTCAAGACCCGCATCGGGAAGAACGATCCGGCGGAATGGGAGGCGCTGCTGGCGCTGTACAGCCGCTACCCCATCCATGAGCTGATCGTGCATCCCCGGATCCAGAAGGAGTTCTATAAGGGCACCGTCCACCGGGATGCCTTCGCCCGGGCGCTGGCGACGTATCCGGGGCGGCTGGTGTATAACGGCGACCTGTTCACGGCGGCGGACGTGGCAGCGTTTCAGGCGCAGTATCCCCAGGTGGACACGGTGATGACGGGCCGGGGCCTGATGGCCGACCCGGCGCTGGGGCGGCAGCTCCATGGCGGCGCGGCGGCCTCCCGGCAGGAGCTGGAGGCACTGCACGACCGGCTGCTGGAGGGTTATCGCCAGCGCCTCAGCGGTACGCCGCCGGTGCTGCACCGGATGCGTGAGCTGTGGAACTATCTCCAGGAGCGCTTTGAGAAAACAGAGCGGCCGTTGAAGGCCATCCGCAAGGCCAACGATCTGGCCGCCTATGAGACGGCGGCGAAAGAAATTTTGCGGAACTGCCCGATGAAATAACAAAGAGACCGGTTCTATGAACCGGTCTCTTCAGCCTGTCAAAGAACGCCAGTTCTCGTTATGCGAGAGCTGGCGTTTTAGTCG
>USAT01000173.1 GCA_900552725.1 uncultured Eubacteriales bacterium | reverse complement strand
GTATCCTTGCTGCCCAGACCGTAACGGCCGCCGATGACGGTGATGTCGTTCTTGCCGGCGTTGGCCAGAGCGGTGACCACGTCCTGATACAGAGGCTCACCCTGGGAGCCGGGCTCCTTGGTGCGGTCCAGAACAGCGATCTTCTTGCAGGAGGCGGGGATGGCCTCGATCAGCTTCTCGGGAGCGAAGGGGCGGAACAGGCGGACCTTCACCAGGCCGACCTTCTCGCCGTGGGCGTTCAGATAGTCGATGACCTCCTCGGCCACGTCGCAGATGGAGCCCATGGCCACGATCACGCGGTCGGCGTCGGGGGCGCCATAGTAGTTGAACAGCTGATAGTCGGTGCCCAGCTTGGCGTTGACCTTCGCCATGCACTTCTCCACCACGGCGGGCAGAGCGTCATAGTACTTGTTGCAGGCCTCGCGGTGCTGGAAGAAGATATCGCCGTTCTCGTGAGAGCCGCGCATATGGGGATGCTCGGGGTTCAGCGCGTGCTTGCGGAACTCGGCCACGGCGTCCATGTCGCACATATCCTTCAGATCGTCATAATCCCAAACGGCGATCTTCTGGATCTCGTGGCTGGTGCGGAAACCGTCGAAGAAGTTGATGAAGGGGACCTTGCCCTCCAGAGCGGCCAGATGGGCCACGGGGGACAGATCCATGACCTCCTGCACGTTGCCCTCGCACAGCATGGCAAAGCCGGTCTGGCGGCAGGCCATCACGTCGGAGTGGTCGCCGAAGATGTTCAGCGCGTGGGTGGAAACGGTACGGGCGGAGACGTGGAACACGCAGGGCAGCTGCTCGGCTGCGATCTTGTACATGTTGGGGATCATCAGCAGCAGGCCCTGAGAGGCGGTGTACGTGGTGGTCAGGGCGCCGGCGCCCAGAGAACCGTGTACGGCACCGGCCGCGCCGGCTTCGGACTGCATTTCAACCACCTTCACCTGGGTGCCGAAGATATTCTTCTGGCCGTTGGCGCTCCACTGGTCGACAAAGTCAGCCATGGGAGAGGACGGGGTGATGGGGTAGATGGCGGCTACCTCGGAAAACGCATAGCTCACATGCGCGGCAGCGTTGTTGCCATCCATGGATTTCATTTTTCTTACCATTTATGAACCTCCTTCATACACTCTTCGCCCCGATTGGGGCGAAATACTCAGCGTATCAGGATAATATCACAAAAAAATCCCACTGTAAACGGCATTTTTATGAAATTTTCGTAACAAGAAACTAAAAATGCGTTTTTGCTGTTAAGAATTCTGACAGCCGCTGACAGCAGAACTTATTTTGATAAAACTATTGTCCTTTTATATAAATGTGTGATAAAATAATACGGATACAGAAGTTTCGTGATAACAGGAACTTAGCGGGGAGAGGAGCGGAGCCTATGGTGACCACGGTGCGTTCGCTGGGCCTGACCGGCATCAGCGGCTATGAGGTAACGGTGGAGTGCATGCTCTCCGGCGGTTTGCCCGCCTTTGACGTGGTGGGTCTGCCGGACACGGCGGTGAAGGAGGCCCGTGAGCGGGTGCGTGCCGCGGTGAAAAACTGCGGGGCCCAGTTCCCCGTCAGCCGCATCACCGTCAATCTGGCCCCGGCCCGCGTCCGGAAGGAGGGCACGGTGTACGACCTGCCCATCCTGCTGGGCATTATGGCCGCCGCGGGCGAGCTCCGCGCCCTGCCGGAGGATGCCGCCTTCCTGGGCGAGCTGAGCCTCACCGGCCAGGTGCGCCCCGTCACCGGCGTGCTGCCCATGGCCATGTTTGCCGCCCGCCAGGGGGTGAAGCAGCTCTTCGTCCCCGCCGCCAACGCCGCCGAGGCCACGCTGGCCGACGGTCTGACCGTCTACGGTGTGGAAAATGTGGGCCAACTGGTGGCCCATCTGAAGGGAGCCGACGCCATCGTGCCCGCGCCCCGGTGGGAGCCCGCCGCCACCGACCGGCCCCTGCCGGATTTCTCCGATGTCATGGGCCAGGAGAACGTCAAGCGCGCCCTGGAGATCGCCGCCGCCGGCGGCCACAACGTGCTGCTGATCGGCTCTCCCGGCTCCGGAAAGTCCATGCTGGCCCGCCGTCTGCCCTCCATCCTGCCGGATATGACCCGGCCCGAGGCCCTGCAGACCACCGAAATTTATTCCGTGGCGGGCATGACCGATCCCCGGCACCCGCTGGTGGACGCCCGTCCCTTCCGCAGCCCCCACCACACCGCCTCGCCGGTGTCCCTGTCCGGCGGCGGAAGCATCCCCCGCCCCGGCGAGATATCCCTTGCCCACAACGGCATCCTGTTTCTGGACGAGCTGCCGGAGTTTGATAAATCCGCCCTGGAGACCCTGCGCCAGCCGCTGGAGGACGGCCAGGTGACCATCACCCGGGCCACTGGCTCCCTGACGCTGCCCAGCCGCTTCATGC
>USAT01000172.1 GCA_900552725.1 uncultured Eubacteriales bacterium | reverse complement strand
TCCATCAGCTCCTCATCGGCGCCGGCGGCGGCTTCCATCAGCTCAGCGCGCAGGGCCTCCACCTCGTCGGCCATGTCGGCGGGGATGGCGCACTCGCCCTTGGCGTCGTAAGCCTTGTTGTGCAGCAGATCCACGATGACGGTGACGGCCTTGTTGGCGTCAGCCTTGGTGGCCACGATGGGGGCGATAGCGGTGCCGAACTTGCCCTTGACAGCCTCGACGCAGGAGGCGTAGTCGGCGTTGGCCTCTTCCACGCGGTTGATGAACATCATGCGGGGCTTCTTGCCCAGCATCTTCCAGGTACGCTCCATACCAACGGACAGGCCATCCTTGGCGTTGCCCACGATGACGGCGCACTCGGCGGCGCGCAGGGCGCACACAGCCTCACCGGCGAAGTCGAAGTTGCCGGGGGCGTCCATCACGTTGATCTTCTTGCCCTTATACATGACGGGGGCAAAGGCCAGAGAGATGGAGATCTGGCGCTTGGTCTCCTCGGCGTCGTAGTCGCAGGTGGTGTTGCCGTCGGCGGTCTTGCCCAGACGGTCAATACCCTTGGTCATGTACAGCATCTGCTCGGCCAGAGAGGTCTTGCCGGAGCCGCCGTGGCCCAGCAGGGCAATATTGCGAATGTCGTTTGCAGTCATAATGTGTTGTGTCTCCCTTCAATTTGATCCAGCGCACGGGCGCTGCCGCGCGCAATACGCTCAACATGACGATTATAGCTCACTTTTTCAAGTCTGACAACCTTTATTTTTGATATTTGTATGAAAAATCCCGCGTACTGCGGGATTTTTCGTCAACTTATACAATGCGCATTTCCTTTTTCTGGTCAGGTCGACAAGGGCGCAAAAAGGAGCGGGCGAAACCGCCCACTCCTCGTCTGTTCTGATGCTTGCCTTACGCCTTCTGATCGTCCCCGGACGTCTCCTCTTCCGGCTTCTCGTCGGACTTTTCATCGGGCTTTTCGCCCTCCTCCGGCTTCTCGTCGAAGTCCGGCATGGGGATGGGCTGGGACACGATATTGATGTGCTTGGCGGGAGCCTCGATGGTCTCCGGCACGCTGGGGCGGAACAGCTTCTGCTCCGGCTCACGGGTGGCGCCGTAGTTGTCCACGGTCTCGGGATCCCGTCCCTCAATAATGGCCATCATCTCCTGACCGGTAATGGTCTCCTTCTTCAGCAGGTACGCGGCGATCTTGTCCAGCAGCTCACGGTTGGCCTCCAGGATCTCCTTGGCCTCCTTGTGGCACTGGCGGATGATCTTGATGGTCTCCCGGTCAGCGGCGGCGTAGGTCTCCTGGGCGCAGGACATGGAGTAGGAGCCGTCCAGATACTGGTTCTGCACGGTGCCCAGCGCCATCATGTCGAACTCCTCGCACATGCCGAACCGGGCCACCAGATTCCGTGCCATCTCCGTGGCCCGCTCGATATCGTTGGCGGCGCCGGAGGTCATGGTGTTGCACACGATCTCCTCGCTGGAGCGGCCCGCCAGCAGGGTGCGGATCTCTGCCAGGATGTCCTCCTTGGACATGAGGAACTTCTCCTCCTCCGGCAGATGCAGCGTATAGCCCAGCGCACCCTGGGTATGGGGCACGATGGTGATCTTGCTGACCGGCTGGGCGTTCTTCTGCTTGGCTGCCACCAGGGCATGGCCCACCTCGTGATAGGCGATGATGCGCTTTTCCTGCTCGGTGATGACGGTGCCCTTCTTTTCGCTGCCGGCGATGACCAGCTCGAAGGAGACCAGCAGATCGTTCTGATTCACGGCGCGGCGGCCCTTGCGGACAGCCCGCAGGGCGGCCTCGTTCACCAGGTTGGCCAGATCCGCGCCCACGCAGCCTGCGGTGGCCTGGGCGATCTTCTCCAGATCCACGTCCTCCGCCAGCTTGATGGTACGGGTATGCACCTGCAGCGTGGCCAGACGGCCCGCCAGGTTGGGACGGTCCACGGTGATGCGCCGGTCAAAGCGGCCGGGACGCAGCAGCGCCTTGTCCAGCACCTCGGGCCGGTTGGTGGCGGCCAGGACGATGATGCCCTTGCTGGGGTCAAAGCCGTCCATCTCCGCCAGAAGCTGGTTCAGGGTCTGCTCCCGCTCGTCGTTGCCGCCGCCGAAGCGGCTGTCGCGGGTCTTGCCGATGGCGTCGATCTCGTCGATAAAGATGATGCAGGGTGCCACCTTGGCGGCCTCCTTGAACAGGTCGCGGACACGGCTGGCGCCCACGCCCACGAACATCTCCACAAAGCCGGAGCCGGAGATGGAGAAGAAGGGCACGCCCGCCTCGCCTGCCACGGCCTTGGCCAGCAGCGTCTTGCCGGTACCGGGGGAGCCCACCAGCAGCGCGCCCTTGGGCAGCTTGGCGCCGATGGCGGTATAGCGGCCGGGATTGTGCAGGAAGTCGATGATCTCCTCCAGCGACTCCTTGGCCTCGTCCTG
>USAT01000171.1 GCA_900552725.1 uncultured Eubacteriales bacterium | reverse complement strand
TTGGGCAGCTCATCCCGGAACTCGATGTCGTAGGGCATGGCGTACTTGGCCACATGCTTGCGGCAGTAGCCCAGCAGGGCGTCGCGGGTGCCCTCGTTGGCCTCTACGCCGGGCTTGAGCATGACGAAGGCCTTCACCTTCTGCATCTTATAGGCGTCGGGCACGCCGATGACGCAGCTCATCTGCACCATGTCGTTGGCGTCCAGAATGTTCTCGATCTGGCCGGGATAGACGTTATAGCCGGAGGAGATGATCATCCGCTTGGCGCGGCCCCGGAAGTAGATGAAGCCCTCATCGTCCATGACACCCAGATCGCCGGTATAGACCCACGTCAGGCCGTCGTCGTGCTTGCGGAGGGTCTTGGCCGTCTCGTCGGGGTGGTTCATGTACTCCTTCATGACGGTGGGGCCCGCCAGCAGGATCTCGCCCTCCTCGCCGTAGGGCAGCTCCTCGTCGGTGCCGGGCTTGACGATCTTGATATAGGTATCCGGGAAGGGCAGGCCGATGGAGCCCTCCTTATACATATGGGTGGGGGTCAGGCAGCAGGCGGTGACGGTCTCGGTGGTGCCGTAGCCCTCACGCACCTGGATGACGGCGTGGTGGTCGTACAGGAACTTGTCGAACTTCTTCTTCAGCTCGATGGACAGGCTGTCGCCGCCGGAGAACACGCCCTTCAGGCTGCTGAGGTCGGCGCCGTCCATGCTGGGCAGGCGCAGCAGCGCCTCGTACAGGGTGGGCACGCCGGCGATGAAGTTGCACTTGTACTTGACGATCTGCTTGGCATAGCTCTTGGCGGTAAACCGGGGGATCAGGATGCAGCGGCCGCCCTGGGCCAGCATGGAGTGGACGCACACGCCCAGGCCGAAGCCGTGGAACAGGGGCATGGCGGCCAGCATACGGTCGCCGGGCCGGAACATGGGGTTGGTGGCGATGATCTGCTGGCTGAGGGCGTTGAAGTTGCCGTTGGTCAGCACGATGCCCTTGGTGGTGCCGGTGGTGCCGCCGGAATAGAGGATGACGGCCGGGTCGTCGTAGCCACGCTCCACCCGGAAGTTCTTATAGAAGCAGAACCGGGACATGTCCATGAATTCCTTCCAGCGGATGACGGGGGCGTCGTCGGGGATCTTCTGGATCTTGCGGCCCTCGGTCAGCATATAGCCGGCGCGGATGGTACGGCTGAGGGCGTCCTTCACCGAGGCGATGATGATGTTGATGATGCCGGTATTCTGGCGGATATGCTCGAACTTATCATAGAACTGATCCAGGGTGATGGCGGTGGTGGACTGGGACTCGTTGAGATAGAACTCGATCTCCTTCTCCGCCGACAGGGGGTGGATCATGTTGGCGATGCCGCCCACCAGATTGACGGCGTAGAACATGTAGATGGCCTGGGGGCAGTTGGGCATGGCGATGGTGACCTTGTCGCCGGGCCGCACGCCCAGGGTCTTTAAGCTCTTGGCGCACTTTTCGATCCCCTGCACCATCTTGCGGTAGGTGGTGGACTTGCCCATGAAATCGAAGGCGATGTTGTTGGGATACAGCTCGGCCATGCGGGCCACGGCGTCAAACATGCTGCCCTGGAAATAGTCCAGGTGCATGGGCACGTCGCCCAGATAGTCCTTCCACGGGGTCTTGACTTCACTCATATTGTACTTCCTCCTTCAAAGGCTTCTCCAGCTCCTCGGGGTTTTCCAGCAGGTATTTCAGCAGCTTGACAGACTTGGAATAGTAATAGCCGTCGGCCAGCCGCTCGTCGATGGTCAGGCCCAGATCCAGCGTCTCGTGCATGGTGACATTGCCCTGGTCGTCGTAGATGGGGGACAGCTTCTTCTCGCCAATGATGCAGAAGAGGGAGCAGGTGCCCCAGTTGGTCAGGTGGTGATAGCCGCACTTGAGCTTGATGGAGCCCAGGTTGGACAGGGTGACGGAGCTGTAATAGGGGTCGGTGGCCACCATGTCGTCGGGCACCCAGCCGTGCTTATCCAGCCACATGATGAATTTGACGGCGGTCTTGCCCAGCCAGCGGGGCAGCTTGTTGAGGATATCCATATTCTCGGTGGAGGAGTCCGCCTTTTCGCTGCGGCAGGCCTGCACCTGGGAGCGGATGTACTCATGCACGTCCTCCACGGTGAAGTCCTCCTTGCTGTGGAGGAAGGCCAGGGCCTCGGCACCCTTGTCGGAGAACTGCTTCTTCACCACGAAGGCGGCGGTGACCTCGTTGCGCTGATAGAAGTTGCTGTTGACGATGAAGCGGTTCAGCTTGGGCCGCAGGGTGATGGTCTTGAGAAGGGCCGTCACGATGAGATGGAACATGGTATAGGGGAAGTCCGTCTCCGTCTCGTTCTTCTTGGCCAGGTACGCGTTGATGGCCGTCAGGTCGATGCGCTGGGAGATATACGCCTCGTTATCGCAGCGGTTGGGGTAGATGATGCCGGTGATGAAGTGCAGGGAATCCAGCTCCCGCAGCAGCCGGCCATCCTTGCGGTCGCCCCGGCGACGTTTGTATTGCTCCATATGTGTGGGTTTCTCCTTTTTTATGTTGATGTTGTGGTACAGGGAAATCGTTTTTGTGCGGTCAACGATGGTGGTTTCGTAGGGGCGACCCTTGCGGTCGCCCGA
>USAT01000170.1 GCA_900552725.1 uncultured Eubacteriales bacterium | reverse complement strand
TGTCCTTTTGGTCACTTTTGGGACAGCGGCCAAAAGTGACTCGCTCCGCAGAGCGCGAAATTCCCTATATCGCCATCCGCAAAAAAGAGCGGCCCGCCGGGAGGGAGGGCCGCTCTTTTCAGAGATATGGTATAGAACAGGATAGCGCTTACTTACTTACTTACTGGCCTTGGCAGCCTCGCGTCCGGCGCGGAATGCCTTCAGGTTCAGCTCCTTCACCTTAGCGGGGACGGTCTCGGCCACGATCTGCTCCCAGTCGATCTCGGGGCAGCCCAAGGAGTCGCACATGGCACCGAACAGCACCACGTTCATGCACTTGGCATTGCCCAGCTGGATGGCGATATCGCTGGCGGGAACGGCGATGGTTTTGAAGTTCTTCTGCATGGCCTCGATGCAGCCCTCGGGATACTCCTCGGCGCCGGAGGCGATGGTGGTGGACTTGATGGCGTAGTCATTGATGACGGCCACACCGTCGGGATTCAGGAACTCCGCGTAGCGGACGGCTTCCATCTTCTCCAGAGCCACCATGATGTCAGCCTCGCCCTTGCCGAACACGGGGCCATACACCTTGTCGCCCCAGCGGACCTGGGTGGACACGGAGCCGCCGCGCTGGGCCATACCGTGAACCTCGCTCTGCTTGACATCATAACCGGCCTTCATAAAACCGTTGGACATGATCTTGGAGATCAGGATGGCACCCTGGCCGCCAACGCCAACCAACAGACAGCTCTTTACGTTAGACATGATCACTTCTCCTCCTTTTCGATAGCACCAACGGGGCAGGCCTGGGCGCAGACGGTGCAGCCCACGCACTGAGTGCGGTCCACAGCCGCCTTGCCGTTCTCCATAGAGATGGCGGGGCAACCCACCTTCAGGCAGCTCTTGCAGCCCACGCACTTGTCGGTATTGACCACGCACATGCCCAGATCATGCTTCACGCGCTTGATCAGCAGGCAGGGACGGCGGGTAACGATGGCGGGGTGCTTGCCCTCGTTCAGGGCGGCCACGGCGGTATTGACGGTGGCCTTCATGGCAGCCAGATCCTGGGGATCCACGGTCAGCACGGGGTTGAAGCCATAGGTCTCGAAGATCTTCTCCACGCTCAGCATGGGGGCTTCCTCGCCCATCAGGGTGTAGCCGGAGCCGGGGTTGTCCTGGTGGCCGGTCATACCGGTGATGCGGTTATCCAGCACGCAGGGGATCATGCGGCCGTTGTTGTAGATGATCTCGGCGGCGCCGGTCATGCCGCTGTGGAAGAAGGTGGAGTCGCCCATGACGCCGAACACCACCTTATCGGTGACGCCCTCGCGCTGGAAGGACTTGGCCATGCCCATACCGGCGGAGAAGCCGCCGCCCATGCAGATGCACACGTCCATGCAGTTCAGAGGAGGCGCGAAGCCCAGGGTGTAGCAGCCGATATCGCCGGTGACCACATAGTTCTTGTTCTTGGACAGGGTATAGAAGAAGCCGCGGTGGGGGCAGCCGGGGCACAGTGCGGGAGGACGCTTGGCCACCTGCACGTCGGTGATGGTCTTGTAGTTAGGCTTGATACCCAGCACGCGCTCACGCACCAGCTCGGTGTTCAGCTCGTACATGACGCCGGTCAGCTCCTTGCCGATGCAGTCGATACCGGCGGCCTTGATCTCGTTCTCCATGAAGGGCTCCAGCTCTTCGATGACGTACAGCTTCTCCACCTTGGAGGCGAAGTCGCGGATCAGGTTCATGGGCAGAGGATAGGTCAGGCCCAGCTTCAGGAAGGAGGTACCCTCGGGGAACACTTCCTTGGCGTACTCATAGGCAATAGAGGCGGTGATAACGCCCACCTTGCCGTCGCCCATTTCCAGCTTGTTCAGGCCGTTCTCCAGGGCGGTGGTGCAGCCGTACTCGGCCAGCTTCACCAGGCGCTCCTCCACCAGGGGATGGTTGGCATAGGCGTTGGCGGGGGCGCAGATGTACTTGCGGGTGTTGCGCTTATACTCGGGGGCCACATGCTCGGTGCGCTCACCGAACTCCACCAGGCCCTTGGAATGGCAGACGCGGGTGGTGGTGCGGTACAGCACGGGGGTATCGAATTCCTCGGAGATCTCGCAGGCCAGCTTCACGAAGTCCTTGCACTCCTGAGCGTCGCTGGGCTCCACCATGGCGATCTTGGCGGCGCGGGCATAGTGACGGTTATCCTGCTCGTTCTGGGAGGAGTGGCAGGAGGGGTCATCAGCGGTGACCACCACATAGGCGCCGTTGACGCCCATGTAACCGGCGGTGAACAGGGGGTCGGCGGCCACGTTCAGGCCCACCATCTTCATGGTGCAGAAGGAACGGGAGCCGGCCACGGACGCGCCGTAGGCCACCTCGGTGGCGACCTTCTCGTTGGGGGCCCACTCACAGTACACGTCCTTACCGTACTGGGGCAGGTTCTCCAGGATCTCGGTGCTGGGGGTTCCGGGGTACGCGGAACAGACCTTGATACCGGCTTCGTAGACGCCGCGGGCGGTGGCCTCGTTACCGGACATCAGATGTTTCATAGCAGTTTCCACCTTTCTTGTCTTTTTTCCTCTTATTTCCACTTGCAAATCAAAAACGGTTTATCTATATTCCAACCGGAATATCAGATCAATACTGGCCGG
>USAT01000169.1 GCA_900552725.1 uncultured Eubacteriales bacterium | reverse complement strand
CCGTTTTTCATGGGCGGCAGAGAGCAAGTGTTTCGCGCTCCGGCGCGACCTACTTTTGACCGTTGTTCCGAAATCCGTAGGGGTGACCCTTGCGGTAGCCCGGAACCGTGCGTGTCGGCGGGCGGCCGCAAGGGCCGCCCCTACGAATGCAATGCACGATGATGCGCTGCGCTGTACGCGGCGGCCTGAGGTCAGGCCGCCCTACATACCATCGATAGAACTTCGTAGGGCGGGGTGACCACACCCCGCCGCATGAGGAGGTACGGTAAACGTGCGTAGGGGTGGATGACTCTGTCCCTCCCACCCGGTGAACGCAAGTGTTTCCGTACTTGGCGGGCGGGGTAGAACCCCGCCCCTACGAGAGGATACGGGATTGCACTCCTCCGACTTTCGCATTGTAAATAGACAAATGCTTGACACCGTTCCGGTTTCACGCTATGATATAATCCGTAATCATTCATTGAGGGGTTCACCGAGTATGGCAGAAAGACTGACCCCCCGCAAGCAGCAGGCGCTGGAGATGCGCAGCCGCATTCAGAATGTGGCCCTGGATCTGTTTGACCGGGAGGGATTTGAAAACGTATCCGTGGAGGAGATCGCCCAGAAGGCGGGCTGCTCTGTGGGCAATATTTACCACTACTTCAAGAGCAAGGACGAGCTGGCCATCCAGGTCACCAGCCATGTGGACGCGGCGTACCTGACGCTGGAGACGGAGTATCTGGCGGATACCGCCCGTCCCGCGCGGGAGAAGCTGCTGGACTTCGTGGGCCAGTCCCTGCGGATCAGCAGCAGCGACCCGGTGCTGTACAAGGCGTTTATCCACGCCATGAAATACCCGGAGCAGGGCGCGCTGCAGCGCAACGAGCACCGCATCTATTACCGGGTGCTCTCCGAGCTGGTGGAGCTGTGCCGCCGTGAGGGCGGCATCGCCCAACAGTATGATAACGACACGGTGGTGGAGTATCTGGTGACGCTGCACCGCGGCACGCTGCTGGAGTGGCGCATCTACGAGGGGCGGTTCGACATCGCCCAGCACGGCATGGCCATGGCAGAGACCCTGCTGCGGGGGCTGGAGGCGTAACAACATAGACAGGCGTTTGGTCGATTTCACGACCGAACGCCTTCTTTTTTTGTTCACAACGCCGATATTTGAAAAGACGTGGGAAAAGAGGGGCCAACGCCGTTGACAAACGGAAAGGAAAGTGCAATACTGTGAATAGTTCATTAAGTGATTCGGTGAAAATTTTGACGAAGTATTCGATGAAATAAGAGAAAGAGAGGGAACCCCCATATGAAGATCCTTGTCATCAACCCCGGCGCCACCAGCACCAAGATCGCCGTGTTCGAGGAGGACCAGCAGCTCTATAAGCTGGGCATTGACCACTCCGCCGAGGAGCTGGATCAATTCGAGCGGGTCATCGACCAGGCGGACTACCGAAAGAATGCCATTCTCAACGCTGTCACCGAGGCCGGCTATAAGCTGGAGGACTTTGACGCGGTGTGCGGCCGCGGCGGCCTGTACCGCCCCATCCCCAGCGGTACCTACGCTGTCAACGACAAGGTGATGCACGATGTGGAGAACGCCCCCTATGGTGAGCATCCCTCCAACCTGGGCGCATACCTGGCCAAGAAGCTGGGCGACATGGTGGGCATTCCCTCCTTCTTTGTGGATCCCGTGTGCGTGGATGAGATGACCGAGATCGCCCACTACACCGGCTTTGCCGAGTTCCGCCGCCTGTGCCAGTTCCACGCCCTGAATCACAAGTCCATCGGCCGCAAGGCCGCCAAGGAGCTGGGCAAGAAATACGAGGACGTGAACCTGATCGTGTGCCATCTGGGCGGCGGCGTCAGCGTGGGCGCCCACCAGAAGGGCCGCGTGGTGGACGTGTGCAACGTGAAGGATGAGGGCTCCATGGGCATGGACCGCGCCGGCGGCCTGCCGGTCAACCAGCTCATCAGCTACTGCTTCAGCGGCAAGACCAAGGACGAGGTGAAAAAGACCTTCGGCCGCCGCGCTGGTATGCTGTCCTATCTGGGCACCACCGATTTCCGCGTCATCTGCGCCAAGGTGGTGGAGGGCGACCCCAAGTATGTGGAGGCCTATCAGGCCCTGGTCTATCAGCTTTCCAAGGACATCGGCGCCATGGCCGCCGTGCTGCACTTCGACGTGGACGCCATCGTGTTCACCGGCGGCATGGCCTATGAGCAGTTCTTCTGTGACGACATCACCGCCTATGTGGGCAAGATCGCCCAGACCATCCGCCTGCCCGGCGAGGAGGAGATGCGTTCTCTGGCCGAGGGCGCGCTGCGTGTGCTCCACGGCGAGCAGGAGGCCAGTGTTTATTGATTCCGTTTTTCAACAGCAAGTGACATATAGCGCAATGTAAGAGTAAGAAAAAAGAAGAAAGGTGGAAGAAAACTATGAAACATCTGATGTCCGGTAACGAGGCCACCGCCCGTGGCGTCTACGAAGCCGGTATCAAAGTCTGCTCCGCGTATCCCGGCACCCCCAGCACCGAGATTCTGGAGAACATGCCCCAGTACGGCAAGGACGTGTACTGCGAGTGGGCTCCCAACGAGAAGGTGGCCGCCGAGGTGGCTTACGGCGCAGCCGTGGCCGGTTCCCGTGCCTTCTGCACCATGAAGATGGTGGGCCTGAACGTGGCC
>USAT01000168.1 GCA_900552725.1 uncultured Eubacteriales bacterium | reverse complement strand
TCCTTCCGGTGCTTTTGCCTACTTTTGTCACTGTTGACAAAAGTAGGTCGCGCCGGGGCGCAAAACCTCCCTTTTCAAGTATTATCCTTATCAATAGGCCGCCTTCTCAATATCCGCATCAGGCGCTTGCCGTTGAAGGGGATCAAGGGATAGAGATACCCCTTCCCCACCACCGGCTTGGTGGAGACGATCAGCAGCACCGTACCCACCACACCGGCGGCAAAGCCCCACCAGTCCCAGAAAAAGATCAGAAGCAGCAGCACCATCCGCACCAGCTTGCAGGCGTAGCCCATCTCATAGCTGTGCTGGGCGTAACCCGCCACCGCCACAAAGGCCATATACACCAGCACCTCCGGCACCAGCCACCGGGCCTGGACGGCAAAGTCGCCCAGGATCAGCGCGCCCAGCATGCTGAAGGAGTTGCTGAGGGCGTCCGGCGTGTTCAGCGACGCCAGCTTCAGGATGTCCACGATAAACTCCACCAACAATAGCTGCACGATCAGCGGCACGAAGTACTCGTCCTCGATGAGAAGGAACTCCAGCTCCCCCGGCAGCACGTCGCCGTTTTTCACCAGCAGATACCACAACGGCGTGATGAACACCGTCAGGAACAGCACCACCAGCCGCACGATGCGCAGATAGGTGCCGATCAGCGGCGGGAAGTAGTAGTCGTTGATCTCCTCGGCAAAGCTGAACAGCGTGGTGGGCAGCAGCATCACCGAAGGGGTGTTGTCGATCAGCAGCAGGATGCTGCCCTCCATGACGCTGGCGGTGGCTACGTCGGGCCGCTCGGTATAGCGGATCTTGGGAAAGGGGTTCCACCACTGCTTGGGCACGATGCACTCGGCGATGGATTCCTGGCTCATGGCGATGGAGCGCACATCGATGCTGTCCAGCTTCTGGCGGAGCTGGCGCAGATGCTGCTCGTTGGCCTCGCCCTTCATGTAGACCAGAGCCACGTCGGTCTGGGACCGCCCGCCCACCTGATGGCGCTCCAGGGTCAGGGCCGGGTCGCGGATGCGCCGCCGCAGCAGAGCAGCGTTGGCCATGATGCTCTCTACAAAGCCGTCGTGGCTGCCCCGCAGCACCTTGCTGGTGTCCGGCTCCTCCACACTGCGGTTGGGGTACTCCTTGGCGTCCATCAGCACGCCGCCGTCGTAGCCGTCCATCACCAGGAGCGTCTTTCCCGCGAAGACGCCCACCACCATGCTGTGTACGTCCGTCTCCGCCGCCGCATCCGGCACGGTGACGTAGGCCGTCAGGAACGCTTCCAGATCCGGCACCTTTTTCAGGTCGCCGACGGCCATCAGACGGCCGATCATCCGCTCGATGAGCATATCCTCGGCATAGCCGTTCACTACCCACAGCCGGGCCTGCCGTCCGCCCACACGCAGATCGCGGCCCACCATATCAAAATTCCGTCCCACGCCCAGCAGGTCATCCAGTTGGGCCGTCCGGGTCTTAAAATCCACCATAGGCATTCTCCTCCATTTCCCGTGTAGTATGGGTGGAAAATGGGAGGATTATGCAAAAAAAGCGTGCTCACGACGGAGCACGCTTTTCTCGTAAAATCAGATGCCGCAGGCCGATCACTCGGTAAAGTGGACGTGGGTGAAGATGTGATCCTGGCAGAAGCAGTGATAGCCCGCGCACTTGCTGCAATAGCGGAACTGGAGTTCGGGGTGATCCGTGTCCGTGCGGCCGCAGACGGCGCACTTGTGGTGGTAGCCCTGCTTCTGCTCCTGCTTTTGCTGCTGTTGGGCGGCACGCTTGAACTGCACCGTCTGGGGGCGGTGGCGGTAGGCGGCGCGGTCGGCCATATAGTGGACCTCCGGCCAGATGAACACGGCGAAGTTCAGCAGGGCGATCACCGGCAGCAAAGCGCCGCCCCAGTTGCCCGCCATCAGGCAGCGCACCACGTCATAGGCAAACAGCGCCGCGTCCAGATAGGCCAGCCACTTCATCTTGATGGGGATGATGAAGAACAGCAGCACCTGGGTATCCGGGAACAGGAAGGCAAAGGCGAAGAACATGGACAGGTTCACATAGTAGGAGCCCGCCACGGTGTAGCTCTGTCCGGAGATGAGACTGGCGATCAGCACGCCCACCGCCGTCAGCAGCACGCCGCTGATGTAGTAGAGGTTGAACTTGGCGGTGCCCCACTGGCGCTCCAGGGTGGAGCCGATCCAGTAGTAGAAATACAAGCTGATCAGCAGCCAGAAGATACCGCTGGTGGTGGGGACGAACACATAGGTGATGATGCGCCACAGCTCACCCTTCAGCACGGCGGCGGTATTCAGCGTCAGGAACGCCAGGGCGTTGGCGTCGTTGGCCTGGGTAAACATCATCAGCAGATATACGATGACGTTTCCGGCCACGATGTAGAGCATCAGGTTAGGGATGCCGAAACGGGGGTGCCGCGCGCAGAAGCGCTGCACCGCGTCATAGAGCTTTTTCAAGGAAGGTTCCTCCTGTTGGTTTGATCGGGATTTGTGTTACATTGTACCCTATATGGCCGGAAAAGTCATTACTATTTTTTGAATAATTGAAGAAAGAGGTGTTTCGCTCTCCGGAGCGGAGGGGATTCCGTGCCCTCGGGCACGGGGACGGCCTTCGGCGACCCACTTTTCCCAACAGCTGGAAAAGTGGGCAAAAGAGCCGGAAGAAACCAATGGTTTCTTCACTTCCT
>USAT01000167.1 GCA_900552725.1 uncultured Eubacteriales bacterium | reverse complement strand
TAAGGTGATAGTATGAAGCGAGTATTTTTGATTGTTCTGGATTCCTTCGGCATCGGCGCGATGCCCGACGCGGAATCCTTCGGGGACGTGGGGGTCAATACCCTGCGCGCCTGCGCCACCTCCCAAAAGCTGGACATTCCCAACATGACCGCCGCGGGACTGGGCAATATTGACGGCGTGACCTGCCTGCCTAAGGCCGCCGCCCCCACCGGCGCGTTTGCCCGGCTGCGGGAAAGCTCCATCGGCCATTGGGAAATCGCCGGTGTGATCTCCCCCCAGCCCCTGCCCACCTTCCCCAACGGCTTCCCCAAAGAGGTTCTGGACGCCTTCGAGAAGGAGACCGGCCGGGGCGTCCTGTGCAACCTGCCCTATTCCGGCACCGACGTCATCCGGGACTACGGCGAGGAGCAGCGCAAAACCGGCAAGTGGATCGTCTACACCTCCGCCGATTCCGTGTTTCAGGTGGCGGCGCACGAGGAATGGATTCCCTTGCAGGAGCTGTACGATGCCTGCCGCAAGGCACGGAAGATTTTGCAGGGAAAGTATGGCGTCGGCCGGGTGATCGCCCGCCCCTATGTGGGCGACGCGGAGCACGGCTTCAAGCGCACGGCCAACCGCCACGACTTTTCTCTGGAGCCGCCGAAGCAGACCATGTTGGATGCCGTAAAGGCGGCGGGGTTGGACTGCCTGGCCGTGGGCAAGATCCACGACATTTTCGCCGGACGGGGGGACACGGAGTACGTGTTCAACAAGTCCAACGCCGACGGCATGGCGCACACGGTGGACTATGCCGCACGGGATTTTCACGGGCTGTGCTTCGTGAATCTGGTGGATTTTGACATGCTCTACGGCCACCGCCGGGACATCGACGGCTACGCCGCCGCCCTGACGGAGTTCGACCGCTGGCTGGGCACGTTCCTGCCCACTCTGGGGGAGGACGACGTGGTGATGATCACCGCCGACCACGGCTGCGACCCATCCTACACTGCCACCACCGACCACACCCGTGAGTATGTGCCACTGCTGGTGCTGGGCAAGGGCGTCAAACCCGGCAATCTCGGCACGAAGCCCACCTTCGCGGACATTGCCGCCACCGTCACCGACCTGCTGGGCGTTCATTGGGACGGCGCGGGCACGAGTTTCGCGGGAGAAATACTGTAAGTATCAGGAGGCGAACTATGACACCCGAAAAACTGTGTGAGCTTGCCAGAGAGGCCATGACCCATGCCTACGTCCCCTACTCCGGCTATCAGGTGGGCGCGGCGCTGCTGTGCGCCGACGGGACGGTGTATCAGGGCTGCAACATCGAAAACGCGTCCTACAGCCCCACGGTCTGCGCCGAGCGCACCGCCTTCTTCAAGGCGGTCTACGACGGCCACCGGGACTTTGCCGCCATCGCCGTGTGCGGCGGAAAGGACGGCGTCATCACCGGGGCGTTCCCGCCCTGCGGCGTGTGCCGTCAGGTGATGCGGGAATTCTGCGGCGACGATTTTCTCATTTACATGATCACGCCGGAGGGCTGCGAAGCCCACACCCTGGCCGAGATCCTGCCTTTCAGCTTCTCTGCGCAGAAACATATGCACACCTGACGGAGACATCGTGAAAAAAACCGGGAAACCATCGAAAATGGGTTGATTTTTTTATCAAAATGTGCGACAATACTATCGGTGTATCGAACACTACCAAGAATAGAAAATTATGGAGGAATGCAATCATGAAAAAGATTCTGGCTCTGCTGCTGGTTCTGGCGCTGTCCCTGACTCTGGTCGCCTGCGGCTCCGGCAAGAAGGACGCAGCTTCCACTGGCAGCTACAAGGTCGCCATGGTTACCGACTACGGTGATATCACCGACCAGTCCTTCAACCAGACCACCTGGGAAGCCGTCGTTGCCTTCGGCAAGGACAACAATGTGGAAACCAAGTACTACAAGCCCACCAGCAACGATACTGCCGGCCGTGTGGCTTCCGTGGAGCTGGCCATCGCTGAGGGCTACAACGTCATCGTGATGCCCGGTTACGCTTTCGGCGGCACCATCGTGGAAGTTGCTCCCAACTATCCCGACGTGAAGTTCGTCGCGCTGGACGTTGCCAAGGGCGACCTGCTGGAGACCGCCGTTGCCAACAAGGGCGAGAGCTATGACTACAACCCCGACAACTGGAAGCTGGAAGACTATGTGGACATGAGCAATGTCTACTGCGCCATCTATCAGGAAGAGCTGGCCGGTTACATGGCCGGTTATGCTGCTGTCAAGCTGGGCTACACCAAGCTGGGCTTCCTGGGCGGCATGGCCGTTCCCGCCGTTATCCGCTATGGCTATGGCTATGTGCAGGGCGTTGATGCCGCTGCCAAGGAGCTGGGCATCACCGTTGACATGAAGTACGCTTACGGCAACCAGTTCTACGGCGACGCCGACATCACTGCCGTTATGGACACCTGGTATGCCGACGGCACCGAGGTCGTTTTCGCCTGCGGCGGCGGCATCTACACCTCCGCGGCTGAGGCTGCCAAGAAGGTCAATGCCAAGGTCATCGGCGTTGACGTTGACCAGAAGGGCATTATCGATGGCGACTACGGCGACGGCATGACCGTTACCTCCGCCATGAAGGGCCTGTACCCCACCACGATCGATGCTCTGACCGACATCATCGTGGGCGGCAAGTGGGCTGACTACGCCGGCAAGATCGTGACTCTGGGTCTGGTATCCGGCGACGATCCCTCCGCCAAC
>USAT01000166.1 GCA_900552725.1 uncultured Eubacteriales bacterium | reverse complement strand
CTACACTGGCTTTCTCCTATCGAGTTCGCTGTACAATATGTTTGACAAACCTACATATTTGTAAAACATTTTTTCGATTTATACAAAAAGGTCGACGAAAGATGGTGTCCGCTCTTGACAAGCCCTTTATTTTGACATAGTATAGTATTGTTCACCGGTAGGTAAGGCTACCGCGAGGGATATGGGCTACTGCCGCGAAATGGTGGAGACACCATGAGATGGTTTGAGCAGGTACTATCGAAACCAAGGTAGTATCTAACGTAGCTTCACCGCCCCGCGATGCTAAAGCTTGTAACGGTAGGGCCTGGAGCCAGCATATCAGGATGGCTTCCCGCTTACACCGCAGCGCCTGCCGCGCTGGGGTGTTTTTTGCTGTCCGAAAACGGTGGACGATCCAGGGGAAGGAGGAACGTGGCATGATTGATTTGGAAAACAAAATGGACGGGCTGCTGGACGAGATCAGGGAGATGATCCGTGAGAAACGCTACGCCGACCTGCGTGACATGTTCCTGCCTATGGAGAGTGCGGATATCGCCCTGATCCTGGAGGAGGCGGGCCCCGAGGTCATGCCCCTTCTGTACCGGCTGCTGCCCAAGGAGACGGCGGCGGAGGTATTCGTGGAGCTGGAGAGCGAGAGCCAGGAGATGCTGATCAACGGCTTTTCCAACACCGAGCTGAAGGAAGTGCTGGACGAGCTGTATCTGGACGACGCCGTGGACATCGTGGAGGAGATGCCCGCCAGCGTGGTGATCCGTATTCTGGACAAGGCCACGCCGGAAATGCGCAAGTCCATCAATGAAATTCTGAAATATCCCGAGGACAGCGCCGGCTCCATCATGAACATGGAGTTCCTGTCCCTGAAGAAGGACATGACGGTGGCGGACGCCTTCAAGCGCATCCGCCGCATCGGCGGCGAGCTGGAGACCATCAACATCCTGTACGTCACCGATCCTACCCGCCGCCTGCTGGGCGTGCTGTCCGTCCGCGACCTGCTGCTGGCGGACGAGGACGACCTGATCGAGAGCATCATGGATCCCGACGTGGTGTGGGCCAAGACCACCGACGACAAGGAGGATGTGGCCCAGGCGCTGAGCAAGTACGACTTCCTGGCCATGCCCATCGTGGATCTGGAAAAGCGGCTGGTGGGTATCGTTACCGTCGACGACGCTATGGACGTCATCGAGGAGGAGACCACCGAGGACTTCGAGAAGATGGCGGCTATGCTGCCCTCGGACAAGCCCTATCTCCGCGCCGGTGTCTTCGACACCTGGAAGGCCCGTATGCCGTGGCTGCTGATCCTGATGCTGTCGGCTACCTTTACCGGGATGATTTTGAACCACTATGAAAACGCGCTGGCGGCGTGTCTGGTGCTGAATTCCTATATTCCCATGCTGTCGGGCACCGGCGGCAACTCCGGCACCCAGGCGTCTGTGGCGGTGATCCGTGCCCTGAGCCTGGGGGAGGTGGACTTCTCCGACGTGCTGGCGGTGCTGTGGAAGGAGATCCGGGTGGCGTTCCTGTGCGGCGCGGCGCTGGCGGCTGCCAACTTTGTCAAGATGCAGCTGGTGGATCGGCTGCTGCTGGGCAACAGCGAGGTGACGCTGCCGGTGTGTCTGGTGGTGTGCCTGACGGTGATGTTCGTGGTGATCTTCGCCAAGTGCGTGGGCTGCTCGCTGCCGCTGCTGGCAGAGAAGGTGGGCCTTGACCCGGCGGTGATGGCCAGTCCCTTCATTACCACCATCGTGGATGCCACCAGTCTGCTGATCTATTTCGCGTTGGCCTCGGCGTTCCTCGGAATATAAAAGCTTGCGGGGAGGCGGCATGTGGTCATGCCGCCCTACGAAACGTTACAATTTCAAAAAATTTCAACTGCATACTCCCGTTTTTGGCGGACACACTAGGGTCAGGCAAATGGAAAGCCACGCTTTCCGCGCCTGACCTTACTTTTTTATTCAGGAGGAAACCACAATGAGCAATTACGAGAAGTGCGGCTGCACCAACGACGGCTGCGAGTGCACCCCCAACAGCGCCATCAACTGCACGGTCACCAGCTGCGCCCATCACTGCAAGGACGTGAACCGCTGCGGCCTGAGCTCCATCCAGGTGGGCACCCATGAGCAGAACCCCTCCATGGACCAGTGCACCGACTGCCAGAGCTTCCGCAAGTTCTGAGAATCTGACGCAAAAGGCCGCCCGCAGGCGGCCTTACATAGACGCGGAGGTGAACAGAATGGAGCGAAAGGGAAGGCTGCGGCTGGCGGGCGCGGCGGCAGGGACGGTGAACGGTGCCTTCGGCGGTGGCGGCGGCATGGTGATGGCGCCTATGCTGGCCCTCTGGTGCGGCATGGAGCAGAAGCGGGCACTGGCCACCTGCGTGGGAGTGATCCTGCCCCTGTGCGTGCTGTCGGCGGGGATCTATGTGCTGCGGGGCGGCTTTGACTGGCTCCCGGGGCTGCCGGATCTCATCGGCGGCGGCATCGGCGGCGCGGTGGGCGGAGCACTGTTCCGGAAGGTCAGCAGCACATGGCTGCGGCGGATCTTTGCCCTGTTCCTGCTGTACGGCGGCGTGAGGTATCTGCTGTGACGGAGTGGCTTCTGCCGCTGCTGGTGGGCGTGGGCACCGGCATCCTGTCCGCCTGGGGCGTGGGCGGCGGGACCCTGCTGCTGTTGGTTATGACGCTCATTTTGGGTGTTCCGCAGCAGCAGGCCGCCGCGGTCAATCTGCTGTACTTCCTGCCTACGGCGGCCATGGGCGTCATCGCCCACAAGCGGAACGGGTT
>USAT01000165.1 GCA_900552725.1 uncultured Eubacteriales bacterium | reverse complement strand
CCGATCTCGGCGGCTATGCCGCCGCAGCATCCATCTTGTCTTTGAAGGTACCATCTTACGTCGGTGGGCCGACAGAGTCGTCGGCCCCTACACACGGGCACGGCATTTCCGATAGGGCGGACAGGGTCGTCCGCCCCTACGAATGTTTACCGGACATTGCCGCATATCTCCGTACTTCTGCCTGGCGACAACTGTCCACACGACATTCGGCAAAATCAACAAACGGCAAACAAAAAACTGTCATAACCAACGAAAATCAAAAAACCACATTGACACACAGTGTAAAAGTTGCTAGTATTAAGTCACTCAGAGTGCGAAAACGTTTCCGGAAACGGTACCGTTGTTTCGCCTGAGGAGCAACGACAGGGGGAGAGAGTGTGACCATCAAGGATATCGCCCGATTGAGCGGCGTCAGTATCACCACGGTCTCCCGCGTACTGAACGATCGGCCCGACGTCAGCCAGGAGAGCAGGCGCCGGGTGCTGGATGTGATCGAGAGCACCAATTATATTCCCAACAACTCCGCCCGCGATCTGGTAAAGACCAAGTCTGACGCCATCGGCCTTGTGGTGCGGGGTATTTCCAACCCCTTCTATACCGACATCATCCGCGCCGTGGAGGCGGGCATCACCGCCAACGGCTACACCATGGTGATGCAGCAGATCGGCTCCTGCGACGATGAGCTGAAGCAGGCCGCCATGATGGAGCGGGAGAAGCGACTGCTGGGCCTAGTGCTGCTGGGCGGGCGGTTCGACTACTCCGCCGCCGATCTGGCGCGGCTGAACGTG
Source organism: uncultured Eubacteriales bacterium (assembly GCA_900552725.1). Classification (GTDB taxonomy): domain Bacteria; phylum Bacillota; class Clostridia; order Oscillospirales; family Oscillospiraceae; genus Vescimonas. Next base: position 2,037 of record USAT01000165.1, on the reverse strand, counting down.
CCCTTCGTGTGCTGCTCCTTCGGCAACCACTACGGCACGCTGGAGCACGGGGACTACTCTTCCGTGTCCATCGCCGATATCGAGAACGCCAGCCGGGCCACCCGGTACCTCATTGAGAACGGCCACCGGCGCATCGCCGCCATGATCACCCGGCCCGACGACCACTCCATCAGCCAGCTCCGGTACGAGGGGTATAAAAAGGCCCTGGCCGAGGCGGGCATCACCCCCGACGAGAGCCTGGTCATCTGCACCGAGACCTTCAATATTCAGGCCGCCTATCAGGCCATGAACCGGACGCTGGACAGCGGCGCGGACTTCACCGCCGTGTTCGCCATCTCCGACAACATGGCCATCGGCGCCATGCGCTCCCTGCGGGAGCACGGGCGCACCGTGCCCGACGACTGCTCCGTCATCGCCATCGACGGCATCGAGGTGTCGGACTACATCGACCCGCCGCTGACCACCCTGTGCCAGCCCATGGAGAAGATGGGACGGCGCAGCATCGAGATCCTGCTGGATATGATTGAGGGCCGCGCCGGGAACTTCCATGAGGTGCTGCCCACGGTGCTGCGTGTGGGCGGCAGCGTGAAAAAGCTGGTATAAACCGTTTTTTACAGTGCATACTGTGAAAATAAAATCATTTTAGAAGGAGATCATTCAACATGAAAAAGTTTCTTGCACTGATCCTTGCTCTTGTGATGGCTCTGTCTCTGGTCGCCTGCGGCGGCGGAAGCAATGACGCACAGGGCAACGGCGATGGTGACACCACTGCCACCGGCAGCGTGTACTACCTGAACTTCAAGCCCGAGTCCGACGCCGCTTGGCAGACTCTGGCCGCCGCCTACACCGCTGAGACCGGTGTGCCCGTTAAGGTCGTGACCGCTGCCTCCGGCCAGTACGACACCACGCTGACCGCCGAGATGGATAAGGACGCCGCTCCCACCATGTTCCAGGTGGGCAATTTGGGTGCTGTCAACAGCTACGGTGAGTTCTGCTACAATCTGGAAGGCACCGATGTGTACAACCAGATGACCACCCATGACTTTGATCTGAAGAATGCCGACGGCGAGACCGTTTCCATCGGTTACTGCTACGAGGCCTTTGGCATCATCGTCAACAAGGCCCTGCTGGAGAAGGCCGGTCACTCTCTGGATGAGATCACCAACTTCGAGTCCCTGAAGGCCGTTGCCGATGACATCCACGCCCGCGCCGCTGAGCTGGGCTTCGATGCCTTTACCTCCGCCGGTCTGGACGGCTCCTCCTCTTGGCGCTTCTCCGGCCATCTGGCCAATATGCCCCTGTTCTACGAGTTCCGCGATGACAATGTGACCGCGCAGCCCGCCACCATCAAGGGCACCTATCTGGATAACTACAAGGCTATCTGGGATCTGTACATCACTGACTCCGCCGCCACCGGCGCTGCCCTGCTGTCCGCCACCGGCGACCAGGCTGAGGCTGAGTTCGGCCAGGGCAAGGCTGTGTTCTATCAGAACGGTACCTGGGAGTACAGCAATCTGGTCACCGACGAGACCAAGGGCTTCAAGATGAACCCCGATGATCTGGCCATGATCCCCATCTACTGCGGTGTGGACGGCGAGGAGAAGGCCGGTCTGTGCTGCGGCACCGAGAACTGCTGGGCTGTGAACAAGAACGCCTCCGAGGCGGACATCAAGGCTACTCTGGACTTCATGAACTGGGTCGTCACCTCTGACGCCGGCACCACCATGCTGGCTGAGCAGTTTGGTCCCTGCCCCTTCAAGAACGCCAAGACCCCCGAGAACGTGTTCTTCGCACAGGCCAACGAGTATGTTGCCAACGGCAACTACACCGTCACTTGGGCGTTCAACTGGACTCCCGCTGTTGACGATTGGCGTGCCGCCGTGGTGGACGCTCTGAGCCAGTACACCACCGGCAACGGCAGCTGGGACAACGTCAAGACTGCTTTCGTGGAAGGCTGGGCCACCCAGTACGCCAACGAGCACTAAATCCTGCGTATCTGACTGACGAAAAAGCATAGGAAACAGGCGGGGCGGGCGT
>USAT01000164.1 GCA_900552725.1 uncultured Eubacteriales bacterium | reverse complement strand
AGCATCCCGCCACCCGCGGCACCACCGTGAACCCCGATATCTTCTTCCAGTGCCGTGAGGCCTGCAATGAGAAGGTGACCTCCATCCCCGACGCGGTGGAGCACTACATGGCCGAGATCAGCAGGCTGACGGGCCGGGAGTACAAGCTGTTCAATTACTACGGTGCTCCCGACGCCGAGCGCGTTGTTGTCCTCATGGGCAGCGCCGCCGAGACCGCCAAGGAGGCCGTCGATTACCTGACCGCCAAGGGCGAGAAGGTGGGCCTGCTGAATGTCCATCTGTATCGTCCCTTCGCCGCCGATAAGTTCGTGGCCGCCATCCCGGCGACCTGCCGCAAGCTGGCGGTGCTGGATCGTACCAAGGAGCCGGGTGCGATGGGTGAGCCGCTGTATCAGGACATCTGCTCCGTATACAAGGAGCTGGGCAGCGACATGACCATCGTGGGCGGCCGCTACGGCCTGTCCAGTAAGGACACCACCCCCGGCCAGATCATCGCCGTGCTGGATAACCTGAAGCAGGATAAACCCAAGAATAATTTCACCGTAGGCATCGTGGACGATGTGACCCACACCTCGCTGGATGTGACCTGCGAGATCGACACCTCTCCCGCCGGTCAGACCAGCGCCGAGTTCTGGGGCATGGGCTCCGACGGCACCGTGGGCGCCAACAAGAACTCCATCAAGATCATCGGTCACGCCACCGACCTGTACTGTCAGGCGTACTTCGTCTACGACTCCAAGAAGTCCGGCGGCCTGACCCAGAGCCATCTGCGGTTCGGCAAGGCTCCCATCCGTTCCCCGTATCTGATCCAGTCCGCCGATTTCGTGGCCTGCCACAATCCCTCCTATGTCCACAAATACGACATGGTGAAAAACCTGAAGGAGGGCGGCGTGTTCCTGCTGAACTGCGCGTGGGACGCCGAGGGTCTGGAGAAGAACCTGCCCGCCGCTATGAAGCGCGCTCTGGCGGAGAAGAAGGCAAAGTTCTATACCATCGACGCCATCAAGATCGCCCGTGAGCTGGGGCTGGGCAGCCGCACCAACACCATTCTGCAGGCTGCCTTCTTCAAGCTGGCCAATGTGATCCCTCTGGAGCAGGCCGTGGCCGAGATGAAGGACGCCATCTATAAGACCTATTATAAGAAGAAGGGTCAGGCCGTGGTGGACATGAACAACGCCTCCATCGAGCACGGCATCAACGAACTGGTTGAGGTGGCTATCCCCGCCGCCTGGGCCACCGCCGAGGACAAGCCCGTGGAACGCAAGGCTCCCGACTTCATCCGCGAGGTAGTGGACGTGATGAACCGTCAGGAGGGCGACAGCCTGCCGGTGTCCGTCATGAAGAAGTACGGTCTGGAGGACGGCACCTGGCATGCAGGCTCCACCAAGTATGAAAAGCGCGGCGCGGCTGTGGAAGTGCCCCAGTGGGATATGACCAAGTGCATCCAGTGCAACCAGTGCTCCCTCGTCTGCCCCCACGCTGCCATCCGTCCTGTGCTGCTGGACGAGAGCGAGCAGCAGAACGCTCCCGCCGGCTTTGAGACCAGGAAAGCCACCGGCCTGGCTCAGTACCAGTACCGCATGCAGGTCTCTCCCTATGACTGCACCGGCTGCGGCAGCTGCGTCAACGTCTGCCCCGCCAAGGAGAAGGCCCTGACCATGCAGCCCCTGGAGAGCCAGCTCGGTCAGGCGGAGAATTGGGAATACGCCGTGGAGACCGTCACCGTGAAGAAGGATGCCGTCAGCGACAAGACGGTGAAGGCGACCCAGTTCGCCAAGCCCTACTTTGAGTTCTCCGGCGCCTGCGCCGGCTGCGGCGAGACCCCCTATATCAAGCTGGTGACCCAGCTGTTCGGCGACCATATGTACATCACCAACGCCTCCGGCTGCTCCTCCGCTTACGGCGGCTCCACCCCCAGCTCCCCCTACTGCACCGACTGCAACGGCTGCGGCCCCGCCTGGGCCATGAGCCTGTTCGAAGACAACGCCGAGTACGCTTATGGCTATCTGCTGGGTCAGGACGCCATCAAGCGTCAGCTGAAGGCTGCCGCCCAGACGCTGGCCGACAAGGGCGTGGCCGCTGAGGTGTGCAAGGAGTACATCGACAAGGCCGAAAGCGCCGCCGAGTCCCGCATGGCTGCCGACGCGCTGCTGACGGCCGTGGCCGGTGACAAGAGCGACGAGGCCGAGTTCATCCGCAATAATAAGGAATTTCTTACCAAGAAGTCCGTGTGGGCCTTCGGCGGTGACGGCTGGGCTTACGATATCGGCTACGGCGGTCTGGATCATGTGCTGGCCTCCGGCAAGAACATCAACGTTCTGGTGCTGGATACCGAGGTATATTCCAACACCGGCGGCCAGTCCTCCAAGGCTACCGCTGCCGCAGCTATCGCCAAGTTCTCCGCCGGCGGCAAAGTCACCAAGAAGAAGGATCTGGGCCTGATGGCCATGAGCTACGGCTACGTCTATGTGGCACAGGTGGCCATGGGCGCTGATCCCAACCAGACCCTGAAGGCCATCCGCGAGGCCGAGGCCTACGACGGGCCCTCCATCGTGATCTGCTACTGCCCCTGCATCGAGCACGGCATGAAGGCCAGCATGGGGCTGAGCCAGATCGAGGAGAGGAAGGCGGTGGAGTGCGGCTACTGGCACCTGTACCGCTATGATCCCCGGCTGAAGGAGGAGGGCAAGAACCCCTTCCAGCTGGATTCCAAGGCGCCCACCGGCGACTTCCAGCAGTTCCTCATGGGAGAAAACCGCTACGCATCCCTGAAGCTGTCCTTCCCCGAAAAGGCGGATGCCCTGTATCACAAGGCCGCCAACGACGCCAAAGAGCGCTATGAAGGCTACGTCAAGCTGGCAAAGGAATAAGAACAG
>USAT01000163.1 GCA_900552725.1 uncultured Eubacteriales bacterium | reverse complement strand
GTTGGCATGAGCCTGCTGTCCGTCGCTGGCGGCGCTGTCGTCATCGGCAAGAAGAAGGAGTTCTAATTTAGAACCTCGTTCTGATTCATAAAAAGAGACGCTCGCAAGAGCGTCTCTTTTTATGTGTATAGGGGCGATGCACCTTTTGCCTGTGGTGTGTAGGGGGCGGCGTCCTCGACGCCCCGCCGTTTTACCGGAAATGCCATCGTAAGCCGTGCGGGCCGTCGGGGACGCCGGCCCCTACGGAACGTTTGTCGATATCTTCCTGCACCATCGGGCGGCGGGACACGCGGGTCCCGCCCTACGAAATCCTATCGGTGGTCGGTTGTAGGGGCCGACGACTCTGTCGGCCCTGACGATGGCCGGTGCATTTCCGATAGGGCGGATACCCCAAGGGCACTCGTTCCGCTGCGCTCCACAGCGCTCGTCGTCCGCCCCTACGGATGCACGCAAAAACAGGGCGGGGCATATCGCCCCGCCCTGCTGTTTTTTTTGCCTTTGTTACTAACGCGCGGCGATAAAAATCAGAAGGAGACCACCAGCAGCATCTTGAAGCGCTCCTGGCCGTAGACGGCGTGGGGGACGTTCTTGGGCATGACCAGGGTCTCGCCCTCGGTGAGGACGAACTCCTCGCCGCCCACGGTGAAGCGGCCGGTGCCCTCCAGCACCGTGACCATGGCGTCGCCGCCGCTGGCGTGGGTGGAGATCTCCTCGTCCTTCTCGAAGGAGAAGACGGTGACGCTCATCAGCTCATTCTGCACCAGGGTCTTGCTGACCACCTGGCCCGGCTGGTAGTCCACCAGGTTCTTCAGCAGCAGCTTTTCCTGCTTGGCGATATTCTTATACATGGCGATACCTCCTGTTTTTATGCTAGTTTTTGCCGCGCCGGGGTGGTTTATTCCGCTTGTCCACGGTGACGGTGAACATGACCGGCAGGTCAAGGCGGAGGGCCGGAAGGCGCAGGTGCTTGACGTATTTGTTGTAGAAGTCCGGGAAGGTCATGGGGCCGGGCGCGGAGGAGTTGGGGAAGGCATAGCGGCCATCGGGGCAGCGGCTGACCAGCACATAGTGGCGGGAGCGGCCCGTGTGGTACCACAGGATCCCGGCTCTGGCGTCCTTCAGGTTCCGGTAGCGCAGGCCGGTGATCCTCATGCCGAAGCGATAGACGCCCCGGCAGACGTGGCCGATGCTGGTGCCGAAGATGCCCCGGAGGAACACCCGGTCATGGAAAAACTGCCAGACCTCCGTCTCGGTCACCGGCTGGGCGAAGTAGCGGGCGGCGTTATAGACCGCCATGAAGCCACAGCCCACCTTGGCCACCGTGCGGCAGCCGTAGGGGATGTCGGTCATGAGGTGCTGGCGGATCAGGTAGCCCTGTTCGTCGCGGCAGCGTTCGGGAATATTCATTGTTTCCATTGCGCGTCCCCCCTTCCCTTTTCCCCTATGATACCACCTTTTCCCCCAAAGGGCAAGGCGGTTTGTTGCCCCGGCGGAGACAACCGCCGTCCGGCTGGCTGTCAGGGACAGGAGGTGAGGCAACATGGAGCCTTATGAGGGCGTCAGCGCGGAGTGCAGCCTGTGCGGCGGCGAGATCTACTGCGGCGAGGACTACTATGCCGTCAACGGCCGGGCCATCTGCCGGGACTGTCTGGCGGACTACGCGGCGCAGGTGCTTGCGCCGTTTCTGGTGAAGGGAGGGTAAGCGATGGGCAGAACCACGGCATGGGAGACGTACATGCGGCAGGCGGCGGCACAGCTGGGCCGGGCCTGCGCCGAGACGGCGAACCACATGGCCGAAAACGAAGCCGCCTCCGTGCGGGAGATCCGGGAGCTGGCCGGGGCCATGAAGGAGCTGACGGCGCTGCACGCGGCGCTGGGCGGCAATCCCGCGGCGCCGCGGAGCACCGTGCAGGTGGCCTTTGACGAGGAGCGCAGGGACTGGACGGAGTAAAGACGGCCAACCGGGGATAGCTTTTTGCGGCGGGATGTGGTATGATAGTGCCAAACGCAACAGGAGGTAATCCCCATGAGACGTAAATTGACCGCGTGGCTGCTGGCGCTGGTGATGGCGCTGACGCTGGTGGGCTGCGCCGACGACGTCACCGTCATCGGCGTCACCACCGGCGGCGATCAGGAGCCGCAGCAACAGCAGCAGGACGTGCTGCCGGACGACACCCAGCCCTCCGGCGCTCCGGAGGCGGACGACAGCAGCGCCGACACCTCCGCCATCGACGAGGACGGCAGCTACACCAGCAAGGAGGACGCGGCGCTGTACATCCACACCTACGGCCATCTGCCGGGGAATTTCATCACCAAGAAGGAAGCCCAGGCACTGGGCTGGAGCGGCGGTTCGCTGGAGCCCTACGCGCCGGGGAAGTGCATCGGCGGCAGCCATTTCGGCAACTATGAGGGATTGCTGCCGGAGGCGGCAGGGCGCTCCTACACCGAGTGCGACATCGACACGCTGGGCGCCGACAGCCGGGGCGCGAAGCGGATCGTGTTCTCCAACGACGGGCTTGTGTACTACACCGGCGACCACTACGCCAGCTTTGAGCTGCTGTACGGGGAGGAATGAGGATGCGCTTCATATTGGACGGCGGCAGCGTAGGCAGCCGCCAGGCGCTGCATCAGACGCTGGCGGCGGGGCTGCGGTTCCCGGACTGGTACGGCGGCAATCTGGACGCGCTGCACGACTGTCTGACGGACGTGGGGGAGCCCACGGAGCTGGTGATCCGCAACGGCCGGGCGCTGGACGAGGCCATGGGCGATCAGGCGGCGGCGCTGCGGCGGGTGCTGGCGGACTGCGCGGCGGAGAACGAGTGGTTCACCGTGGCGTGGGAGGAATAGGCGGGTACGGCAAACGGTTTGTAGGGGCGACCCTCGCGGTCGCCCCT
>USAT01000162.1 GCA_900552725.1 uncultured Eubacteriales bacterium | reverse complement strand
ACGGTACTCTGCCCTTGGGACATAAAGCAGATGAGTAAGACCATCATCTGTACGAGAATAGCTGCAATAGCTGCGGTTTGTTGCAGCTTATTCCGCGCAGAGCTCAGCCACCAGAGCATCCATCTGCGCCTCACTGGTTTGGTTCAGTGCGCCGCGCAGCGATACCTCCGTTTCGCACAGTCGGAGATCCTTCATCTTTTCCAGCTCGGCGCGCATCAGCCGCGCGGCGGCGGGTGCCCAGGAGCCGTTTTCCATCAAGCCGACCCGGCGGCTTCGGAAGCCCTTGGCCTGCAAATGCTCCAAAAACGCCTTCATGGGCGGAAACAGCCCTCCGTCATAGGTGGAGCTGGCCAATACCAGCCTCCCGCAGTAGAATGCGCTGGTCACGGCATAGGAGAGGTCTGTCACGGTCAAATCGCACAAGGTAACTCGCACGCCTTTTCCCTCCAGCTTGCCCTTGAGGATCTCCGACGCATGGGCGGTGTTTCCGTGGATGGACGCATGTGCAATCAGTATGCTCTTCGGTTCCTCCGGCTTCCACTGTGACCACAGGTCATAAAGCCGCAGATACTCATCCAATCCCTCTGTGAGCATCGGGCCATGGAGCGGGCAGATCGTTTTGATCTCCAGCGCGGAGACCTTTTTCAGCAGAGCCTGCACCTGCGCGCCGTATTTGCCGACGATATTGTAATAATACCGCCGCGCCTGCGGCACCCACGGGGCGCGGGCAGTCCGCTCCAGTGCGCCGAAGCGGCCAAAGGCATCCGCTGAAAACAGGATCTTTTCCGTTTCCTCATATGCTGTCATTACCTCCGGCCAGTGTACCATCGGCGCCAGCAGAAAGCGCAGCCGGTGCGTACCCAAGGAAAGCGTATCTCCTTCGCCGACCTCCAGCATACGGTCCTCTGTCAGCGCACCTGTGCCGAAAAACTGCTTGATCATGGTAAATGTTTTCGCATTTCCCACGAGCTTCATCTCCGGGTATCTTTGCGCCAGATGCATGAGGCTGCCGGAATGATCCGGCTCCATGTGTGTGACCACAAGATAGTCGGGGCTGCGCCCCTCCAACACCTGCGCCACGTTGGAAAGCCATTCCTCCGCCGCCCGTGCGTCCACGCTGTCCATCACAGCGATCTTCTCATCCAAAATGATATAGGAGTTGTAGCTCACCCCCATAGGCTGGACGGGGTACTGGTTTTCAAAGAGTGTCAATGTGTTGTCGTCCGCCCCTACATAGCGGATCGCATCCGTTACCGTTCGGATGGCCATCGGAAAAACACCTCCTGATTTTCTGTTTTGAACCGGCATTGGCCGGTTTTTCTATCTGAAGCAAATGCTCCCAATAGGGGCTGAAAGCAGCACCTCTACACCCGGCACACGGCCGCCGCGCGATGCCCTGCAGGCAGGCCGTCCGGTGCATCCGGGGAAAGCTCCCAGCGCACCCTTCCCGCCCACTGGGAGGCGACGGCGGAGAAGTGGAGCAGCACGATGCCCAGATCCAGCGCGGCGTCGAGGTTGTCGGTGTAGGCGTCCTCCTGCTGCACCAGATAGATGCTGTGGCCACGGACAAGGAAGCCGTAGGGCTGGCGGTTGAGGTAGCTGGGGGACAGGGAGGCGGCGTAGAAGGCCTGCCAGAGCATATCGTCATAGAAGTCCATCATTTCATCAAGCCCGGACTTGTTGCTCCAGCTTTCCATGTGGACCAGCTCATGCACGCTCTTTTTCGGCGCGTAGTACTGCTGCTCGGCCTGCACATCGATCTGCGACATGCTCTGAATGTTCATCCGCAGCTTTTTCGCCGTCTTTTCTCCGTAGCCGAAGGCCACGATGGCCGCCACCTCCAGCGGGGTGGTGAGGGACAGAGCCTTTTTGATCTTGTCGCTGTCGGTAAAGGTCAGCCAGCAGGTGTCGATGTCCAGCTCCGTCAGCTTGAGGACAAGATCCTCCATCATGTACCCGGCGTTGACGCCCGCGTGGATGTGCCGGGCGGACATAAGGAGCAGATAGTGCGGCGCACCGATGAGGAACTGCTGGTAGCCCGCGGAGCTTTCCAGTGCCGGCTGCGCGTCCTTGTCCAGCACGATCAGCTCCGTGGCGATCTCCGGAACAAGGCGGGGGCAGGTCTTTTCATAGTAGGTGCGAAGCTGGGCGAGTGCCTCGTTCGGCACCTCCTTTCCGCGAAAGGCGCGAACGGACTTGCGGTTTTGGATCATAGCACTGTAATTCATAGTAGCATCTCCTTTCCGAAACTCGTTTTGTTACGTTCTGACTCGCTGTGCCTCTTTTGGAAAAAGGGCGGACAAGCGCGGGATCGTGCTTGTCCGCCCTATCTCGCGGAATACGGTCTCCCCGGCAGGGAGGCGGCAGCCTATTTCTTTCTTCCGCTCCCCGCGCCGGTCACTGCACGGACTCCAAAATCGCGTCCGCCAGCGTTTCCAGCTCGACAGCCTTGTCCTCCCCCAGCGAGGAGGCGAGACTGAGCCGCTCGTTGAGCACCGTCATGTTCTTCATCTCGTTGTTGACGAACTTTTGCATGAGGTCGCCGGACTTCACCGCCCACGAGCCGTTTTCGATGAGGGCGAAGGTGCGGTTTTGCAGGTTCAACGCCTTCATGTCCATAAGGAAGTCGTGCATGGCGGGGTAGATGCCCAGATTGTAGGTCACCGAGGCCAGCACGATGTGGCTGTACTTGAACGCCTCGGAGATCAGCTGGGACACGTGGGTGGAGGACACATCGTACAGTGCCACACGGCTCATGCCCTTGTCGCAGAGCCTTGCCGCAAGTGCCTGCGCCGCGTTCTCCGTGTTGCCGTACATGGAGGCGTAGACGATCAGCACGCCCTTTTCCTCCGGCGCGTACCGGCTCCATGTGTCGTACTTCCCAATGAACCAGCCCAGATTCTCCCGCCACACCGGGCCGTGGAGGGGGCAGATATACTTGATCTGATCTAAGATCCCACCGGCCTTTTTCAGCAGAAGCTGGATGTGGGGGCCGTACTTGCCCACGATGTTGGTGAGATAGCGGCGGGCATCGTC
>USAT01000161.1 GCA_900552725.1 uncultured Eubacteriales bacterium | reverse complement strand
ATACCATACGCCCTTCTTGCCGATGAGGGCCACGTCGAACTCCGTGTCCAAGGCGGGCACGGGGATGTCAAAGCCGTTGACCTCCTCGGACAGGCCATCGGGATAGGTGACGGTATCCTTGGTGGGCTGTAGCAGCACGGCACCGTCCTTCTGTGCGTCTTCCTTCAAACCGGGGAACAGATTCACGATGCTGGTGGAGGCGAGGCTGACGTGAATGGTCATCTGCCCGTCCTTCACGGTCAGCACGCCCTTGCCGTCGCAGGTCTCGTTGGCGTGGAACATACTGCTGTCGGTGTTGAAATCCGCGGTGTACACGCCGTCCGCCAGCGCGGGCTCGGCGGCATCGCCGCTGTTGTTGTCATCTGTTTTCTGCTGTCCGCAGCCCGCCAGCAGCGATGCCGTCATCAGCAGTGCCAGCAGACAGGAAAGAAACTTCTTCATTTTTATGTGTCCTCCTTGCTCTGAGAAAGGCTCCGAGGCGATAGTATACCGCCCCGGAGCCAAGTCAGTCCTTGTTACGCGATAGCGTCGATGGCAGCCTTGGTGTGTGCCACGTAGAGAGCCTGCACGTCCGCGATACGGCCCAGACCGGAGATCTGGCAGTTCACGGTGAGACCGGCGGCCTCAAACATGGTCTTCCAGGAATCCTCGTCCGCACCGGCCATGTCGTTGTTGGCGTGGTCGCCCGCCACGACCATCAGGGGACGCAGCACCACGGTGGTGTAACCGGCTTCCTTGACAGCTGCGATCACGGCCTCGCAGGAGGTATCCTCGGGCTCGCCCTCCACGGTGCCGATGAACACGTTCTCATAGCCCAGCTTGTCCATCTGGGTGGCCATCTGGCTGTAAGTGACCTTCGCCACGTGCGCCGTACCGTGACCCATCAGCACGTAAGCCACACCGGCCTCCTTGGCGGCGGCGGTGGACTCGTAGCCGCTCTCGCTCAGAGCAGCGGCGACGACGGCCTTGGCAACGGCTTCCTTATCTGCGTTGATGACGGCGGCGTCGCTTCCCACCTCACCCAGCATGGGCTCGGCGATCTCAACGGACTCGAACTTGTCGCGGACCTTCTCGATGGCGGCGCACATCTCGTCGTACTCAGCGCCGTGCATCAGATGGGTGGGCTGCACCACCAGCTGCTTCACGCCGTTGGCGACAGCGCGCTCCAGAGCCTGCTCCATGTTGTCGATCTTCTCGCCGTCACGGGCCTGGATGTGGTTGATGATGATCTGAGCGGTGAAGGCGCGGCGCACGGACCAATCGGGGTTGGCCGCCTGCAGGGCGTCCTCAATGCTCTTGATGTCGGCTACGCGGCTGTCGTTGAAGGAGGTGCCGAAGGACACCACCAGCAGCTCCTTCTCGCCGATCTCGTCCTGGTTGCGGGGATCGTCCTTGGACGCGTCACCGGTGTCCAGACCGAAATAGTCGGGGCTGGCTTCCTCACCCTCCACCAGTGCCTTCTGGGCGTCGGTCAGGGCGTCCCAAGCGGCCTTGGCGGCCTCGCACTGGGCGTCGGTCTCCTCAGTGCGCTCCTGCACGTAGATGGCGTCGATCAGCGCGGCGACCTTGTCGGCAGCGGCCTGATCAGCCTCGGCGGTGGACACATCGTTGTTGTCCTTGGTGTCATCGGCAACGTCCTTGTTGCCGCAGGCGGTCAGCATGCTCATGAGCATCACTGCCGCCATGAGAAATGCAAGTGCTTTCTTCATGGGGAACTACCTCGTTTCAAAAAATGTTCTGAAAGAATATAAAAGCGGCTGCGGAAAACCGCAGCCGACCTCTGTGCTTCTTACTACTGGCAGATCCTCGCGCAGACGCGCTTGGGTCATAAGTTCGTAGGAACACCAACCTGTTGGCAGCGGGTTCGAGATTCCACACAGAGGCAGGTCTCCTGACTTCGTTCGTCACGGCATTGCCCTTCCCAGTTTCCCAGTGGATTGCAAGGCCGCTCCCGTACACAGTGACTGCATCGCTCCGGATTCCCACCGGATTCCCTTTTCATCTGCTTTTGAAGCAGACACCTCTGTGCTACAACTTTATATTTTTCCAGACAGTGGGATTATATCACATTTTGTCGAATTGTCAATCCGTTCTGATGGTGGGGCTGTCTAAAATCTGATGTGGGATTTTTTATTATAGGTATTTGGGAGTGGGCGGTTGCTCTAAAGTCTTATGTGGGATTTTCTCGTTTAGGGCTGTTCGGAGAAAAGCGGTCGCTGTAAAGTTTTATATGGGATTTCGAAACAGGAGAAAATTTTCCTCCCTAAAAAGCGCCGTTTTCTTGAGTAGGTGCGGTGTTTTTCAGAAAGCTGGGCAGATGCCACGGAAGAATGCTTTGCTTCCAGCCCGGAGCTGCGTGAAGTGGCGCCGGACCACTTTGTGGCCTGTCACCGTGTAAAGTGACGCATACATGTCTATCATGACAGAACCATCCAGGGACGAGAAAAAAGTTCTCGTCTCTGGATGCTTTTTATCAGAAACAGGAGGCAGCTATGTTATTCGGATTGACCTATTATCTGCCGGAGGCGGTACTGACCGTCGGCGACAACCTTGAATTTCTCATTCGTATTCTTGTGGTGGAGCTGTTTGGCTTCCTCATCGGACTGGAGCGTTCCAAACGCCAGAAGGACGCCGGAATCCGCACGCACTGCATCATCGCCGTAACGTCGGCTGTTATCATGATCCTGTCGAAATACTGTTTTGTGGATCTGGTGGACTTGGGTATCGCCGGGCGTAATTCCGATCCCGGCCGTATGGCGACACAGGTGGTCAGCGGCATCTCCTTTCTCGGAGCAGGCGTGATCTTCCGTGACCGGAACTCCTCGTCAATCAAGGGCCTCACCACGGCCGCAGGCATGTGGGCGACTTCTGCTATCGTTTCCCCGTGGGCAACGACGCCCTTGTGGCGCAGGAGCTCAGCGTCCGCATCGCGGATACACCCGAAATGCAGAAATACATCCGTCAGTTCGTCAAAAGCCACGGCGGCCACATCGAATGCAGTGATGCCGTGCGGGAAGGCAATGTGCTGGAACTGGAGCTCACCGTCCGCTGCCGCCAGCCCATCATACAGGACGAGGGTTTGGATCTGATCGCCAGAAATCCCGGTATTCTGCGCATCAGTATCTAGCGGGAGGTACGAGAGGAAAAACGATGAAAAAAGCGATTGGATATGTATACGTCATTGCGGCAGCTGTTTGCTGGGGCTTTTTGGGGCTGTTCAATCGGGTCCTCACGGCG
>USAT01000160.1 GCA_900552725.1 uncultured Eubacteriales bacterium | reverse complement strand
ACTTTTGGCCGCGTCATACTGTGCAAGCACAGATGACACTACGGCGGCATAGCCGCCGAGATCGGAGGCTAAAAACATGCCACTGGCATGTTTTCTTGACGCCCCGACCCAAAAGTGACCAAAAGGACAGCTTAAACCTGCGGTTTAAGAATCCGCGCACGCTATACTTTTTACAATTATGATACCTTATACCACGTGTTCACAGTACACGGTGGTTGTCGTTACGTATGATGCATCGTCTGTCCCTTTTGCGCCGCTGCCGCTCACGTTCTCAACGGTAGACACCGAAGCGTTGTCCGGCGTAGGCATCAGCGGCAGCGGCACAGAAGCAGAGACGATCCTTTTATCGAATCGAAAAAGGAAATCTACCGTGAACGTGCGGTAAAAGCACACAAAGCAGCACAAGACATAGCGCGCCCGGAAGTGAAGGAACCGGAGGTTCCTTCTGGCGCTTTTGCCTACTTTTGCCGCTATTGGCAAAAGTAGTTCGCTCCGGAGAGCGAAACTCCCCTCAAAAAAAGAAAGGAGTCCCCATGCCCTATTACCGTTTTGACAACGGCCTGCAGCCGCTGAGCGCCCCGCCGGAGCACTGGCAGGGCGTTCTGGCGGTTCTCTCGCCGTCCGAACTGCGTGACGCGCCGCTGCCGGAGGGACTGACGCCGCCGGTCATGCCCGCCGATGCCCACGAATCCCAGTTCTGCTGGCTGCGGGCCGATCGCACCGGCGTGTCCGGCCACCTGCGCACGCCGCCCCGGGCCAATCAGAGTGCACGCCGTCTGAGCTTTACCTGGGCGGATGGCTCGCTGCTGGTGGTGGATCACGACCGCGTGGCGGCGGACTGCATCGACCATATGGCGGCCCAGCGTCCGGCGCTGCCCGGCAGTCCCGACGCCTTTCTGACGGCGCTGCTGATGGCGTTGATCCAGAACGATCTGCCCTATATCCAGCAGCTGGAGACCCGCCTGACCAATCTGGAGCAGGCGGTGCTGGACAACGAAACGGGCCGCTTTCTCCATCAGATGAGCGTTATCCGCAAGGAACTGAACCGCACCAACCGGTTTTACGCCCAGCTGGCCGACTTTGCCTCCTCCCTGCTGGAGGAGGGGGAGGACCTGTTCACGTCCCAGAGCAAAAAGCGCATGAGCCATCTCCTGCGCCGGGTGGAAAACCTGCGGGGCGAGACCCGTATGCTCCACGAATACGCCACCCAGATCAGCAGCGAGTATCAGGCGCAGGTGGACATCGCCCAGAACCGGGTCATGAAGGTGCTGACCATCGTGACCGCCATCTTCCTGCCTCTGACGCTGATCGCCGGATGGTACGGCATGAACTTTACGGGCATGCCGCTGCTGGAATGGCGCTACGGCTATCCGGTGGTGGTGGCCGTGTCGGTGCTGGTAGTGGCGGCGCTGATCTGGTACTTCAGGCGAAAAAAGTGGTTTTGATAAAAAGAAAGAGACGACCGCAGGCCGTCTCTTTTTGCCTATTTACACATCTTCGCTCTGCGCGTTGCGCAGCAGCTCCTCCGGTGATACGCCGTACAGCTTGGCCAGCGCCAGCAGATTGGCGGTGCTGGGATCGGCCGCGCCGGTCTCCCACTTGCTGACGGCCTGACGGCTGACGCCGATGGCCTCCGCCACGAACTCCTGAGTCATGCGGCAGCGCTCACGGTGGCCCTTCAAAGCCTTGGCCAGCGATTCCACCGCCGCCCGGTTCTCCTGCCGCACCTCGCCGCTGCGCAGGTATTTTCGCAGGGCGCGGATCAGCAGAATGAACAGATAGACGATGGCGGCAATGATGACCACCACGATCAAAGACATGAGAAGGGTACTGATCGAAGTAAATCTCATAATGCCATACCTCCCTTGAGGAAGCCTTTGTATGTCATCTGCATAGCAGGCACACTCCTGTCACCAGCAGCGCCGTCACCGCCGCGCCCAGGGCCATCAGGCCCAGATAAATTGTCATCATCGGTTTCGCTCCTTTGCGTTTGATGATGCTATGATACCGGAAATGCCCCGTTGCCGCCACCAACTACCGCGCAACTTTCGGTTGCGGAGGAGGAAAATTTCGTGGCTGCGGCCACGAGGTACTTTTGCCCATGGCGGCAAAAGTACCCAAAAACGCCACTTAAACCTGCGGTTTAAGAATCCGCCCACGCTATGCCGTTTGCGCATTTGCTGCCTTTTACCACGCGTTTGCGGAACATTGCCGTTATCGTTTCGTATGACGTATTGACTATCTTCTTACGCCGCTGCCGCTGATGATATCAACGGTAGGAAACAGCGCGTTGTACGGCGGCGCGATGAGGAGGGCATCGCGCCCTACGAAATTCTAACGGTGGTTGGCCGTAGGGCGGGGTGACCACACCCCGCCGCCCGATATCCGGCGTGCCATAAAGGCGGGGCACATTGGCCCCGCCCTACAGTTGAACCGTTGTAGTGGCGGACGACCCTGTCCGCCCTGACGATGCCCGTTTGATTTTCCGGGGGGCCGACAGAGTCGTCGGCCCCTACACTATGGAAAAGTGGGCCGCCGGAGGCCGTCCCGTGCCCGGAGGCACGGGACACCCCAATTCAGAATTTACAGCTTCGTCACCATGGGGATGATCATGGGGCTGCGCTTGGTCTGCTTATAGAGATAGCTGCTGACGGCGGATTTCACCGTGCGGCAGATCTCGCCGTCGTCCTTGCGGCGGCGGTTGGACATGCCGTCCACCGCCTTCATAGCCACCTTCCGCATCTCCTGCATCAGCTCCTCGGACTCCTTGACGTACACGAAGCCCCGGGTGACGATCTCCGGCTCACACAGAAGCTGGTGGTCATGGCTGGAGATGGACAGGACCACCACCACCATGCCGTCCTCGGCCAGGATCTTCCGGTCGTTCAGCACCACGGCGCCCACTTCGCCCACGCCGCCGCCGTCCACGAACACCTCGCCGGAGGGGACGGTGGTCTCGCACTTCATGTGCTTGGTGGTCAGCTCGATGACGCTGCCGTTGTCGGCCACGCAGATGTTGTTGGGATGCATGCCCATGCTCTCCGCCACCCGCTTGTGGATCTGCAGCATCCGCTGCTCGCCGTGGAGGGGGATAAAGAACTTGGGCTTGGTCAGGGCGTGGATGATCTTCAGCTCCTCCTGGCAGGCGTGGCCGGACACATGCAGCATGTCCGCCTTGTCATACACCACGTCCGCGCCCTTGCGGAACAGCTCGTTGATGACCCGCCCCACCGTCACCTCGTTGCCGGGGATGGCGCTGGCGGAGATGATGACCTTGTCGCCGGGGCCGATGTCCACCTGCTTGTGGGTGGAGAA
>USAT01000159.1 GCA_900552725.1 uncultured Eubacteriales bacterium | reverse complement strand
CCGTTTATCGTGCGGGCCGTCGGGGACGCCGGCCCCTACGGAGGTCTATCGGACTGCGGCTTATACCCGGCGGTCGCGTTTTTGGTTGTCGTAGTGCTTTTGCAGCAGAGGGTAGACGAAGCGGTAGATCAGCTTGTTCTCCAGGTTCAGCATATAGATGGCGAAGGTCACCACGAAGCCGATCGCGCCCACGATCAGCAGCTTCCACAGCACCTTGCCCATGATTTTCAACGCTTTTTTCATTTGACGGTTCCTCCTTACCACGCCTCGCTGTCGTCAAAGTCCACCAGCGTGGCGTCCAGCGGCGTCTCATTCAGGACGACGGACATGTAATCGTTGACGCAGCGGCGCATATCCCGGCGGGAGATGGTGCGGCAGTCCTCCAGATCGTGCTCCACGAAGATGAAGTGGAAGCCCAGGTCGCGGGCCTGCTCCTCCATCAGGGCGTGGACGCCGTTCATGCCCTTGCAGGCCACGTTGTCGTTGAACAGCACCATGTCGCAGTGGAAATTCCGGGCCCAGTCCCACACGGCGTTCACGTTGTCCCAGCCGCCCACGGCGTGGTGACGCATGACGCCCTTCTCGGAGAACAGGGCCAGGTCATCCATGGCCTGCTCGGGGTCGGTGGTGGAGATCATGTTGTGGCCCATGGTGGAGTCCATGTTCAGCACGATGTTGATGCCCCAGCAGTTCTGGGTCCAGGTGGGGAAGTCGGTATAGTACACGGCGGAGGGGCCCCACAGGAAGGCCCGGTGGCGGGTGGTGCCGCCGAAGGGCTCATAGCGCCGCTCATACGCCTGCTGCATCAGCTTCAGCACCTTGCGGTCGTTCTTGGTGAACTGATCCTCCTGGCCGTTGACGCTGGCCCAGGAGTACAGGCGGTACAGCGTCTCGGCGATGCCGCACAGGGCGGAGTAGGGGGTCTTGAAGATGTCCCACTTCTCCAGCTCGATGGTGTTCTGCTCGTTCATGTGGGCGGCCCGGTCAAACAGGGCGTCCCAGTCGTATTTCACGCCGTATTCCTTCTCAATAAAGGCGATGGCGTCCTTCAGCACCTGCTTGGAGTAGGGGTGTGCGCCGGGCTCGTTGTGGATCATGGCCAGGGTCACCGGGAAGTCCGGCAGGGCGATGCGGCGGCGCTGGAACATGGAGGTGGCCTCGCTGGCGTTGCAGGGCATGTTGGTGGACAGCATGGCCTTGCCGAAGATGGGGAAGTCGTCGTCGATGGCCACGCCGGTCTCCGCCGAGCAGCGGGAGCACGCGTCCGCCGCCAGACCGAAGGACTCCGCCACGTCGATGTAGTGGGGCTGGAGCTTCTGGTCGATGTCGCAGATGATGAACTCCGGCAGGGTTTGCAGGGGGATGGGGATCAGGCCGGGGAAGCCCGCCATGAACAGGGGCGGCAGCACCTCGTCCATGGGCACGATCCGGTCGGACAGCGGGCCGCCGCCGAAGCGCCTGTCGTTGGACAGCACCAGGGCGATCTTCTTGGTAAGGCTCACCACGATGCAGTGCATGTTCATATGGGCGATGCGCAGCTCCTCGCCACGGAAGCCCTCGAAGAGGCGGTCGATAAAGGCGAAGGTGCCCAGATAGGAGCCCATCCAGCGGTATTCCCAGAAGCCCTTCAGGCAGGGGACGGGAGCGGAGGCCACCATCTTGCCCATGGCCAGCAGGTTATTCAGCCACGCGCCGTAGTCCACCAGGGTGTCCTTCACACCGCGCCACTCGCGGTAGCGGGCGATGCCGGTCTTGTCCTGATAGCGGCTGCGGAGGCCGCCGGGGCCGTGGCGGGCCTGCCACTTGGGGTCGAACCGCTCCAGCTTCTTGTCGATGGCCGCGCAGGCGGCGGTCAGCGGATTTCTGATCTTCTTCATTTCGTCTCCCCCTTTCGGGCCGCTTCGATCTTCTTGATCTCCAGGCTCTCCACAAACGCCTGGAACCGGGTGCGGAGCTGTCCGGCAGAGCCCAGGGTGTATTCCTTTTCAATGGTGCAGCAGGGGATGCCCCGCTCGGCGCTGAGGATATGGCTGGCCAGCACCTTCTCGTAGCTCCAGAATTCGCAGAACTTCATGCTCTCGTAGATGATGCCGTCGGCGTGGTAGTCCTTCACCAGGCGCTCCAGCTGGTCGTGGCGCTGGTCGATCTTGCCGCCGTCCATGAACCGGGCGCACTGGTTCCAGTGGAGGTAGTGGCGGCAGATGGCGTCATAGGCGGTCTCGCCGTCCCGGATCTCGATCTCCTCCCGGCTGGGGAAGCTGCCGAAGCAGTACCGGTCGGCCACCACCATGGCGCCGCACATCTCCAGCAGCTTGGTGAACTCGGGGTCGTCGATCTCGCTGCCGGCCAGCACCACACGGGCACGGAAGGGGAACTTGGGCTCCGGCTGGCGGGTCTTCAGCTCCTCCAGCGTTTCCTTCAGATAGGGCAGGATCAGGTCGTGGGGGCACACCTGGCTGACCAGCTGGATCACATGGAACTCATAGCCGGTGATGGGCGGGTTGTCCAGCCTGCGGAAGTCGCCGATCGCGGTGACGGTGCGGCACAGGTCGTTGTGCTTTTCGATGGCACCGCGCAGGGCCTTTTCGGAGGTGTCGATGCCGTAGATCTGGTGGAGCTTGTCCAGCACCTTTTCCCGGAGCTGGGCCTTGTAGTAGTCCAGGCTGGTATTGTCGCCCTTCATGGGCGGGTCGATGATGGTGACGAAGAAGCGCTCGTTCTCCACCGGCTTCAGCAGGAAGAAGTGCTCCTCCATCCGCTCCATGGCGGCGCAGCCCTCGGCGCCGAACAGTGCGCCCAGGTAGTTGTAGCCCCCCTCGATGGCACGCTCCAGGATGCAGCGGACATAGGGGCAGTTGCGGTTGGTCATGTAGTAGGACGCCACGTCCGCCGTGGTGCTGTTGGGGGCACGCAGGCGGGAGGAAAAGCAGCCCGGCAGGTTCAGCAGTACCTCCGGGATGTAGTAGCAGTTATAGCCCAGGGCCACCTGTCCCTGAGCCGTGGCCTGCTCCACCAGCTCGTTGTGGGCCTGCTGCAGCAATTCCTCGAACCAGATGAGATGCTTCAGATCTTTCATAGTCGGTTCTCCTTCTCTCCGCCGCCCCACCGGGCGGCATTTTCTGTGTAAATTCTACCAAAACCGCCGCCGTTCGTCAACGGAAACCGTGCAATATGCGGGAAGTTTTACAGTGAAGCGGCAAAGTGTCGGGAAAGTGCATGGGAACAGAGAGCGGGGAACGGCGGATGCCGCCCTACACCCGGACTATCGGTGGCTGTTTCGTAGGGGCGACCCTTGCGGTCGCCCGCACAGCTGCC
>USAT01000158.1 GCA_900552725.1 uncultured Eubacteriales bacterium | reverse complement strand
CCGCCGTAGTGTCATCTGTGCTTGCACAGTATGACGCGGCCAAAAGTGACTCGTGCCGGGGCGCGAAACACTCCAAACCGGGACGCTGAGATATTTACCCCTACGCCCGGTAAATGAAAACACCCGATATCGACACTTCCCCAAGGAGGCTTTTATTATATGTTTGACCAATCTCACATCCGCAATTTTTCCATCATCGCCCATATTGACCACGGTAAATCCACGCTGGCGGATCGCCTGCTGGAGAAGTGCAACGCCGTGCCAGAGCGGGAGATGGAGAACCAGCTGCTGGACAACATGGATCTGGAGCGGGAGCGGGGCATCACCATCAAGTCCCGGGCCGTGCAGATCTTCTATAAGGCCCAGGACGGCGAGGTCTATGCCCTGAACCTCATCGACACACCGGGCCATGTGGACTTCAATTACGAGGTTTCCCGCTCCCTGGCCGCCTGCGAGGGTGCGCTGCTGGTGGTGGACGCCACCCAGGGCGTGGAGGCCCAGACACTGGCCAACACCTATCTGGCCATGGATCACGATCTGGAGATCCTGCCCGTGTTCAACAAGATCGACCTGCCCGCCGCCGATCCCCTGAAGGCCAAGCAGGAGGTGGAGGACATCATCGGCCTGCCGGCACTGGAGGCCCCGGAGATCTCCGCCAAGCTGGGCACCAACATCGAGGCCGTGCTGGAGGACGTGGTACAGAACGTGCCCGCGCCCAAGGGCGACCCCAAGGCGCCCCTGCAGGCGCTGGTGTTCGACAGTCAGTACGACCCCTACGTGGGCGTGGTGGTGTATTTCCGTATCAAGCAGGGCACTATGCGGAAGGGGCAGACCATCCGCATGATGGCCACCGGCGCGGAGTACACCATTCTGGAGTGCGGCTACCTCAAGCCCATCGGCAACGAGCCGACGGACGCCTTACAGGCCGGCGAGGTAGGCTATTTCACCGCCAGCATCAAAAACGTGAAGGACACCCAGGTGGGCGATACCGTCACCGACGCGGCGAACCCCGCCGCCGAGGCACTGCCCGGCTACCGCCCGGCGCAGTCCATGGTATACTGCGGCATCTACACCGAGGATGGCAGCAAGTACCCGGATCTGCGGGACGCGCTGGAAAAGCTGCAGCTGAACGACGCCAGCCTGACCTTCGAGCCGGAGAGCTCCGTAGCCCTGGGCTTCGGCTTCCGGTGCGGCTTTTTGGGTATGCTGCACATGGAGATCATCCAGGAGCGCCTGGAGCGGGAGTTCAATCTGGACCTGGTGACCACGCTGCCCAGCGTCATCTACCACGTCTACAAGTCCGACGGCACCATGGTGAAGGTGGACAACCCCCACAACTACCCCGACCCCGGCACCATCGAGCACGCCGAGGAGCCGTATGTCAAGGTGTCCATCATCAGTCCCCAGGACTATGTGGGCAACATCATGCCCATGTGCCAGGAGCGCCGGGGCGAGTTCAAGGATATGCAGTATCTGGACACCCATCTGGTGGAGCTGCATTACCAGATGCCCCTCAACGAGATCATTTACGACTTCTTTGATACCCTCAAGGCCAACACCAAGGGCTATGCCAGTCTGGACTATGAGCTGTCCGGCTACCGCACCAGCGATCTGGTGAAGGTGGATCTGCTGCTGAACGGCGACGGCGTGGACGCGCTGAGCTTCATCGCCCACCGGGACAAAGCCTATGGCCGTGCCCGCCGCCTGTGCGAGAAGCTGAAGGAGAATATCCCCCGCCAGCTGTTCGAGGTGCCCATCCAGGCGGCCATCGGCGGTCGCATTATCGCCCGCGAGACAGTGAAGGCCATGCGCAAGGACGTGCTGGCCAAGTGCTACGGCGGCGACATCACGCGAAAGAAGAAGCTGCTGGAGAAGCAGAAAGAGGGCAAGAAAAAGATGCGCAATCTGGGTACCGTGCAGGTGCCCACGGAAGCGTTTATGGCTGTCCTCAAGCTGGACAGTGATTGATTCTTGCCCTCTTGCGAGAGCCAGCGAGCCGCCGCTGTGCCAGTTGGTGAAGCTGGCGGAGTACTATCAGGTGTCGGCGGACTATCTGCTGGGCCGCAGTGACGAGTCAAACGCCAACGGATAAGGCAAAGATGGGCAATTCTCAAAAATAAATGATCATTCATACAAATAGCACTCTGCATACGGATGTATGCAGAGTGCTATTATGTGTTGGCTGCAAGGTCGCTGAAAACCGCGGTATTCCGTCGAATATGGCTGAGATTAAAGGATTTTCGCAATATTAAACAACCGTTTACCATTGACTCCCGCCAACTCCGCCATCTCCTCGGTGGTCATTCCCTTGAGCTGGGCCAGCTTTTCGGCAATGTAGAGGACGTTGCGGGAGTCGTTGCGCTTGCCACGCATGGGGACGGGGGACATGTAGGGGGAATCCGTCTCGATGAGGATGCGGTCCAGGGGCACCATTTCCGCCACCTCCACGGTCTTGCGGGCGTTCTTGTAGGTGACGGGGCCGTCGAAGCCCAGGTACCAGCCCAGCGCCAGCAGCTCCCGTGCCATCTCCACGCTGCCGGAATAGCAGTGGAACACGCCGCGTAGGGCAGGGTAGTCCCTGACGATGGTCAGGGAGTCGCCGTGGGCCTCGCGGTCGTGGACGATCACCGGCAGATCCAGCTCCAGTGCCAGCTCCAGCTGGGCGCGGAACACCTGCTGCTGAAACTCACGGGGAGGGTTCTCCGCCCAGTAGTAGTCAAGGCCGATCTCGCCGATGGCCACCACCTTGGGCTGTCGGGCCAGACGGCGCAGGACATTGATGTGTTCCGGCAGGAAGTCGCCGCAATTTTCCGGATGGATGCCCACGGCGGCGTAGACGTTGGGGTGTCGGGCTGCCAGGTCAATGGCCGCCTGGGAGGATGCCAGCGTGCAGCCGGGGTCGATCACCAGACCGTCGAAGGTGGACAGCACTTCATCCCGGTCGGCATCGAAGGCCTCGTCATCATAGTGGGCGTGGGTGTCGAACAGCCTCATGCCAGGGTGACCTTCCCCATCTCGGTGTCGTCAATGTACTTGGCCTTCAGCTCACGCAGGCGGGTCATGTGGGGCTGCAGCATGTGGACGCGCTGGTGCTCCTCGGTCTCCCATTGCTCGATCAGCAGCACCACGTTCTCCTCCTGGGCGGAGAAGTAGTAGTCATAGCGGATGCAGCCCTCCTCGGCCCGGATGGTGGTCAGGATGCCCTCGGACACGATGTCGCGGACGTAGTTCTCGCGGCAGCCGGGCTTTGCGGTGTATTTCACATATAGTGTCAGCATTAAAAATCACGCTCCTTTGCGCCTATTGTAGCGCAAAGGAGCGTGATTGTCCATATTAGTTTAGGGTTTGACGAAGTTGCGGCGGATGTTGCTGTTGTAGGGGGCGG
>USAT01000157.1 GCA_900552725.1 uncultured Eubacteriales bacterium | reverse complement strand
GCCGCGTCTCCTGTTCTCTTTTATCCCTTTTTCAGCCTTGCGATAAGGCAGCAGACCAGAAACACCGCCAGATCCACCAGCACCACCGACGCGCCCACCGGCGTACCCAGCAGGTACGAGGCCGTCAGGCCCACGCAGAAGGAGGTCACGCTGATGCATCCGGAGCAGATCACCACGCCCCGGAAGCTCTTCAGCACCCGCATGGCGCTGAGAGCCGGGAAGATCACCAGGCTGGAGATCAGCATAGCGCCCATCATCCGCATGCCCAGCACGATGGTCAGGGCCGTCAGCACGCTGAGAAGCGTGTTGTAAAGCCCCACCTTCACGCCGGTGGCACGGGAGAAGCTCTCGTCAAAGGTGATGGCGAACAGCCGGTGATAGAACAGCACAAACAGCGCCAGCACCGCGATGCTCAGCCCCACGCTCAGCGCTACATCGGCGCGATCCATGGCCAGGATGGAGCCGAACATATAGCTGTCCACATCGGTGGTCATGCCGGTGGTCAGCGACGTGACGATGACGCCCACCGCCAGCGAGGAGGCGGAGGTCACCGCAATGGCCGCGTCGGCGCCCATGCGGCTGCGCTCGGTCATCCGCAGCAGGCACAGCGCCGCGATGATCACCACCGGGATGGACACCGGCAGGGGCCCCCAGCCGCAGGCCACCGCCACCGCCAGCGCGCCGAAGGACACATGGCTCAGTCCGTCGCCGATCATGGAATACCGCTTCAGCACCAGCGGCACGCCCAGCAGCGCCGCGCACAGCGACACCAGGATGCCCACCACGAAGGCCCGCAGGATGAACGGATAGGTAAACATTTCCAGCAGCAGACTCATTCCCCGTCACCTCCCAGCTTTTTGCCGTAGGGCGAGGCGGCGAACTCTGCCGCCGTGCCGAAGAACCAGCCCTTATGCCCCGCGTGGAGAATGTGGGTGGCGTATTTCAGGGCGTTCTGCAGGTCGTGGGTCACCATGACGATGGCGATGCCCTCGGTACGGTTCAGATAGGAGAGGGTGCGGTACATATCGTGGGCGGCCTCCGGGTCAAGGCCCGTCACCGGCTCGTCCAGGATCAGCAGCTCACCGGCGGCGCACAGGGCACGGGACAGCAGCACCCGCTGCTGCTGTCCGCCGGACAGCTCGCGGTAGCAGCGATCCTTCAGCTCCAGCACACCCAGCTTGCCCATGTTCATCAGCGCCTTGGACTTCTCGGCGGCGGTGTAGAAAAACCGGCCCTTCCGGGCGCTTAAAAAGCCCGACAGCACCACCTCGTACACCGTGGCGGGGAAGTCCCGCTGAGCCCGGGTCTGCTGGGGCAGATAGCCGATGGCCCCGGCCTTCAGTGTTCTGTCCATGACCACCTGGCCCTCCATGGGCTTCAGAAGGCTCAGCAGCACCTTCAGAAGGGTGGATTTGCCGGTACCGTTCTCGCCCACGATGCACAGATAGTCGCCGCTGTGCACCTGAAAGGACAGGTGGCGGCTGAGGGCCTTGCCCTCATAGCCCAGGGCCACGTCCCGGCAGTCGATCAATGTTTTCTTCTCCTCCATCAGGACAGTCCCTCCTTCAACGCTTCTACGTTCCGCTCCATGAGGCTGAGATAGGTGGCGCCCGCCTCCATGTCCCGCCGGGATACGGTCTGGCAGGACTGGAAGGTCAGCACCCTCGCGCCGGTGATCTCGGCAATGGCCTGGGCCACCTTCTGGCTGCTCAATTCAATGGTATACACCACAGGGATATCCTCGTCCTCAACCTTGTCGATGAGGTATTTCAGCGTGGCAAGAGACGGCTCGGTGTCACTGGCGCAGCCGTGGAAGGCCGCCCGGTAGTCCAGGCCGTATTCCTTACAGAAATACAGCAGGGGGAACCGGTCGCCGAACACCAGCAGCCGCCGCTGTCCGGCGGCCACCACATCCCGGAAGGCTTCGTCCAGGTCGTCCAGCTGCGCCAGATAGTCCGCCAGCCGGGCCTGATAGCCGTCCCGGTGCTCCGGGTCGGCTTGGCACAGGGCGTCGCAGATGGCCCGGCACAGCGTCTTGGCCAGCACTGGGGATGTCCACACATGCTCGTCATATTCGATCTCATCGCTGTCGTGGCCGTGGCCGTCATGGTCGTGGTCGTGATCGTCGTGAGCGCCCTCCATGCCCTCGGCCCATTCCTCTGCCAGCGCCGACACCTGGGGCATCAGCGGCAGCGTCACGACGATGTTCTCTCCGGCGGCGGACAGAATGTCGTCCACCCACGCCTCGCTCTCGCCGCCGTTATAGAGGAACACGTCGGCCTCCGACAGGGTGATCACGTCCAGAGGCGTGGGCTCAAAGCTGTGGGTCTCCTTCCCGGCGGCCACCAGCAGCGTCACGTCCACATCGTCGCCGCCGATCTGCCGGGCAAAGTCGTAATAGGGGAACACGGTGCATACCACCTGCAATCTGCCGTCGTCGGCCTTTGCCCGAGGCCCGCAGCCGCACAATCCCAGTGCCAGCGCCGCGGTCAGCAGCAGCGCGAAAAGCCGCTTCATGGCGTCTCCTCCTTGCTGCACGCGTCGCACAGGCCGTAAAACAGCGTCCGGCGAGGGTCGATGCGGAAATGGTGCTCCTTCTCCAGATGCTGGTATAACTCCCCCAGGTGGGCGCAGTCCAGGTGACGGATGGCGCCGCATTTTTCGCATTTCAGCAAAAAGCAGCTGCCCTCGTCGTGGCCGCAGTACTGATAATAGGCACCCTGATCGGTGACGGCCTTGTGGACGAGGCCCTGCTGGGCCAGGCGCTCCAACTGCCGGTACACGGTGGTCAGGCCGATGGTCTGTCCCTGGGCGTGGAGCTGCTCCGTCAGCTCAGCGGCGGTGGCGCAGCCCTCGGGACTGGTCTTGACGCCCTCCAGCACCGCCCGCTGCTGCCGGGTCATATAGGTAACGGACATGTGGTTTGCCTCCAATTTGAAAATGAAAACCAATTTCAAATTATAGCGCGATCCGCAAATTTGTCAAGCCGTGCGGCAGCAAAAATGCGGGAAGATACAGAAAGACGTTAACACTATCTTAACATATGGCTGTTAAGAACTTAACGCGGACGGAAACTATTTCCTGAGGTGAAAAAGCGGAATCAGAAGGAAATTCGTGACGATATTTATGGTTATTACTCAATTTTTGACGGAAAGTATCTCCTAAAAGTGCTGTTAAGACGGCATAAATCAAAGTTAACAAATTGTTAAAATAGTAGATTATGACGTTAAATTTTTATAAATATTCCTAATTGCGGCAAAGGGGGAAATCCTGTATACTTTTTAGTAACCTGATAAGCGCTCCGCGCTTTTCGGGCGGCTGCATCGGGAACACCGTTCCGGGCGCGGCGCACGCTTCCCAACAGGGGGGCGAATAAAAATAAGGAGAGAAAACAATGGAAGAAAGAAAAGGCTTTGGATCCAATTTTGGATTCC
>USAT01000156.1 GCA_900552725.1 uncultured Eubacteriales bacterium | reverse complement strand
TGACGCTCAAGCTTCTCCCCATCCTCCGCAGGAAGCCGAACCACATGGTAAAGCCCACGAACAATCCGCCCAGGATGTTGCCCAGCGTCACGGGGATCATATTCCCGGTGAAGTAGGTGCCCCAGGTCAGGGCGTCCAGATTCAGGCCAGCCTCCGCGGCAGCGGCCGCGTAGGCGGGTACGGTCTTGGCGAACAGGCCCATGGTGCAGTAGGTCATGTCGGCAATGGAGTGGTTGAAGCCGCAGGTGACGAAGAACATCACCGGGGCCCACGCGCCCATAAACCGGCCCATGGTGTCCTTGGCGCCCAGACTCAGCAGCACGCCGATGGTCACCAGTACATTGCACAGAAAGCCCATGAAAAAGGCATTCTGGAAGGGCATGGTCATCTTGCCCAGGGCCACCTTCATGGCGTACACGGCCAGGGCGTTGCTTCCGGCGGACAGCCAGCCGAACTTGGCGCACAGCACCGCCACCAGCAGTGAGCCGATGAAGTTGCCGATGTATACGAACAGCCAGTCCTTCAGCATGGCGGCCACGCGCACCTTCTTCTCCAGCACACTGATGAAGATCAGCGTATTGCCGGTGAACAGTTCCGCGCCGATCAGGATCACCATGCCCAGACCGAAGGCGAACAGCAGTCCGGAGATGGCCCGGATGGTGCTGTTATTGTCCAGGCCGTAGCTGGCCATATTGGTCACGCAGGAGGGGAAGGCGATCAGCATACCGGCCAGCACGCCCAGCAGCAGCATTTTGCTGACGGGCAGGCTGCTCTTCTTCACGCCGGCCTCGGCGTAGTTGGCCGCGATCTCGGCAGGAGCAAACAGATTCATTCTCAGCCCTCCTTACGCCAGCGTGCGCTCGGCGGCCTCCACCACATGACCAATCAGCACGGAGGTGGTCACGGCGCCCACGCCGCCGGGCACGGGGGTGATGGCCTCGACAATGGGCTCCACCTCGGCGAACACGGCGTCGCCCGCCATGCCGCCCTTGCCCTTGGAGGTCACCTTGTCGGGATCCCAGTTCATGGACACGTCGATGACGATCTGGCCGGGACGGACATAGTCCTTGGTCAGGCTCTTCAGCACGCCGGCAGCGGACACCAGAATGTCAGCCTCGCGGGCCACTTCCTCCACGTTCTTGGTCTTGGTGTGGCACACGGTAACGGTGGCGTTCTTGCCCAGCAGCATCATGGCGGCGGGCTTGCCCACTACCAGAGAGCGGCCGATGACCACGGCCTTCTTGCCGGTGCAGTCGATGCCGTAGTAGTCCAGGATCTCCATGCAGGCCTGAGGGGTGCAGGGGGCGAAGCCCAGCTTCTTGCCCATGAACACACCGGCGTTGGACAGGTCGGTCATGGAGTCGATATCCTTGCAGGCAGCCAGATGGTTGCAGATCTCGTCCTGATCCGCCTTCAGATGCTTGGGCAGAGGGCGGAACAGCAGGCAGCCATGGATGCTGTCGTCGGCGTTGATGGCCTCGATCTGGGCGATCAGCGCCTCCTTGGTCACGTCCTCCGGCAGCAGGAACTTCACCACATCCACGCCGATCAGCTCGGCACGGGAGGTAGCGCCCTTCTCATAGGACAGGTCGGAGGGATTCTCACCGCAGCGGACGATGGCCAGCTTCGGCGTCACGCCCTTTTCCTTCAGCGCCGCCACACGCTGCTGCAGCTTCTCGTTCATGGCGGCGGTGACTTCTTTACCCAGTAATTGCTTTGCCATATTCTTTTCCTCCCTTATTTGAAGAAACCGGCCTTGACGGTCTCAAAAATGCCGTCGGCCTTCTTGCCGTACACGTCCAGCATGGTCAGACACTTGGTATTCATCTCCTCCGCCACCTCGCGATTCTGCAAAGTCTTGGTGTTGATGAACACGTTCAGGGACGCCGCCTGCAATGCCGCCTTCACGATGGTAGCGCCGCAGCCCGCGTCGGACACCGCCAGGCGGGAGCCCTTCGCGGCGAACACTTCGATGGCATCGATGGCCTCGCAGCACAGCTCCATGATGTGCATGGGCACCTGGCAGGCGGTGATGGTGGCCTCCTCCATGATGCGGGGCCGGTCGGGATCGTCCTTGGGGATGCCGTAGGCGTTGGCCAGGGGAATAAAGCCCTCGGCGTCGGCGGGCACCTGATCCAGCAGCTCGGTCTGGAGGGCGTCGCACTTCTTCTGCAGGGCGATGATCTCCGCCTCCACGTCGGCATACTTCTTTTTGCCCACGGTCAGAGAGCCGACCATGTTGCCCAGGGCGGTGCCGATGGCGGCCACCAGCGCGGACGCGCCGCCGCCGCCGGGAGCAGGCTCGTTGGAAGCCAGAACCGTGACAAATTCACGGCAGGATTTGGTGGTATAATCCATAGTTCTCTCCTCGTTTTCTCAAATCAATCTGTCAAAAAGAGCAGTTTGCTTTTTTCCTTGCCCGTCACATCGCCCGCTGCGGCAAACAGCCGTACCTCCTCCGCGCCTGCCATCGCCTGTGCCCAGCCTTCCGGCAGACGGAAGTACAGGTGCTCGTGTCCATGACCCGGCAGCGGCTGTGCCCGGCTGTACAGAGGCACCGTTTGCTCTCCGTCGTCGCCGTAGATGGTGATTTCCGGGCACAGGGGCGTATCGGTGTGGTTGCTGGCAATCAGCAGGATGTTCAGGCTGTCCCGCCTGGTCAGCGTGGTGCGGGCGGGATCAAAATAATCGATGGTAACGTCTTTCTTCATCATGCAGGTAGCTGACGGGAAAAGCTCCGGCGGCTTGAAGCCGCCGGAGCTTTCTTGCATTTAAGTATCCGAAAATAGCCTTAATACGTCCTAAAAAGCCTCGCAGAGTTCTCGTCCGCTCTTAGAACAGGCCGCTGACCTTGCCGGTCTCGGTGTCCACGTCGATGCGGCGATAGGCGGGGTTGGCCGCGGTGCCAGGCATCATGGAGATGGTACCGGCCATGGGGCACAGGAACTTGGCGCCGCCGTACTCCAGAATGTCGCGGACAGCCAGACGCCAGCCGGTGGGCACGCCCTTCTTGGTGGGATCGTCGGACAGGGACAGATGGGTCTTGACCATCATGGTGCAGTAATCGGCGTACTTGGGATCGCTCTCGAAGCGCTTGGCCTTCTCCACCGCCAGAGGCGCCCAATCCACGCCGTCAGCGCCGTAGACCTCCTTGGCGATCAGCTCAACGCGCTGACGCAGAGGCATATCCAGATCGTACAGGAACTTGACGTTCACGGGCTCCTCGCAGGCCTCCACAACGGTCTTGGCCAGCTCGATGGCGCCCTCGCCGCCGAAGCGCCAATGGTTGGACTCGGCGCAGCGGATACCGCGCTCCTGGCACAGCTTCTTCAGCAGGGCGATCTCGGCGTCGGTATCGGTATAGAAGCGGTTGATGCAGACCACGGGGTTGATGCCGGACTTCTTGATGGTGTTCACATGGTGGAACAGGTTGCAGGTAC
>USAT01000155.1 GCA_900552725.1 uncultured Eubacteriales bacterium | reverse complement strand
GCCGAGATCGGAGGCTAAAAACATGCCACCGGCATGTTTTCTTAACGCCCCGACGTCCGCCCCTACAATATTATTATCAAGGAAAGAAAAAAGCCGCCACCCTGGCCGGTGACGGTTTTCGGATAATTCCTAAAATCTTCAATTTTCGACCGGGCAAGCCGCTCTGCGGTAATACCCTTGCTTTTATTATCCCATTTTCCGGCGGATGCCAAGAAAAATGGCGCTCAGTCCAACGCCAGCTCCTTTCCGTTCAGGGCGGCGTAGGCCAGGCGTTCCCCCTCATAGCGAAGCTTCATGGAGAAGAAGGGGGTGTCCGGCTCGTGGATGAGATCCAGGAACAGCTTGTCCCCCGCCCACAGGGGCAGGGCCATCAGGGCGTCCTTGTGGATCCACTCCAGCACGCCCTCGTTGCACTCGATCAGCTCACCTGTCCAGCCGGTGGCGGTGAACACATGCATGTACTCCGTCTCCCACTGGTCGGACACGAAGGTGACAAGGCCACGGTACTGATAGTCCGTCAGTGTCAGGCCCGTCTCCTCCCAGGTCTCCCGCAGGACGCACTCCTCCGGGCTCTCGCCATCCTCAAACTTGCCGCCGACGCCCACCCACTTATCATGGTTCAGGTCGTTCTTCTTCTTGACCCGGTGCAGCATCAGATAGTTGCCCTGGGGATCCTCGATATAGCACAGCGTGGAATTATACATGTATTTTCGTCCTTTCGAGCGCGGTGGTATGCGCAATGTGATTTAGCCGTCCAGGCAAAAGACCCGTTCGTCGCCGCTCTGAAAATTCGCGGGGTTGCAGAATGGCGGCTCGCCGGGCCACTTCTGGTGAAAGCGTATGGTAAGAAAATCGTGCAGATGGACCGATACGAAAACCATAAAATGCTTTTCCGGATAGGCTTGCTTCAAACAGGCCAGAAGCATTTTACCAAATTGCGGAGCCAGCGGCAAGAGCGCGTCAAATTCTTTGCGGCTGACAGGGCCGAAAATATGGACATGATTTTTCAGAAGCCTCAAAGGCCGTCCGGTCAAACGTGGGCGGCACGGTCTGCACGGTTGAATCGGCGAATACCACAAATTCGTTTTCCCGCGCGCTGTCATACAGCGTTTTGAAGGAAGCCAGCCCGATCAGGGTATGCAGCAGCTCCAGGCGTTTCGTCATGTATGGATCAAGCCCTTTCAAATGTGATCTCGTCATAGCCCGTTT
Organism: uncultured Eubacteriales bacterium; assembly: GCA_900552725.1. GTDB lineage: Bacteria > Bacillota > Clostridia > Oscillospirales > Oscillospiraceae > Vescimonas. Next base: position 2,370 of record USAT01000155.1, on the reverse strand, counting down.
CGGCGTCCTGCTCCTGGCCATAGCGCCAGCCGTCCAGCACGCCGAGCACCAGCTCACAGGTGGTGTTGACGAGGCAGCCCTCCTTCAGATGGCCGCCGAAGGCGGACAGGCCCTGACGGCTCAGGGCGATGTGCAGGTGGCAGCGCTCCTGGCTGACGGTGCCCATCAGGGACAGGATCTCGCAGTGCTCGTCCACCGTGCGGACGGTGACGCCGTCGGCATCCCGCAGCACGGCGCGGGTCAGGCAGCCCACCCCGGACAGCACCACGCCGGCGGCGATGTGGTATTCGGCGCAGATGGCCTTGATGGACAGCAGCAAGTCGTCGCCCCGGTGCAGTCTCCGGCAGATGGTGGTCATAGGCGGTGTCCTCCTCTGGAATGACGCTGAAATGGTGTTTTGCACCATTTTACCACACCTTTTGCAATTTGTACAGCGCTGTGGTATACTGGGCGGCAGGAAAGACGGAAGGAGGGCGGGGCCATGGACTATGAGATCATCCGCTCACGCCGCCGCACGGTGGCGCTGGAGGTGACCCGGGAGGGCCGGGTGCTGGTGCGCGCGCCGCTGCGGATGCCCCAGGGGGAAATTGAGCGGTTCGTGGACGGCCACGCCGCGTGGCTGGAGAAGGCCAGGGCCAGGGTGGCGGCCCGTCAGGCGGCCCATCCGCCCCTGACCGAGGCGGAGGTGGCGGCGCTGCGCCAGCGGGCGCGGGAGGTGCTGCCGGGGAAGGTGGCCCACTACGCGGCCATCATGGGCGTGACGCCCGCGTCGGTGAAGATCACCGCCGCCCGGACGCGGTTCGGAAGCTGCTCCGGGAAGAACGGTATCTGCTTCTCCCTGTATCTCATGCAGTATCCGGAGGCAGCCATCGACTATGTGGTGGTCCACGAGCTGGCCCACATCCGCCACCACGACCACAGCCCCGCCTTTTACGACCAGGTGGCCCGCGTGCTGCCGGATTACAAGGCGAGGCAGCGCCTGCTGAAGGAATGAAGAGATCCCCGGAGCGGGTGCCCCGGGGATCCTTTTGTATCCAAAGCCGGCCGAAGGGTTCCGATGGCCCGGCTGCTCGTTATGCCTTCGTGTCCAGCAGCACCTGGGCGAAGGCGTCGGCGAAGATGCGGGCGCTGTTGAGGGACTCGTCCAGGGAGTTGCCCGCCGCGCCCACCTCCACCAGCATGGAGCCCAGGGACTTGTGCTGGTTATAGTTGGAGTTCCGCAGCGTGATGGGCCGCATCACCGTGGGATAGTCCGCCGTGATGGCCTCGGACACCGCCACCGCCAGCTTCAGGTTCTCCTGCCAGCCGTCGTGATTGCTGCCCATGATGAAGCTGAGCTGTGCGGCGTTGGGGTCCTCCAGCGAGATCAGCTTATACTGCCGGTGCTGGGCGTCCTCCACTGCGTCCCGGTGGATGTCCAGAATGAAGGAGATGGAGGGGTATTTCTCCAGATACGCCTCGATGCCCTCCACCGACCGGCCATAGGCCCCCTCGTACAGCGGATCGTCGTACAGCGTTCGGTCGTGGAGCACCGAGATGCCGTAGCCCGACAGCACCGACGCGATCTCGTCCCCCACCCGCACCACGTTCTTGGTGGTGTCGCTGGTGCGGCAGGTGCCGGTGGAGACATAGTCGTGCCCTGCGGGCATGGTATAGGCTTCGCTGCCGTGGGTGTGAAGGATCAGCACCTGGGGCGCGTCATCGGTCAGGCAGGCGGCAAAGCCCTCCTCCGCCAGCGCGGTGGCGTCCAGCGTCTTGTTGGAGCCGTTCTTGATGCACACGCCCCGCACCACGGTGTACCCCGCCTTGTTGGTGATCTTCACCGTCTGGGAGGGTACGCCGTTATCCTGGAAGGCAAGGGCCGCGCGGGGCGTCTGGGGCAGGGGACCGTCCTCCGGCTCTGGCGTGTCCGACGGTTCCGGAGCGTCTGGCGTCTCATCGGACGGCGTGTCCGGTTCCGGAGTGTCCGACGCCTGGGCGACCGCCTCGCGGGCGGACAGCAGCATGGGGGACTGCCGCAGCGTCAGCACCGTGGCCAGGGACAGCCCGTCCCCCGGCAGCCAGCTCCCCATGGTCCATTGCAGCAGCCATCTGGCGGCGCTGCCGCCGCTTTCTGGAACGTCCCTCTCCGCCGCGGCCGCCACCGTCACTAATGTCGCCGCCGCCAGTACCAGCGCCGCGATACGCCGCAGCCATTGCTTCATCTCCATCACCTCGGACAAGTATATGCGGGGGAGGGGGGAGGTTATGACAAGAGGGCGGGGAAGTTTTGCTCTCCGGAACAAAGACGGCCTTCGGCGCCCCACTTTTCCCAGCAGCTGGAAAAGTGGGCAAAAGAGCCGGAAGAAACCAATGGTTTCTTCACTTCCT
>USAT01000154.1 GCA_900552725.1 uncultured Eubacteriales bacterium | reverse complement strand
CCGCCCCGACATCAGCGCTTCCGCCGCTGACGTGCTGGCCGAGCCCATCGTGGTCTGCCGCGCTCACGGCACCTGCGTCACCCCCAAGGATTGCCAGCGCAAGGAAATCAAGAAGTAAGGGAGTACGGAAATGGAAAAGCTGATCATTACTGCCGCTATCTGCGGCGCTGAAGTCACCAAAGCTTCCAACCCCGCCGTTCCCTACACCGTCGAGGAGATGGTGCGCGAGGCCAAGTCCGCTTACGAGGCCGGCGCCGCCATCCTGCACATCCATGTCCGCGAGGACGATGGCACCCCCACCCAGGATCGCGAGCGTTTCCGCGTGGTGATGGACGCCATCCGCAAGGAGCTGCCCGACGTCATTATGATCCCCTCCACCGGCGGCGCCACCGGCATGAGCCCCGAGGAGCGTCTGCAGCCCACCGAACTGTTTCCTGAGATGGCCACCCTGGACTGCGGTACCTGCAACTTCGGCGACGAGATCTTCGACAACACCATGCCCACCATGCGTGCCTTCGGCAAGCGCATGCTGGCCAACGACATCAAGCCCGAGTATGAGTGCTTCGAGATCGGCCACCTGGACACGATCCTGACCATGGCCAAGAAGGGCGAGGTGCCCGGCCATCCCATGCAGTTCAATTTCGTGCTGGGCGTCAGCGGCTGCACCCCCGCCACCATCCCCAACCTGTGCCACCTGGTGAGCCAGATCCCCGCCGGCTCCACCTGGACCGTCACCGGTGTTGGCAAGTCCGCCTGGACCATGGCCGCCGCCGGCATCGCCATGGGCGGCAACGTCCGCGTGGGCTTCGAGGATAACGTCTACCTGGGCAAGGGTCACAAGGCCGCCTCCAACGGCGAGCTGGTGGCCAAGGTCGTCCGCATGGCCAAGGAGCTGGGCCGCGAGATCGCTACCCCCGCCGAGGCCCGCGAGATCCTGAGCCTGAAGCCCCTGAAGTAATTTCAGATCTTTTACCACCATATAAACCACCTTACCATATAAAAACCACATCATATAAACCATATATCATACACCATACATCATAAACAAAAATTTTAGGAGGATATTTACAATGGCTGAACTGAAAGGCAACAAGTACGGTACCCACCGCGTTATCGAGCCCAAGGGCGTTCTGACCCAGGCTGCATGGAAGATCGACAACGACATGACCAAGGTCTACTCCAACGAGATCGTGTGCGATGTCACCTCCCTGAACATCGACTCCGCTTCCTTCACCCAGATCTCCGAGGCCTGCGGCGGCGACGAGCAGAAGATCGGCGAGATGATCATGGGCATCGTGGCCGAGCGCGGCAAGCAGCAGAACCCCGTCACCGGTTCCGGCGGTATGTTCAAGGGCGTCGTCGCTCACATCGGCGAGGATCTGAAGAACAAGCCCGGCTTCGACCTGAAGGAAGGCGACAAGATCGTCTCCCTGGTGTCCCTGTCCATGACCCCCCTGAAGATCGAGAAGATCCTGTCCATCCACAAGGATATCGACCGCGTCGACATCATCGGCAAGGCCATCCTGTTCGAGTCTGCTCTGTACTGCAAGATGCCCGAGGATATGTCCGAGCCTCTGGCCCTGGCCGCTCTGGACGTGGCCGGCGCTCCCGCTCAGGCCCGCAAGCTGCCTCACGAGGGTGACAGCGTTCTGATCCTGGGCGCCAACGGCAAGTCCGCCGTTCTGTGCGGCTACGAGGCCATGAAGAAGGTCGGCCCCAAGGGCAAGGTCGTGGGCGTTGTCCGCAAGGCCTCCCAGGTTGCCGATCTGATGGAGCTGGGCGTTTACACCGACGTGATCGTTGCCGACTGCACCAAGCCCGTGGACGTTATGGAAGCCGCTCTGGGTGTCAACGACGGCAAGGAGTACGATATCTCCATCTGCTGCGTGAACATCGAGTCCTGCGAGATGTCCGCCATCCTGCCCGTCCGTGATGACGGTCTGGTCTACTTCTTCTCCATGGCTACCTCCTTCACCAAGGCCGCCCTGGGCGCCGAGGGCATCGGCAAGGACGTCACCATGATCGTGGGCAACGGCTACACCAAGAACCACGCCGAGATCACCCTGAACGTCCTGCGCGAGAACCCCAAGCTGCGCAAGCTGTTCGACGAGAAGTATTGCTAATCGGAAACTGCAACTGACACTGAGGCAGGGGGCTGCGCCCCCTGCCCTCAGCACGAATCTTCAAAACCATCCTGAAATTTTAAGGAGAAACGAACATGAAAACTCGCAATGGTCTGTTCGCTGACGTTCCTGAAAATCTGTGGAACGACTGGCATTGGCAGGTTGCCAACCGCGCTGAAACCATCGAAGATCTGAAGAAGTACATGACCCTGACTCCCGACGAGGAAGCCGGTATTGCCAAGACCCTGGGCAAGCTGCGCATGGCGGTCACTCCCTACTATCTGTCCCTGATCGATCTGGACGATCCCTTTGATCCCATCCGTAAGATGGCCATCCCCCGCGCCGAGGAGCTGGAGTACGCCGATTACGAGGACGCCGATCCCCTGCACGAGGATACCGACTCTCCCGTTCCCGGCCTGACCCACCGCTATCCTGACCGCGTGCTGCTGCTCATCACTGACCAGTGCTCCATGTACTGCCGTCACTGCACCCGTCGTCGTTTTGCCGGTCAGAACGACTGCGAAGTGCCTATGCAGCAGATCGACAAGTGCATCGACTATGTGGCCGCTCACCCCGAGGTTCGCGACGTTCTGCTGTCCGGCGGTGACGCCCTGATGGTCAACGACGATGTGCTGGAGTACATCATCAAGCGCGTCCGCGCCATTCCTCACGTGGAGATCGTTCGTCTGGGCTCCCGCACCCCCGTGGTGTGCCCCCAGCGTATCACTCCCGAGCTGTGCGAGATGCTGAAGAAGTATCACCCCGTGTGGCTGAACACCCACTTCAACACCCCCAAGGAGTTCACTCCCGAAGCCGCCAAGGCCTGCGCTATGCTGGCTGACGCCGGTATCCCCCTGGGCAACCAGTCCGTGCTGCTGGCCGGCGTGAACGATTGCTCCCACGTGATGATGGAGCTGGTTCACGGTCTGGTCAAGATGCGTGTCCGCCCCTACTACATCTATGCCTGCGATCCTTCTCTGGGTCTGAGCCACTTCCGTACTCCCGTGTCCAAGGGCATCGAGATCATGGAAGCTCTGCGCGGCCATACCTCCGGCTACTGCATCCCCACCTTCGTGGTGGACGCTCCCGGCGGCGGCGGCAAGACTCCCGTCATGCCCAACTACCTGATCTCCGAGACCCCCCGCAAGGTCATCCTGCGCAACTTCGAGGGCGTCATCACTTCTTACACCCAGCCCGAGCATTATGTTCAGGATTGCCACTGCGACGTCTGCATGGGCAAGAAGAAGGTGGAGAAGACCGGTGTGGCATGGGTCGCCGAGGGCACCAAGCAGCGTTATCTGGAGCCCACCAAGCTGCTGCGCAACGAGCGCCATGTTAAAAAGTAAGCTCTGATTTGACTTGGTTTCGGTTCTACGGTATCCTTTTCCGCTGGAAATGCGTTGCTTTCCCTTGAAATACACAAAGTATTCCTGCGGAAAAGCGCCTTTTTCCAACGAAAAATCTCTGCCGCATAACACTCACCAATCAAATCCTCGCTTACTTGACTGCTGAAGGCAGCAAGAGCAAAAGACCCCTTTACGGCAGCAGGCGGGCAGAGCC
>USAT01000153.1 GCA_900552725.1 uncultured Eubacteriales bacterium | reverse complement strand
GCGCTTACGCCTCCCACGGCCACTCCATCGTGGCCAAGGCCATGGGCTCCTTCCCCCAGCACTACCCCTGCGACAACATGGAGTGCGATGCCTGGACGGTGTTCACCAACCGCCCCGCCGCAGGCGCCATGCGCGGCTACGGTATGCCCCAGGCGTCCTTCGCCGACGAGGCCAACGTGGACGAGTGCGCCAATGCCGTGGGCATGGATCCCCTGGCCTTCCGCATGCAGAACATCATGCCCCAGGGCTATGAGGACGGCTTCAGCCACAACGTCAACTACTACGACTCCTTCCGGGAATGCCTGGAGGTGGGCCGCAAGTACATGGACTACGACCGCAAGGTGGCCGAGTACGCCAAGGACACCGGCCCCATCCGCCGCGGCATCGGCGTGGCCACCTTCTGGTATAACACCGCCGTGTATCCCATCTCCCTGGAGACCAGCTCCAACCGCATGCTGCTGAATCTGGACGGCACCGTCACCATGCAGTGCGGCGAGACGGAGATCGGCCAGGGTGCCGACACAGCCTATGCCCAGATGACCGCCGATGTGGTGGGCCTGAAGAGCTATAAGGACGTGCATGTGGTGTCCTGCCAGGATACGGACATCACCCCCACCGGCCTGGGCGCCTACGCCAGCCGCCAGACCTATGTGGCGGGCTTCTCCATCCGCAAGACCGGATTGCTGCTGAAGGAGAAGATCCTGGCCTATGCCCAGAAGATCACCCGCCAGGCCCCCTACAACATGGACATCGTGGACGGCAGCATCGTCCGCAATACCGACGGCAAGGTGCTCATGTCCCTCAGCGAGCTGGCCATGACTGCCCAGTATAATCCCAACGATTCCGAGCATATTACTGCCGAGAGCACCTATACCATCCAGAACAACGCCTACTCCTTCGGCTGCACCTTCGCGGATATCGAGGTGGATATCCCCATGTGCAAGGTGACGCTGAAGAACATCATCAACGTCCACGACTGCGGCAAGCTCATCAACCCCGCCCTGGCAGAGGCCCAGGTGCATGGCGGCATGTCCATGGCCATCGGCTACGGCATGGGCGAGCAGCTGCTGTTTGACGAAAAGACCGGCAAGCCCCTGAACAACAACCTGCTGGACTACAAGCTGTCCACCATCATGGATCACCCCCATCTGGAGGCCCAGTTCGTGGAGAACGCCGAGCCCACCTCCGCCTTCGGCACCAAGGCCCTGGGCGAACCCCCTGCCTGCTCCGGCGCGCCCGCCATCCGCAACGCCATTTTCAACGCCACCGGCGTAACCATCGACCAGAACCCCATGAACGCCCACATCCTCTTCAAGCGGTTCAGCGAAGAGGGCCTGATCCAAGACTAAGGAGGTACGCAGCAATGTATGATATGTTAGCGCTTTACGAGGCGAAAGACGTACAGGATGCCGTGCGCCTTCGTCTGGAGCATCCCGAGGCACAGATCATCGCCGGCGGCACCGACGTGCTGGTGCAGATGCGCGAGGGCAAGCGGGCCGGAAAGGCTCTGATCTCCATCCAGAAGTGCGACGAGATGCGGGGCATCTCCATCGACGAGGAGGAGAACATCCGTATCGGCAGCCTGACCAGCTTCACCCACATTACCAACGACCCCATCATCCAGAAGTACATCAACGTCCTGGGCGAGGCGGTGGACATGGTGGGCGGCCCGCAGATCCGCAACGCCGGTACCATCGGCGGCAACACCTGCAACGGCGTCACCTCCGCCGACTCCTCCTCCACGCTCCACGCGTGGGAGGCCATCGTGGAGATCACCGGCAAAAACGGCGTCCGCCGTATCCCCATCAAGGAGTTCTATATCAAGGCCGGTACCGTGGATCTGAAGATCGAGGACGGCGAGATCCAGACCGCCATCCTGATCCCCAAGGCCAGCTATGACCGCACCTGGGGCCACTATATCAAGTACGCCATGCGCAACGCCATGGACATCGCCACCCTGGGTACTTCCGTCAACGCCCGGCTCAGCCCGGACGGCAGGACCTTCGAGCGGGTGCGTATCGCCTTCGGCGTGGCGGGCCCTGTCCCCATGCGGGCCGCCACGGCAGAGGAATTCATCAACGGCAAGGCCGTGACGCTGGAAAATATCGAGGCTTTCGGCCGCAAGGTGCTGGAGGACATCAATCCCCGTGACTCCTGGCGTGCCAGCAAGGCGTTCCGCAGCCACATCGCTGTGGAGAGCGCCAAGCGCTGCCTGATCGAATCCGTGAAACTGGCGGGAGGTGAGCTGTAATGGCAAAGAAACAGTATGCGCTGGTGACCTGCTGGATCAACGGCAAGGAAGTGGAGCAGATGGTGGACGTCCGCGCGTCCCTGACCGATATGCTCCGCAACGATTTCCGCCTGACCTCCGTGAAGAAGGGCTGCGAGGTGGGCGAGTGCGGCGCCTGCAACGTGCTGATCGACGGCGAGTGCTTCAACTCCTGCCTGTACCTGGCGGTGTGGGCCGAGGGCAAGCACATCACCACCCTGGAGGGTCTCACCGGCCCCAACGGTGAGCTGAGCGACATTCAGCAGGCGTTCATGGACGAGACCGCCATCCAGTGCGGCTTCTGCATCCCCGGCTTCATCATGACCGCCGCCGAGATCCTGGATCGTAAGGTGTACTACACCGACGACCAGCTGCGCAAGCTCCTCAGCGGCCACCTGTGCCGCTGCACTGGCTACGAGAATATCTTCAAGGCGGTGAAAAAGACCATGCTGCGCCGTCTCGGCATGCTGGACGATCCCTTCCTGAATACCTGAATCATGACCTGATCGCCAACGCCCGGAGCGAAAGCTCCGGGCGTCGGTTTTGCGGGGAAGGCCGCGGGGATTGACATCGCCGGAGATCGTGGTATACTGAATGCACCATATAGAACGAGCGATGTATATTGGATATTATTCGAAAATGACAGGGGAAAAGGAGCGCTATGGAGAGAGGATTCATTGATCTGACGCCGAAGAATCTGGCGAATGAGCACCTTTGCTGCATCATCCGCAGCAAAACGGCGCATCCCGGCGTGGAGGCGAAGCGGCGCTGGCTAGCGGAGCGGCTGAGGGAGGGCCATGTGTTCCGCAAGCTGGACGTGAAGGGCTGCGCGTTCATCGAGTACGCGCCGCTGAAGACCGCCTGGGTGCCGGTGCTGGGGGACAACTACCTCTACATCTACTGCCTGTGGGTGCAGGGTGAGCCGAAGGGCCGCAGCTATGGCCGGGCGCTGCTGACGTCCTGTCTGGAGGACGCCCGGGCGCAGGGAAAGTCCGGCGTGTGCATGCTGGGCGCGGCCAAGCAGAAGGCGTGGCTATCCGACCAGAGCTTCGCAAAAAAATACGGCTTCCGGACGGTAGATGCCACCGCGGACGGCTACGAGCTGCTGGCCCTCAGCTTTGACGGCACGGTGCCCCACTTCGCGCCGTCCGCCAAGCGCCAGACCATCGACGAAAAAGAACTGACGGTGTATTATGATGATCAGTGTCCGTATATCCCCCAGCGGATCGAGAAGCTGCGGGCCTATTGCGGGGAGAAGGATATCCCGGTCCGGTTCATCCGTGTGGCCACGCTGGCGCAGGCCAAGGCGCTGCCCTGCGTGTTCAACAACTGGGCGGTGTTTTACGGCGGCCGGTTTGTGACCGTCAATCAGATAGACGGCGCGGCGGTGGAAAAGCTGCTGAAAAAGGAATGTAATTAAAAATATCCGGAAAAAGCCGC
>USAT01000152.1 GCA_900552725.1 uncultured Eubacteriales bacterium | reverse complement strand
CCCCGTTCGATGATCGAAAATACCAGCATTCATCGTGCGGGCCGTCGAGGACGCCGGCCCCTACGAAATTCTATCAGGAGCCGCTTCGTATCCCGCCTTGGCAAAATTCTCCGTCACGGCGCTTTTCAACGGGGGCGGGATATGGTATAATGGGGCAAAACAGCGGGCGGCGGGCATCTTCTTCGCCGCCCCGGCGCAAAAGGAGGAACTCCCCATGAACATGGAGCAATATCGCCAGGAGCTGATGGACACGGCCAAGGGGCTTTTCGCCGTGGATTCCCCCAGCGGCTTCACCGCCGATGTGGTGACCCTGGCCAAGGAGCTGGCGGAGGCCCAGGGCTATGCCACCCGCCGGATCAACAAGGGCAATCTGGTCATCACCGTCCCCGGACGGGATCACAGCAGGACCGTGGGCGTCTGCGCCCATATCGACACCCTGGGCCTTATGTGCCGGGCCATCACGGAGAAGGGCGAGCTGCTGTTCACCCGCATCGGCGGCCCGCTGCTGCACACCCTGGACGGCGAATACTGCCGCATCCACACCCGGGACGGCCGGGTGTACACCGGCACCATCCTGTCCCTGTCCCCCTCCGTCCATGTGTATGACGATGCGGACTCCCGGTCCCGGGACGAGCAGAACATGTACGTCCGCGTCGACGAGCCTGTCCGCAGCAGGGACGACGTGACGGCGCTGGGCATCGCGGTGGGCGACTACATCTGCATCGACACCAAGACCACCGTGACGGACAGCGGCTATCTCAAGTCCCGGTTCATCGACGACAAGGGCTCCGCCGCCTGCCTGCTGACGGCGCTGAAGATCATGCGGGACAACGGCATCGTGCCGCAGTATGACACGGAGTTCTATCTCACCGTGTATGAGGAGGTAGGCCACGGCGGCGCCGACATCCCCGCATCGCTTTCCGAGCTGCTGGCAGTGGACATGGGCTGCATCGGCGGCGACCTGACCTGCACCGAGCAGCAGGTGTCCATCTGCGTGAAGGACAGCGCCGGGCCCTATGACTACGAGATGACCTCCCGGCTGATGGGCTACGCCAAGGCCCACGGCATCGACTACGCCGCCGACGTCTATCCCCACTACGGCTCCGACGTGGGGGCGGCCTGGCGGGCCGGCGGCGGCATGAAGGCCGCGCTGATCGGCCCCGGCGTCCACGCCTCCCACGGCATGGAGCGCACCCACTGGGACGGCCTGAAGGCCACCATGGCGCTGCTGCTGTGCTATCTCACCGGGGAATAAAATGACGTAAAAGGACTGCTTTCAAGGGAAAGCAGTCCTTTTTTGCCTGCGCCGCGCATAGGCCGCGGTGGGTAAAAATTCACAATTTTTCCCCTTGTAATTTGCCGCGCCTTCGTATAGAATGGTACTGTCTTATTCCAACCGTTGGCGGGCACTCCACTTTATGCCTGGCGGCGGCAAATTAAAGGAGGAAGATCCGCTGTGGCTGGCGGTGCGGCAGTGTGGAGACCTGTCGTAAGGCGGTGCGCCGGGAGGCGGCTGCGAGACTGCTTTTTGCGGAGGCAGAGCAGTTACAGTCAAGAATGTATGGCAAAGGTCGTTTTGAAGGATCTGAAGAAGGTCTACCCCAACACCGAGAAGAAGAAAAAGGCCAAGAAGGGCGAACCGGAGAAGAAAACCAATCTCCAGATCACCGACGAGGGCGTCGTGGCCGTCCAGCAGTTCAATCTGGAGATCGCCGACAAGGAGTTCATCGTGCTGGTAGGTCCCTCCGGCTGCGGCAAATCCACCACGCTGCGCATGGTGGCCGGCCTGGAGGACATCACCTCCGGCGAGCTGTGGATCGGCGACAAGCTGATGAACGATGTGGAGCCCAAGGACCGCGATATCGCCATGGTGTTCCAGAACTACGCCCTGTATCCCCACATGACCGTGTACGAGAACATGGCCTTCTCCCTGAAGCTGAAAAAGGTCCCCAAGGACGAGATCGACAAGAAGGTGCGTCAGGCGGCGGAGATCCTGGACATCACCCAGTATCTGGACCGTAAGCCCAAGGCCCTGTCCGGCGGCCAGCGCCAGCGTGTGGCCATCGGCCGCGCCATCGTCCGCGACCCCGCCGTGTTCCTGATGGACGAGCCCCTGTCCAACCTGGACGCCAAGCTCCGCAACCAGATGCGCGCCGAGATCATCAAGCTGCGCCAGCGGATCGACACCACCTTTATTTACGTCACCCATGACCAGACCGAGGCCATGACCCTGGGCGACCGGATCGTCATTATGAAGGACGGCTTCATCCAGCAGATCGGCACGCCCCAGGAGGTCTTTGACCATCCCGCCAACCTGTTCGTGGCAGGCTTCATCGGCACCCCCCAGATGAACCTGTTCGACGCGCGGCTCATCAAGCAGAACGGCAAGTACGCCGTGACCCTGGACGGCATCACCGTGGAGCTGGCCGAGGATAAGCAGCAGCGGCTGAGCGCCAAGAACGTTCCCGAGCAGGACGTGGTGCTGGGCGTGCGGCCCGACCATATCATGCTGTGCGCCGACGGCGTCAAGGGTACCGTGGATGTCAGCGAGCTGATGGGCTCCTCCGTGCACCTGCACATCTCCAGCAACGGCCACGACGTGGTGGTCATCGTGCCCACCAACGGCAACGCCGCCCACTTCCCCATGGGCAGCGAGGTCAACATGATCTTCGGCGGCAATGTGGCTCATGTGTTCAGCAAGGAGACGGAAAAGAACCTGGAGTGGTAACACCCTCATATAGAAGGACAGCGCCCCGCATGGGGCGCTGTCCTTTCGTTTGTAGGGGCCGGTGTCCTGCCGTGGAGCGCATGGAACAAATGCCCTTGGGGTACGACGTCCCTTCCCTGTCATTGCGAGCCAGCGCTCACGCTGGCGTGGGGCTTCGTCCCCCGACAAAAAAAAAATCCCTTTCGGGGTTTTTTTTTTGCGTTCTCAAGATTTCTTCTTACTCACATATACCATCCCGGTCAGAGACAGCGCCGCACTCACGGCGTACATTCCCACGCCCGCATCTATGGTCTTGGGGGAGCCGGTCTTGCCCTCGTCCTTCGCGGTAGTCGCAGAGCTGTAGTAGTAACGCGGCGTTTCCTCTACTGTCGGATACTTGTGCTCCGGCAGAAGCGGTGTGCCATTCGGGTTGAAGCGGTAGTCGCCGCCGTTCTGGGTGAGCTTGTTGTAAAATTCCTTGGTTTTCATGGAATCGATGGATTCTGCGGTGCCAGCGATAGTACCATTGGTGGCGCAGGAATCAACGTTTGCAGTTTCGGTATAGTAGTTGTTCTTAAAAACAGGGGTGCCGGATTCAACCTTACCAACAAGTCCGCCGAGACGCTTATATGGTGGTGTGGTGACACCATATTTGGTCAAATCAATTTCACCAGCGAAATAACAGCTCTTGATAGGGGGGTCACCGTAGATGTAGCCCACAATGCCGCCGAAATCTGTAGTTCCATTGCCAAGGGGAACCATTTTCCCTGTGGAATAACAATTGATGATCTTTGAGGCTTGATACAACTCCCCAACAATTCCTCCGGTATGGGGTGTCCAAGAGGTCATATCGCCTGTATTAGCACAATACTGCACGGTACTTTTTTGAGCACGACCTACGATACCACCCATCCAAAATTGGGTTGTATCCTTTGTTATTGTAAAGTTACCTTTGTTTTGGCAGTGTTCAATCGTGCTATTTATCGCATATCCGCACAAAGCCGCAG
>USAT01000151.1 GCA_900552725.1 uncultured Eubacteriales bacterium | reverse complement strand
GCGTCCGGCGGCGCAGATGGAAGGAATCAGAAAATTTAAGGTGAAATTATGACGCAGCTGACCCAACAAGGGCTTTCTTTTGCCGGGAAAATGTGGTACGCTGTAACGCAAGAAAAATGCGAAAAACCAAGGAGGGATCTCATGGAATATCGGGTGGAGCACGATTCCATGGGCCAGGTACAGGTTCCGGCGGATCGGTATTGGGGGGCGCAGACCCAGCGCTCACGGACGAATTTCCCCATCGGCGTGGGGATCGAGACCATGCCGGTGGAGATCATACACGCCTTCGGCGTGCTGAAAAAGGCGGCGGCCATGGCCAACCACGCCCTGAAGCCGGAAAAGATGACGGCGGAAAAGTGTGACGCCATCTGCCGCGCCTGCGACGAGATCATGGCGGGCACGCTGGACAGCCACTTCCCCCTGGTGGTGTGGCAGACCGGCTCCGGCACCCAGTCCAACATGAACGCCAACGAGGTGGCGGCCAACCGGGGCAATGAGCTGGCGGGGAAGCCCCTGCTGCACCCCAACGACGATGTGAATATGTCCCAGTCCTCCAACGACACCTTCCCCACCGCCATGCACATCGCCGCCGTGCTGGCCATCGAGGATCATGTGATCCCGGCGGTGGACGCCCTGTGCGCCACGCTGGCGCGGCTGGAGGAGGAGAACCGGGGCGTGGTAAAGACGGGCCGCACCCATCTGCAGGACGCCGTTCCCATCGCCTTTTCCCAGGAGATCTCCGGCTGGCGCGCCAGTCTGGTCCGGGATAAAGAGCTGCTGACGCTGACGCTGACGCCGCTGAAGGAGCTGGCTCTGGGCGGTACGGCGGTGGGCACCGGGCTGAACGCCCCGGCGGGCTTCGATACGGCGGTGGCCGACGCGGTGTCCCGGATCACCGGCAAAGCCTTCGTCACCGCCGCCAACAAGTTCCACGCCCTTACCAGCCGGGATGAGCTGGTGTTTGCCCACGGGGCGCTGAAGGCTCTGGCCTGCGACATGATGAAGATCGCCAACGACGTGCGGTGGCTGGCCTCCGGCCCGCGCTGCGGTCTGGGGGAGATCCGTATTCCCGAAAATGAGCCCGGCTCCTCCATCATGCCCGGCAAGGTGAACCCCACCCAGTGCGAGGCCGTCACCATGGTGGCGGTGCAGGTGATGGGCAACGATACGGCGGTGGGCATCGCCGCGTCCCAGGGAAACTTTGAGCTGAACGTGTTTTTGCCGGTGTGCGCCTATAATTTCCTGCAGTCGGCCCGGCTGCTGGCGGAGGCCATCGCCTCCTTCAACGACCGCTGCGCCGTGGGCATTACCGCCGACCGGGCGCGGATGGCGGAGAATCTGAACCGTTCGCTGATGCTGGTGACCGCGTTAAACCCCTTTATTGGGTACGAAAACGCCGCAAAAGTGGCCAAAAAGGCGTATCAGGAGGGCTGCTCCCTGCGGGATGCCTGCGTGGCGCTGGGCTTTCTGACCGCCGAAAAATTCGATGAAGTATTCCATCCCGAGCAGATGGTGTAAGGAGGAACGAACCATGGATTACGCAAAGGAATCCCTGCGGCTGCATGAGCAGTGGCAGGGCAAGATCGAAGTAACCGCCGCCGTGCCGGTGAAGAACCGGGAGGATCTGTCCCTGGCCTATACCCCCGGCGTGGCCCAGCCCTGTCTGGAGATCCAGAAGGACATCAGCAAAAGCTATACCCTGACCCGGCGACACAACCTGTGCGCCGTGATCACCGACGGCTCGGCGGTGCTGGGCCTGGGCGACATCGGCCCGGAGGCCGGCATGCCGGTGATGGAGGGCAAGTGCGTGCTGTTCAAGGCCTTCGGCGGGGTGGACGCCTTCCCCCTGTGCATCAAGACCCACGATGTGGACGAATTCGTCAACGCGGTGTATCTGATCTCCGGCTCCTTCGGCGGCATCAATCTGGAGGACATCGCCGCGCCCCGCTGCTTCGAGATCGAGCGGAAGCTGAAGGAGAAGTGCGACATTCCCGTGTTCCACGACGACCAGCACGGCACCGCCGTCATCACCCTGGCGGGCCTGACCAACGCGCTGAAGGTGGTGGGCAAGCGGAAGGAGGACGTGAGGATCGTCACCTCCGGGGCGGGCGCCGCCGCCGTGTCCATTGTGAAGCTGCTGCTGGCGGCGGGCTTCCGGGATATCACCATGTGCGACCGCAGAGGCGCCATCTATCCGGGCCGCGAGGGCCTGAACTGGATCAAGGAGGAGATGGCACAGGTGACGAATCTGGCGCGCCGCTCCGGCACGCTGGCGGAGATGCTGGTGGGCGCCGATGTGTTCATCGGTGTCAGCGCGCCCGGCATGGTCACCGCGGAGATGGTGGGCACCATGGCGAAGGACGCCATCCTCTTCGCCTGCGCCAACCCCACGCCGGAGATCTTCCCCGACGACGCCAAGGCGGGCGGCGCCAAGGTGGTGGCCACCGGCCGCAGCGACTATCCCAACCAGATCAACAACGTACTGGCCTTCCCCGGCATCTTCCGGGGCGCCTTTGACGTGCGGGCCAGCGACATCAACGAGGAGATGAAGATGGCCGCCGCCCAGGCGCTGGCCGACCTCATTGCTCCGGAGGAGCTGACGGCGGACAACATCATCCCCGCCGCCTTCGATCCCCGCGTGGGCCCGGCGGTGGCTGCCGCCGTGGAAGAGCGGCGTGGCCCGGATATAGGATAAAAGAACGCTCGTCCCCGGGGACGAGCGTTCTTTTTATGAAATTTTGCGCTTACAGCCCCGTGGGGTCATAGGTGCCGAAGCCCTCGCCCAGGATCTCATGGGTATCACAGACAATGATAAAGGCGTTGGGGTCGATGCGCTGCACCAGCTTCTTCACCGGGATGATGTAGCCCCGGCTGAAGGCGCACAGAATGACCTGCGCAGGCTTGTGGGCATAGGCTCCGGTGCCCTCCAGCAGCGTAACGCCCAGATCCAGCTCCAGAAGCTGCCGGGTGATCTCCTCATGTTTCTGGCTGATAATGTAGGCCATTTTGGCGGCGTTGCCGCCGTAGACCACCTTGTCCATCACGGTGGTGCAGATGTACAGCATGGCGATGCTGTACAGCGACTGGGTCAGCTGGCGGAAGGTCAGGGAATAGGTGACGATGACCACCAGGTCAATGGCCAGGCACAGCTTGCCGATGGGAAGCTGCTGCACCTTCAGCTTGACCAGCCGGGCCGCCAGCTCCGTGCCGCCGGTGGTGGCGCCCTGCCGCAGCATGAGGCCGAAGGCTGCGCCGCAGATGATGCCGCCGTATACGCAGGCCAGCACCGGCTCCAGCGGCTGAAAGCTGTGGATGGCGTTGATGCCGTCGATCATCAGCGAGCTGACCGCCATGGCGTACAGCGAGCTGACCAGCACGTTCCTTCCCAGCAGCTTCAGGCCCAGAATGAACAGCGGCACGTTCATCACCAGCGTCATCACGCCCACGGGGAGCCGCGGGAAAAAGACGTTCAGCACCTGGGCCACACCGGTCAGTCCGCCGATGGACATATGACCGGGCACGCAGCACCAGCAGAAGCCCAGCGCGTACAGCGCGCAGCCAAAGGTGATGATCCCGTATTGCTTCAGTTTTTCCGCGATCCGCATATCACACCGCCTTGTTGAATATTTTGTCACCTATATCGTACCAGAAATTCCGCAAAAAGCAACCGAAACAGATAGATTTTTTGGAAAAACACGCCGCTTTTACGGCAGGAGCAGCCCCCCGCGCCGGGCTCCCC
>USAT01000150.1 GCA_900552725.1 uncultured Eubacteriales bacterium | reverse complement strand
GTTTTTGGTTACTTTTGCCGCCAAGGGCAAAAGTAACTCGCCCCGGAGGGCGAAATGCCCCCTGTGCGGAACGTCGAGGACGCGGGCGACCGCGAGGGTCGCCCCTACGGGAGAGTTGTCACACCCGGTGCAGCATCGGGTGTGGATTTGACATAGATGCCCGGGGTGCCCGGGCGGGGTCGCGGGCTACCGCGGACAGCAAGCTTCTTTCGGGCGCAGCGCGCTCCCGACGCCGGGGAGCATGGGACATCCGACATACTAATTTTATAAAGGAGAAATCACTATGGCATTTGCACATACCTTTGATCTGCAGCGCTTTGCGGACAGCAATGTACAGACCACCGGCACCCAGAGTCTCAGCGCCGAGATGAAGACCTATTACGGCATGGAGCTGCTGGAGAACGCCAAGCCCGCGCTGGTGCACAACCAGTTCGCCGCCACCAAGCCCCTGCCTGTGGGCGGCGGCAAGACCGTGGAATGGCGCAAGTTCGGCTCCTTCGACAAGGCGCTGACGCCCCTGACCGAGGGCGTGACCCCCGACGGCAGCGGCATCACCGTCAGCTACATCACCAAGGAGCTGAGCCAGTACGGCGACTACACCACCGTGTCCGACATGCTGGATCTGACCGCTATCGACGACGTGGTGCTGGAGATCACCGACCGTCACGGCGCCAACATGGGTCTGACCCTGGACACCGTGACCCGCAATGAGATCCAGCAGGGCACCCACGTCATCTACGCCCCCGGCAAGGACACCGACGGCAAGAAGGTGGAGAATCTGCACCGCTACGGGCTGGACAAGACCTGCGTCATGACCGCGGAGCTGGTGGCCCGCGCCGCCACGGAGCTGAAGAAGATGAACGCCCCCACCTTTGACGGCAAGTACGTCTGCATCATCCATCCCAGCGTAGCCTTCGACCTGCGCAACGACCCCGACTGGGTGACCGCCCATCAGTACGCCGCCGCCACAGAGCTGTTCTCCGGCGAGATCGGCGAGCTGCACGGCGTGCGCTTCGTTGAGACCACCGAGGCCAAGATCTTCCGCGGCGACGATCTGGCCAGCAGCAGCCGCACGCTGACCGCCAGCGCCGCCGCCAACGGCTCCACTACCGTCAGCTTTGACGGCGGCACCGTGGCCGCCGGAGCACTGGTGGGCCGCTATGTGCTGTGCGGCGGCAAGCGCGCGAAGGTCACGGCCAACACCGCCAGCCAGCTGACGCTGGACAGCGCCGTCACCCTGGCGGACAACGACGTCATCTATCCCGGCGAGGGCGGCAAGGACGGTCTGGCCGTGTACGGCTGCCTGTTCGTGGGCAAGGGTGCCTACGGCGTGGTGGATCTCAGCGAGGGCACCGAGGTCATCGTGAAGCCCCGCGGCTCCTCCGGCACCGCCGATCCCCTGGATCAGCGCTCCAGCGTGGGCTGGAAGGGCATCCACGCCGCCGCTATCCTGTACGACGAGTACATCGTCCGCGTGGAGTGCGGCAGCAGCTATTCCGGCGAGGATAAGGCCAACTAAACTGGCAAAAAGGATTTCACCGCTATACGGCGGCGGCATGTAGTCATGCCGCCCTACAAAAGATCATGCAGATATGCGTAGGGCGGGGTGACCACACCCCGCCGTATCCACACAACAACAAAGGAGGAACGGAATATGGCAAAGAAGCAGGACAGGGCTGCGGAGACGGTCAGCGTGACCATCCCCAGAGGCCGCAAGCAGGAGGAGAACTTCGTCATCGTCTCCGTCAACGGCCGGAGCTTCAAGATCATGAAGGGCGTGCAGGTGGAGGTGCCCGACTATGTGGCGGAGGTACTGGTGAACAGCCGCATGATGGCGGAGGAGGCCCGCCGCTATGTGGACAGAATGGCCGACTGAGGAGGCGGCAGCCATGGCGAACATCACAGCAAAGCAGGTGCTGGAGCAGGTGGACGCGCTGGTGCCCAACCAGTACACCAGGGCGGAGAAGCTGCGGTGGCTGGCGCAGGCGGAGGGCTTCGTGCTGCGGGAGATCTGCCGGGTGACGGGGCCGCTGGCGGCGCTGGAGGAGGATGCGGCGCTGGCGGTGGAGGCACCCTATGACGAACTGTACCGCCACTATGTGGAGGCGCAGATCCACTACTGCAACGGCGAGATGGCCCGGTACAACAGCGCGGCAGCCAACTGGAACAACGGCCTGCTGACCTATCGGGACTATGTATGCCGCACCACCGCGCCCACACAAAACGTCAGGGCTCTGAAATTATGCTAGCGCGGCGGGGCGGGAGAGTATTCTCTCCCGCCCCCGTGTAAGGAAGGAGGAACGGCATGTTTCTATCACAATGCAAGGCCCCGGCGCAGCAGCGCGTGACGGTCAGCAAATTTCTGGGCTATGACGCGCGGCCCAGGACACCACTGGGGGCTTTCGCCCGGATGGAGAACCTGACGGGGGACGGCTATCCCACGCTGTCGGTGCGGGAGAAGCGTAAGACCGTGATGGCGCTGGACAAGCCCAACGGGCTTTGCGCCAAGGACTGCCTGATCTGGGTGGACGGCGGCACGCTGTACATCAACGGGGCGGCCATCGACCTGACGCTGACGGACGGGGAAAAGCAGCTGGTATCCATGGGGGCGTATCTGCTGATCTGGCCCGATAAGAAGTACGTCAACACCCAGGATCTCAGCGACAAGGGCAGTCTGGAAAACACCAGCCAGACCACCGGCACCGTCACCTTTGCCCTGTGCCGCAGCGACGGCACGGAATATGAGGACTATACCGCCGGGGCGGCGGCACCGGCCGGCGCCGAGAGCGGCGATCTGTGGCTGGACACCGGCAGCGGCGCGGCGCTGATGCGCTATGACGGCGTCATGTGGCAGGCGGTGGACGACGCGGCCATGAAAATCAGCGCCGCGGGCATCGGGCTGGGCTTTTCCGCCGGGGACGGCGTGACGGTCTCCGGCTGCACCGGGGCGGCGGCGGACGGCACCTGGACGCTGCTGCAATGCGGTGACGACGCCATCGTCATCGGCGCCGTGGCCGCCATTGAGGGGGAGCAGACCACCGCCGTGACGGTGCGGCGCTATGTGCCGGACATGGACTTCGTGGTGGAGTGCGGCAACCGGCTGTGGGGCTGCAAGTACGGCATCGTGGACGGGCAGGCCGTCAACGCCGTGTACGGCAGCGCCCTGGGCGACTTCCGCAACTGGAACACCTTTGCAGGGCTGTCCACCGACAGCTATGCCGCCGACCGGGGCAGCGACGGCGTATTCACCGGCGCGGCGGCCTATCTGGGGACGGTGCTGTTCTTCAAGGAGCACAGCATGGAGCGGCTGTACATCAGCGCCGCGGGCGCGCACCAGATCACGTCGCTGCAGTGCCCCGGCGTGAAGCAGGGCAGCAGCCGCTCCCTGGCGGTGGCGAACGGCGTGCTGTATTTCCACGGCAGCGGCGGCGTGTACGCCTTTGACGGCAGCATACCCCGGCTGGTATCCGCCTGCTTCGGCGACGAGCGGTATGAAAGCGCCGTGGGCGGCGCGGCGGAGGGACACTACTGGCTGTCGGCCCGGCAAAGCGGCGGGGATCACCTCTTCGTCTACGACACGGCGCGGGGCCTGTGGCACCGGCAGGACGGACTGCGGGTGAAGCAGTTCGCCGTATCCGGCGGCGTGCTGTACGGCCTGACGGCGGACGGCGTCACGGCGCTGCAGGGCGCGCCTGACGGCGACGAGGCGGCGCCTGACTGGTACGCCGAGACGGGCGAGCTGGGGCTGGACACGCCGGAGCAGAAGTTTTTGCAGCGCTTGGAGCTGCGGCTCTCGCCGGACAGCGGCGCGTGGGTGAAGGCCCACGTCAGCTATGACGAGGGGCGCACCTGGCACTATGCCGGGAGCCTGCAGGGAGACGGACGCCGCCTGCGGGCAGGACTGCTGGCGGTGCGGCCGGTGCGCTGTCCCCAGCTCCGGCTGCGGCTCACCGGTCACGGCGG
>USAT01000149.1 GCA_900552725.1 uncultured Eubacteriales bacterium | reverse complement strand
AGATGCTGACGGATCGACTCAACAAGCGCATGGCGGAAAAGGCGGAGCTGGAGGCGCAGCTCGCTGTCGAGGAAAACAAGAAGATCACGCTGACGGAGGCACAGATTTTGGCCTTTCTGGACTATGTCTGCGAGATGCCCGCCGACGATGTGAATAAGCGCCGAGCCATCATCAACATCTTTGTTCATTCCATCTATCTGTATGACGACCACTTTACCCTCATCATCAACGCCAGCAAGAAGCCGTTGAGCATTGACAATGTCCCGTTGGATGATATAGAATCTGTATTCGAAGGCAGTGGTGGTGCCTCGGAGGGGTGTTCATCCTTGAGCACCCCTCCGAGGCACCAATAATAAAGGGCGTCGAAACGAGCTCCGACTTGACGGAGCGCAAGCGAGAGGATCGCCCTTCAGTTTCACCGATACGATACAGCGCCACTGATACCAAAAAGGAAGCAGCCATGCACAACGGAAGCTTACTCATTGATATGCACGTCCATCTGGCCCGGTACGAGGTGCTGTCCGCCAGCACACGGGATTGGTTCATCTCCCTGTATCCCTCCGAGGCCGCGTATCAGGCGGTGTGCGAGGCCAACGCCTCGCCGGATGACTTCTGCGCCATGCTGGCGGAGAAGGGCGTGGACTACGCCGTGATCCTGGCGGAGGACACCCCCGCCGTCACCGGTGTGGCGGACAACCGGATGGTGGCGGACTTCTGCAAGGGACACCCCCAGCTGCTGCCCTTCTGCACCTTTGATCCGTTGAAGGAAAAAGATATGCCCGGCCAGCTGCGGCAGCTGGCGGCGGAGGGCTTCCGGGGTGTGAAGCTGTACCCCACCTATAATTTCTTCTACCCCAACGCCCCCATGATGTACCCACTGTACGAGACGGCCCAGGAGCTGGGTCTGCCGGTGATGTTCCACACGGGACTGTCGGTATTCAAGAGCTCGCGGCTGAAGTATGGCAGCCCCATCTTTTACGACGATATCGCGGTGGATTTCCCGGAGCTGAAGATCGTCATGTGCCACGGCGGTCGGGACTGCTGGTATCGTGAGGCCTTTACCGTGGCGCGGCTGCACAAGAATGTATACATCGACGTGGCGGGCCTGCCGCCGAAGAAGCTGCTGACCTATTTTCCCGACCTGCCCCGGCTGGCCCGCAAATTCGTGTTCGGCACCGACTGGCCCAGCGTGGACATCGGCAAAAACGCCGACGCGATCGCCCAACTTCCGCTGCCGGAGGAGGACATCCGGGCCATCCTGGGAGAGACCGCCAAGCGCCTTTTGGGCGTATAGCGCAGCGTTTCCCGAAAGGAACCCCGCCGTACGCCGGGCATACGGCGGGGTCGTTTTTCTCTGTTCAACAAGCCGCCCCCGGTCACAGGGCAAGCTCAAACTTCTCCTCCATGACGGTCTCGCCGTCAAGGCTCCAGGTGGTGTTGGGCTGCTGCTCCGTCTTATGGAATCCGTACTTCTGATACAGCCGGATGGCATCCACCAGCGGCGAGGCCGTCCAAAGGATCAGCCGCTGATAGCCGCAGGCACAGGCCTTTTCCAGCAGGGCATCCACCAGCGCCGTGCCAACGCCCACGCCGCGCTGCCCCTTTTCCACCAGGAAGAGACGCCGCTGCCCCACGGCGGGCTCCTCCGTTTGGCAGAGCATGATGCAGCCCACAGGGCGGCCATCTGCCACGGCGGCAAAAAACTCGTCCCGCTCACTTCTGACGAAGGGCTCCGCAATATGGGCGGCATAATCGCAGAAGGCGGGCCCCCAGCGATACTCTTCACGATATACCCGCCGGTGGGCATCGGCAAAGTACGCGATCTCCTGCCTGTTTACCGGTCTTACTGTCATATCCGCTCACACTCCTTTTTATGATACCTTATCACAAAATCTCCGGCACGGCAATACGGTATTTCCGCCACCGGGCGAAGGTTGCAAGCGGCGGGGCGGTTTGCTATAATAAAGCAGAAAAACGCAGGGGGCCGCGCCCCATCACTACCGGATACAAGACAAGGAGAATCTATGGATATCATTCAGACCCTGGCACAGGAGCTTGACAAGAACCCCCAGCATGTGGAAAACGTGGTCCGCCTGCTGGATGAGGGCAACACCATCCCCTTCATCGCCCGCTACCGCAAGGAGCTCCACGGCGCCATGGACGACACCGCCCTGCGCACCCTGGAGGAACGGCTCCAGTACCTCCGCAACCTGGCCGACCGCCGCGAGGCGGTGAAGAAGGCCATCGAGGAGCAGGGCAAGCTGACGGCTGAGCTGTCCGCCGCCATCGACAGCGCCGGAACGCTGGCGGAGGTGGAGGATCTCTACCGTCCCTATAAGCAGAAGCGCCGCACCCGCGCCACCGCGGCCCGTGAGAAGGGCCTGGAGCCCCTGGCCATGCTGCTGTTGGCGCAGGAAAAGGACTGTCCCGCGCCTGAGGACGCGGCACAGGACTACATCGACCCGGAAAGGGGCGTGGAGACCGTGGCCGACGCCCTGCAGGGCGCCAACGACATCGTGGCCGAGCTGCTGTCCGACGATGCGGACATCCGCAAGGCCCTGCGGGGCCTGCTGACGCGGCAGGGCCACCTCCGCAGCCTGGCCGCCACGGAGGAGGACACCGTCTACCGCCTGTACTACGACTTCGACCAGCCGCTTTCCAAGCTGGCGGGGCACCAGATCCTGGCCATCAACCGGGGCGAGAAGGAGGGCGTCCTCTCCGTCACCGTGCTGCTGGATCGGGATGCGGCGCTGCCGCTGCTGCGCCGCGCCGTGGTGAAGCCCGGCTCACCCGCCATGGAGTTCGTCAAGGCCGCCTGCGAGGATGCCTATGACCGGCTCATCTACCCCTCGCTGGAGCGGGAGGCCCGCAATACCCTGACGGACGCCGCCAACGAGGGCGCCATCGGCCAGTTCGCCCTGAACCTGAAGCCGCTGCTGATGCAGCCGCCGGTGAAGGGCAAGGTCACCATGGGCCTTGACCCCGGCTACCGCATGGGCTGCAAGGTGGCGGTGGTGGACGGCACCGGCAAGGTGCTGGATACCGCCGTGGTGTATCCCACCTACGGCCAGCGGCAGAAGGAGGAGGCCATCACGACCCTGGCCAGGCTGATCCGGAAGCACGGCGTGGCGCACATCGCCATCGGCAACGGCACCGCCAGCCGCGAGACGGAGCAGATGGCGGTGGAGCTGATCCGCCGGGTGAACGAGACCGGCGCCCACGTCAGCTATATGATCGTGTCCGAGGCGGGCGCGTCGGTGTACTCGGCCAGCAAGCTGGCCGCCGAGGAGTTCCCCCAGTACGACGTGAACCTCCGCAGCGCCGTGTCCATCGCCCGGCGCTTGCAGGATCCCCTGGCGGAGCTGGTGAAGATCGACCCCAAGGCCATCGGCGTGGGCCAGTATCAGCACGATATGCCCGCCAGGCAGCTGGACGAGGCCCTCAGCGGCGTGGTGGAGGACTGCGTCAACGCCGTGGGCGTGGATATCAACACGGCGTCGCCGTCCCTTTTGCAGCGGGTGGCGGGCCTGAACGGCACCACGGCGAAAAACGTGGTGGCCTACCGGGAGGAGAACGGCGCGTTCACCTCCCGTGCCCAGATCAAGAAGGTGCCCAAGCTGGGGCCCAAGGCCTTCCAGCAGTGCGCCGGCTTCCTCTGCGTGCCGGAGAGCAAGAGCGTGCTGGACAACACCGCCGTCCACCCGGAGAGCTACGACGCCGCCAAGGCGCTGCTGGAGCTGGCGGGCTATACCCTGGCGGACGTGAAGGCCGAGCGCATCGCCGACCTGCCGCAGCGCATCAAGGCCTACGGCGAGGAGAAGGCCGCCCAGGCCATCGGCGTGGGCGTGCCCACTCTGCGGGACATCACCGCCGAGCTGCTGAAGCCGGGTCGGGACGTCCGCGACGAGCTGCCCAAGCCCATCCTGCGCACCGACGTGCTGGAGATGAAGGATCTCAAGCCCGGCATGGAGCTGACCGGCACCGTGCGCAACGTTATC
>USAT01000148.1 GCA_900552725.1 uncultured Eubacteriales bacterium | reverse complement strand
GCCCGACTGGATTCGAACCAGCGGCCTACAGAGTCGGAGTCTGTCACTCTATCCAACTGAGCTACGGGCGCATATTTGGTTGTGGGTTTCTGCGATAGTCGTCAAATAGTAGTCAACGACCACGCATTTTTTCTCTGCCGTTCCCGCAAACGCAGGTGCGGCAAGGCTTTGCGCCATATCTCAACTGGAAACGCCTGAAACGTCGGAGTCTGTCACTCTATCCATCTGAGCTACGGGCGCATACGGAATTTGGCCGTTTCCCGAACGGCCTACCTATTATACCAACTTCTTTCCCCGTTGTAAAGCAAAATTTTTTCAAAAAAGATTGTTAAAAAAGTTGACAACTACTCCATCTTGCGCTAAAATAACTTATAAATTTTTTTACCCCCAAAGGATGGTATATATGAAAAAGCAAAAAATCTCCGATGCTGTGATCCACCGTCTCCCCCGGTACTACCGCTATCTGGACGACCTGTACAACAAGGGCGTTGTCCGCATCTCCTCCCACTCGCTGGGCGATAAGATGGACATCACCGCCTCTCAGATCCGCCAGGATCTCAGCTGCTTTGGCGAGTTCGGACAGCAGGGCTACGGTTATAATGTGGCAGAGCTTCGCGCGGAGATCGGCCATATTCTGGGCATCGACAACGACCACAAGCTGATCATCATCGGCGCCGGCCACCTGGGCCACGCGCTGCTGCAGAACTTTGATTTTGCCAAGGTGGGCTTCCACCTGGACTCCGCCTTCGACGTCTCCTCCGCCCTGATCGGCGACGAGATCAACGGCGTCACTGTCCGCTCCATGGACGAGCTGGAGGAATACGCAGCCCAGCATCACCCCAATGTGGCGGTGCTGACGGTGCCCCAGAACGTGGCGCAGCCGCTGGCCGACCGTCTGGTAGCCCTGGGCATCCGCGGCTTCTGGAACTTCACCAACGTGGAGATCTCCGTGCCGGACGACGTGTATTCCGAGGATATCCACTTTGTGGACACCCTGCTGACCCTCAGCTACCGCATCTCCCGCACCGCGCAGGAATAATTTTCCCGCCGCCCTCTCACACTTTGCCGCGCCTCACATACTATGGAATGAGACTTCTCTACGGGGTCTGAAATTTCATAGGAGGTTACGCTATGTGTAATCAGAACTCTTGCTTTGGCGGCAGCAGCTGCTGCTGGATCATCATCGCCATCATCCTGCTGTTCCTGTTCTGCGGCAATGGCTGCGGCTGCGGCAATGACTGCGGCTGCAACAACAACTGCGGCTGCAACAACGGCTGCGGCTGCTAAACCTTAGATACCACGGCCCCATCTTCGGATGGGGCCTCATTTTTTGCTTCAAAATCGCCGGCTTCTGTGGTATACTATAAAAAGCAACGCATACAGGAGGAGCACGCCGTGGATATCCGGGATTTTTACAACGCCTATCAGCACCATACGCCGGGGCTTCTGTGCAGCAAGCGGGAATACGCCGTGCTGGTGCCATTGATAGAGACGGAGCAGGGCCTGTGCCTGCTGTACGAGGTACGCTCTGGCGGCATCCGCCAGCCCCACGAGGTCTGCTTCCCCGGCGGGCGGATGGAGCCGGGCGAGACGCCCACCGACTGCGCCCTGCGGGAGACGCGGGAGGAGCTGGGCATTGATCCGGCGGACATCGGCGTCATCGGCCTGCTGGATTTCCTCTACCTCCGCTCCGACGCGCTGATGCACCCGGTGCTGGCCCGTGTGGAGGCCGGTGCTCTGAACCGGCTGCGGCCCAACCCCGACGAGGTGGCGGACACCTTCCTGCTGCCGCTGGACTGGCTGAGAGCCCACCCGCCCACGCTGTACCGCTACGCCCTGCGGCCCATGATCGGCCAGGACTTCCCCTACGGTACCGTGCAGATCCCGCCGGATTACCCCTGGGGCGACGGCCGCATGGAGGTGCCGGTCTACGACTCGCAGCCCTATCCCCTGTGGGGTCTGACGGCCCGCATCACCTATTATTTATTGAAAAAAGTGCAGGCTTGAGCCTGCACTTTTTATTACCCGCTTTATAGCCTGATCTCCACCGGGTGGTCGATCTCCAGACTCTCCGGCGTGACGCGGCAGCAATAGGCGGCGATGTTGACGCCCGCCGCCTTCGCCCGGCGCAACGCCTCGCCGAAGGCGGGGTGGGTCGCGTCATTAGGGGCGAAATCCACCACATCCGCCATCTGGATCACGAAGAACACCGTGGCCCGGTGGCCCAGCGTTACCGCATGCATCAGCTCATGGAGGTGCTTCACGCCCCGCTCCGTGGGTGCGTCGGGAAAGCGGGTGTGGCCGTCCTCCTCCAGCGTAACGCCCTTCACCTCCACCAGATGCAGCCCCTGGGGCGTCTCCAGGCAGAAGTCCAGCCGGGACTGGCCGAAGCGGTATTCGCTGTGGACGGCGGTGGCGGTGGGATTGAACCGCAGCGCCCATTCGGCAAACACCTTGTTGGGGGCCTGAGCGTCCATATTGATGAGCTTTCCATTTTTCTCCACGGCGATCAGGTCATAGGCCGTCTTGCGATTGGGGTTCGTCCCCTTCTCCAGATACACCGCCGCGCCGGGCACCAGCAGCTCACGGCACCGGCCCGTGTTCTTCACATGGCACACCGTCTCCACGCCGTCCAGCGCCACATGGGCAATAAACCGGTTGGGACGGCTCAAAAAAACGCCCTTCTTCACCTGTCCGTAACGCATCAGCCTCATCTCCTTACATATTTTATAGTATATCATGGCATCCTTTATTTGGAAAGCCCTTCCCCGCTCCAGTTGTCCGAAGCGTCAATTTATCCAAAAATTATTTAGACATTCTTACAAATTTTGTAGATCTAGGGAAATAACGGTTGAATTTATGCCAAACGTTTGGTACAATTAAAGTGCCATCGATTGGCAGCATTATAGGAATGGGAGGTCGTATCAGCAATGGATTACTCCAATTTGTTTGTGTGCCTGATGGGACTGTGCACGGTGTTTGTGGGTCTGATCTGCATCATCGTACTGGTCTCGGTCATGAGCAACGTGGTACGCAGAACAGACGCCAAGACAGCAGCCCCCGCCATCCCCGCGCCGTCCGCCGCGGCACCTGCCGCAGCCGCCGTCACCCCCGAAATGGTGGCTGCCGTGGCCGCCGCCATCGCCGAGGATATGGGCACTGACATCAGCGTCATCCGTATCGTTTCCATGAAAAAGATCTGAGGAGGAGAAGTAACATGAAAAAGTACAGAGTCAACGTAAACGGCACCGCCTATGAGGTCGAGATCGAAGAAATGAACGGTGCGCCCGCTGCCGCCCCTGTGGCTGCCGCTCCCGCTCCCGCGCCTGCCGCTTCCGGCGCCGGTGAGAGCATCACCTCCCCCATGCCCGGCAACATCCTGGCCGTCAACGTGGCCGCCGGTGATACAGTGAAGAAGGGCCAGGTGCTGATGATCCTGGAGGCCATGAAGATGGAGAACGAGATCATGGCGCCCCATGACGGCAAGGTGACCGCCGTGGCCGTGACCAAGGGCGCCGCCGTGGAGTCCGGCGCGCTGCTGTGCACCATCCAGTAATGGAGGGTGCGCCATGCAAGCCATTCTGAATTTTTGCGAACAAACCGGTTTTTACCAGTTTTTCCAGGGCGACAACTGGAAATGCGCCATCATGATCGTCGTGGCCATCGTGCTGCTGTTTCTGGGCATCGTCAAGAAGTTTGAGCCGCTGCTGCTGGTGCCGATTGCCATCGGCATGCTGGTGACCAACCTGCCCGGCGCAGAGATGTATCACGAGATCCTCTTCGCCGGAGGGCACGTCCACTGGGATCTGTTCGGCGGCAATCCCATCACGGCGGAGTTCATTGCCGAGATGCAGGCCGCCGGAGTATCGGAATCGGTGCTCAGCGGCGTGGCCGTGGGCCAGACGGTATCCGTGGGCCTCATTGACGTGCTGTATCTGGGCATCAAGCTGGGCATCTATCCCTGCCTCATCTTCATGGGCGTGGGCGCCATGACCGACTTCGGCCCCCTGATCGCCAACCCCAAGA
>USAT01000147.1 GCA_900552725.1 uncultured Eubacteriales bacterium | reverse complement strand
GATAGGCTCATCAGCGGCGGTCATCAGGAAAGAGGTGGCGACCACCAGGATCAGGGAAACGATCGCGGTCAGGACGTAGTTATTGAAGTTCTTCATGGTAAATTCCTCCTTGAAGTATTTTGTTATATGTGGGTGGTTTTGGGTTCCTTTATCTTTGTGAGTATATAGTAGAATATTTAACAGGAAAAGTAAAGCTATGGAATGTGATAACGGATATCAGCAATACTGTTTGCTGTGCGCGGATTTTGCCGTGTGCCTTTTAAACTGTCATAATTTGTCGAAAAATGGCGAAAAAGCCTTGCGGCATGCGGATACGCCATGATACAATGGTTACAGCAGTATCCATATACAATATAAAGTATGGGGGAGAGCATGATGAAACGATTCCTGGCATGGAGCCTCAGCTTGACAATGCTGATCGGCTTGAGCGGCACGGCATGGGCGGCCGGAGATATTTCCGGGGTTTTCTATGACACCGGTGAAACGATAACGGAGGCGCCAACATGGTCGCTGGACGAGGGTACCCTGACCGTCAGCGGCAGCGGCGAGATGAGCAGCTATACCGATGAGGAGCCTGCTCCGTGGCGTGAAAACGCCGCCGACATCCGGCGTGTGGTGATCGGAGATGGCATCACCGCCATTGGAAGCAAAGCGTTCCAGACGCTGAAAAATCTGGAGGAGGTCACCATTGCTGACAGCGTCGAGGTGATCGGAGGGGAAGCCTTCAACAGCTGCGAAGCCCTGCGCAGCGTTTCGCTGGGCGAGGGACTGCGGGAGCTGGGAGAGGGTGCCTTTGGTCATTGCTTTGCCCTGACGGAAATCACGATTCCCGCCGGTGTTTGCCGGATCGGGCCGCAGGTCTTCGCGGGCTGTACGGCGCTTACGCTGCGTGTTGCTGAGGGGAACGAGGACTACTGCTGCGTGGACAATGTGCTGTTCAGCAAGGACATGAGCCATCTTGTTTTCTGCTCCAGTCAGAAGGTGGGCAGCTATACCGTGCCTGACAGCGTAACGGTTATTGAGAACAGCGCGTTTTACTACTGCACCGGTCTCCATAGCATTACCATTCCGGACAGCGTGACCGAGATCGGCGACGATGCCTTCAACCAGTGTGGCCTGCGGGAGATGACGCTGCCCGCGGGGCTGACCCGGATCGGGGAGAACCTGTTCTGGAGCAATTTTGATTTGACCCGGGTGACGATCCCGGAGGGCGTTGTCAGCATCGGCAGCTATGCCTTCACAAATTGTGATAGGCTTTCCGACCTGCGCCTGCCCAGCGGCCTGGAGACCATTGGGGAATATGCCTTCAGCGGCTGCTATTCGCTGCAGGGCGTGGTACTTCCCGCCGGTATGAAAACGGTGGGGCCGTATGCCTTCAACGATTGTCAGGCCCTGGAGGAGGTGGTGATCTCCGGCGGTGACACGGCGATCGACGCCGCGGCCTTTAGCGGCTGCGCTGTGCTGACGGTGTTGTACTATGGGGGAAGCGATGAACAGTGGACGCAGTGGCTGACGATCAACAGCCAGGATGACTGGCATCCGCTGGTGGATGCCCAGGTGATCACCGGCTTTGCCGTGGGCAACCTGAACGGACAGGGCGAGGAGCCGGATGCAGCCGATGTGCAGTGCCTGTACGAATACCTGGCGACCGGTGAGATGACTGGCAGATATAAAGACAGTCCGATGGCCTTCGAGGCCGCCGCCAATGTGAATGGGGTCGGCGGCGTGGATGTCTACGATCTGCAGAGGCTGTATGAGCGCGCTGCGAAAATCGCATAAGCTTTGATCTGCGCCCGCGTACCGGTGAGGTACGCGGGCGTGTTTCCGTTTTGTCATTTGACAGCCGGGGCGTTTTCTGGTATGATGCTCTCCAACCATCTGAAAAGGAGACGTACTATGGAAAAATTCATTCCCTATGAGAAGCTCTCCAAGAAGGAGAAGCGCAGGCGTGACGCCATGATGCGGGGTACCTGGGGCGCGCTGAACCCGGTGACCCGGAAGAGTAAGAATCCCAAGGCGTATGACCGCAGGAAGGCACGGAAGTGGATCGACGATCCCTTGTCCGTGCCTTTTTTCTTTTCCGGGGAAATATCTCTTGCGTCTGTGATTACCCAGTAGTACAATAGGGAAAACAAATTTCAGGAGGACTGTCCTATGAAGCTTGCCCTTTGCCAGATGGCCATGAGCGACAACGAGAACGAAAATCTGACGCGCCAGCTTGCTGCCCTGCGGCAGGCCGCCCTTCACGGCGCGGAGCTGATCGTCTATCCGGAGCTGCAGTTCCATCGGTTCTTTCCCCAGTACGCGGGGCGTGATATGTCCGGAAAGCTGTTGACCACCGGGGATCCCATTATCCGGCAATTCCAGGACACCTGCCGGGAGAACCACGTCATGGCGGCACCCAACTTCTATCTGCGGGAGCCCTCCGGCTGCTTTGACGCCACGCTGCTGATCGGCAGCGACGGCACGCTGCTGGGCCGCCAGAAGATGGTGCACATTGCTCAGGCGGCGCAGTTCTATGAGCAGGATTACTACACCCCCTCCGACGACGGCTTTCTGGTGTTTGACACGCCCCATGGGAAGATCGGCGTCGTGGTGTGCTTCGACCGGCACTATCCTGAGAGCATCCGCACCGAGGCGCTGATGGGGGCCGACCTGATCCTGATCCCCACCGCCAACACCGAGAGCGAGCCCATGGAGATGTTCGACTGGGAGATCAAGGTGCAGGCCTTCCAGAACAGCGTGGCCGTCGCCATGTGCAACCGCATCGGCAGGGAGGGGGAGATGGCGTTCTCCGGCCGGTCGCTGGTGACGGACGCCAACGGCGACACCATCGCCCAGGCTGGCAGCGGCGAGGAGCTGCTGTACGCCGAGGTGGACATGGCCGCTTCCGCCCGTATCCGTGCCGCGCGGCCCTATACCGATCTGCGGCGGACGGAGTTGTACCGGTGATGTCTGTTATCTAAAAAATTTATCAGCTTCCCTGACAAAAAGTCTTGTATTTTGACAAAAGGTGCGCTAAGATAAGGGTATCCACAGTTAAGATAGCTGTGTATCTGTAGAACTTATAAAGGAGAGACTTATCACATGGAGCGCATCTTCCACCTGAAGGAGAACGGCACCACCGTCAAGACGGAGATCCTTGCCGGTCTGACCACCTTCATGACCATGGCGTACATCATCGCCCTGAACCCCAACCTGCTGACCAACTTCGCCGTTGGCACCCCCCTCTGGAACGGCGTTTTCCTGGCCACCTGCATCGCCAGCGCCATCGGCACGGTGTGCATGGCCTTCCTGGCCAACAAGCCCTTCGTCATGGCGCCCGGCATGGGTCTGAACAGCTTCTTTGCCGTCATCGCCGGCAACGTGGCCGCCATGCTGAACACCGACTACACCAGTGCTTTCCAGGCGGTGCTGTGCATCATCCTGGTGGAGGGCATTGTGTTCCTGCTGTTGAGCGTGTTCAACATCCGCGACAAGATCGTGGACGCCATCCCTCTGGGCGTGCGTCTGGGCATCGGTCCCGCCATCGGTCTGATGCTGATGAACATCGGCCTGGGCTCCAACGTGGGCATCTATGCCGAGGGCAACGGCTACACCAGCCCCTTCTATGTGCTGCGTGACTTCTTCGGCGCCATGACCCCCAGCGTCATCAAGGATCACATGGGCGCGGAGTACAGCACCATGGTGCTGACCGTGGTCACCATGTTCATCGGCCTGTTCGTCATCATCCTGCTGGCCAAGAAGGGCGTCAAGGCCGCCGTTCTGGTGGGCATGCTGGTGGCCTCCGTCATCTACTGGGCGGGCAGCTTTATCTTCCTGCACACCAACCCCTTCGCCTCTCTGCAGGGCGCGTCCTTCCTGCCTCCCTTCCAGGATATGGTGAGCACCACGCTGTTCAAGTTTGACTTCACCGACTTCTTCCGCATCGGCTGGTTCACCGCCATCAGCCTGATCATCACCTTCTGCATGATCGACATGTTTGACACCATCGGCACCCTGGTGGGTACCGCTTCCCGCGCCGGTATGACCGATAAGGAGGGCAACATGCCCCAGATGAAGGAGGCCTTGCTGTCCGACGCCGTGGGCACCGTGGCGGGCGCCTGCTGCGGCACCTCCACCGTTACCACC
>USAT01000146.1 GCA_900552725.1 uncultured Eubacteriales bacterium | reverse complement strand
TACGACTAAAACGCCAGCTCTCGCATAACGAGAACTGGCGTTCTTTGACAGGCTGGCAGAAAGCAGAAAAGCGCCGTTGGCGCTTTTCTGCTTTCTGCACATATTCTCCCGCAAATCCCACATACTACCGGAAAAACTGTGAGGTGAAGCAAAATGGAAATGCATCGAACCGGGCGGACGGTGGCCTTTTCCGGCGGCGTCAGCGTGCTGTCCTGGGGCAGCATCGGCGGCAAGCTGGAGGGCCAGGGCCCGCTGGGCACCTATTTTGACGAGATCGAGACGGATTCCTTCTGCGGCCAGGCCAGTTGGGAGAAGGCGGAGTCCATTTTCCAGCAGCGGGCGCTGGCCCACGCTCTGGAGCGGGGCGGTATGCAGGCGGAGGACGTGGATCTGGTGCTGGCGGGGGATCTGCTCAACCAGTGCGCCGCCAGCAATTTCGCCCTGCGCAACCAGCCCTTCAGCGTGGGCGGCCTGTACGCCGCCTGTGCCACCATGGGCGAGGGGCTTTCTCTGGCGGCCATGCTGCTGCAGGGGGGCGCGGCCAACGTGGCGGCGGCCATGCCCTCCTCCCACTACTGCACCGCCGAGCGGCAGTACCGCATGCCCCTGCCCTACGGCTCCCAGCGGTGTCCCACCGCCCAGTGGACGGCTACCGCCTCCGGCTGCTGCATCCTGGGCCGAACCGGCGACGGGCCCTATCTCACCCACGCCACCATGGGCCGGGTGGTGGACATGGGCGTCAACGACGAGTGCAACATGGGCGGGGCCATGGCTCCGGCGGCCATCGACACGCTGGAGACCCTGTTCCGGGACACCCGCACCACGCCCCAGGACTATGACCTGATCGTCACCGGTGATCTGGGCGCCATCGGCCACAGCGTGGTGAAGGATCTGATGGCCCGGGACGGCTTCGACATGGACAGCCGCTATACCGACTGCGGACTGCTGCTGTTTGACCGGCAGAAGCAGGACATGCACGCCGGCGGCTCCGGCGCGGGGTGCAGCGCCTCGGTGCTGTGCGCCTATCTGCTGCCGGGGTTGAAGAGCCGCCGGTGGAAGCGGATGATCTTCGCCCCTACCGGGGCGCTGCAAAGCCCCACCACCGTGTTCCAGAAGGAGACCATGCCGGCGGTGTGCCACGCGGTGGTGCTGTCGGCGGAGCGATAAGGAGGAGAAGATGGATTATCTGTGGTGTTTTCTCTGCGGCGGACTGCTGTGCGCCGTGGGCCAGGTGCTCATCGACCTGACGAAGCTGACCCCCGCCCGGATCCTGACGGGCTATGTGGTGGCGGGTGTGATCCTGCAGGCGGTGGGCCTCTATCAGCCGCTGGTGGACTGGGCCGGGGCGGGCGCCACCGTGCCCCTGACGGGCTTTGGTTACTCCCTGGCCAAGGGCGTGGCAAAGGCGGTAGGGGAGCAGGGATTGCTGGGCGTGCTGACCGGCGGCCTGACCGCCACGGCAGGCGGCATCGCCGCGGCGGTGGTGTTTGCCCTTGTCATGGCAATTTTCTGCAAACCGAAAGAAAAGCGTTGACAAATACCCTGTGGGGGTATATAATGCCACCATCAAAACATACCCCCAGGAGGTATACGATATGGATTGCTGCCACTGTCAGAAGACGAAGCACCGCTCCGACGAGGAGCAGAAGCGCCTGACGAACCGCCTGAACCGGATCGAGGGACAGGTACGGGGCCTGAAGGATATGCTGCAAAGGGACGCCTACTGTCCCGACATCCTCATCCAGGTATCCGCCGTCAGCGCGGCGCTGAACAGCTTCAGCAAGGAGCTGCTGGCTACCCACATCCGCACCTGCGTGGCGGACGGCATCCGCCAGGGGGACGACGCGGTCATCGACGAGCTGGTGACCACGCTGCAGAAGCTGATGAAATAAGGAGGCGGCGTGATGAAAGAAAAATTTGTGGTGACGGGCATGACCTGCGCGGCCTGCTCGGCCCATGTGGAAAAGGCGGCGGGCGCCCTGCCCGGCGTCGACAGCGCGGTGGTGAACCTGATGCTGGGCACCATGCTGGTGGACTATGACCCGGAAAAGGTGACGGCGGAGCAGATTATCTCCGCGGTGGAGAGCGGCGGCTACGGCGCCAAGCGGGCGTCCGACGTGAAGCAGGACGTCCACAAGGAGCAGGACGCGGCCCTGGCGAAGATGCGCCGCCGTCTGGTGTGGTCCATCGTGTGCCTGGTGCCCCTGTTCTATATCAGCATGGGCCACATGATGGGCCTGCCCTTGCCCGGCTTCCTGACGGCCAGCCATCTGACCCATGCCATTTCCCAACTGGTGTTCTGTGTGCCCATTCTGATCCTGAACCGCAGCTATTTCACCGTGGGCTTTACCCAGCTTTTCCGCCGCAGTCCCAACATGGACACGTTGGTGGCGCTGGGTGCAAGCGCGGGACTGCTGTACAGCCTCATCGAGATGGTGCGCCTGGCCGCCGGACAGGTGTCCGGCATGCCGGAGCTGTACTTTGAGTCGGCGGGCATGATCTGCGCGCTGGTGACAGTGGGCAAGTATCTGGAGGAGCGCAGCAAGGGCAAGACCACCGACGCCATCTCCGCCCTGCTGGCCCTGGCTCCCGACAGTGCCGTGGTCAAGCGCAACGGCGTGGAGGCCACCGTGGCGGCGGAAGACATCCGGAAGGGCGATATTGTGGTGGTGCGTCAGGGCGGTAAGATCCCCGTGGACGGCGTGGTGGTGTCCGGCAGCGGCTCGGTGGACGAGTCCGTCATCCCCGGCGAGAGCCTGCCGGTGGAGAAGGCCGTGGGCGACCCCGTCACCTCCGCCACCGTGAACCAGAGCGGCTATCTGGAGCTGGAGGCCACCCGCGTGGGCGCGGATACCACCCTGTCCCAGATCGTGAAGCTGATGGAGGAGGCGTCCTCCAGTAAGGCGCCCATCTCCCGTCTGGCCGACAAGATCAGCGGCGTGTTCGTGCCGGTGGTTATGTCCATCGCGCTGGCGGCGGCGCTGCTGTGGGCCTTCGTGGGCGGCCAGAGCGTGCAGTTCTGCCTCTCCGTGGGCATCGCCGTGCTGGTGATCTCCTGCCCCTGTGCCCTGGGCCTTGCCACGCCCGTGGCCATCATGGTGGGCACCGGCAAGGCGGCGGAGAACGGCATCCTCATCAAATCCGCCCAGTCCCTGGAACTGATGGGCCGGGTGAATACAGTGGTGCTGGATAAGACCGGCACCGTCACCGAGGGCAAGCCCCGCCTGACCGACTGCCTGGCGGCGGAGGGCGTCACCCAGGAGGAGCTCCTCTGCGTGGCGGCCAGCGTGGAGCAGCCCAGTGAGCATCCCCTCAGCCGGGCCGTTACCGAGGCGGCCCAGGAGCGGCACATCCCCCTGTGCGAGGTGACGGATTTCACCGCCGTCCCCGGCGGCGGTGTGCATGCGGTGCTGCACGGACAGAAAATATTCGCCGGAAACGGCACCTTTATGCACCAAAATGGGGTGGATATTGCACCGTTTTCCGCCCAATCTGAGGCGTGGGCCGACGACGGCAAGACGGTTCTGTACTTCGCCGAGGCGGGAAAGCTGCTGGGCATGCTGGCGGTGGCCGACACCGTGAAGCCCGACAGCGCCGCCGCCATCGCGGCCCTGAAGCGCTCCGGCTGCCGGGTGGTGCTGCTGACCGGCGACAATACCCAAACCGCCGACGCCATCGCCCGCCAAGTGGGCGTGGATCAGGTCATCGCCCAGGTGCTGCCCCAGGATAAGGCCGCCTGCGTGGAG
The DNA here is from genome assembly GCA_900552725.1 of uncultured Eubacteriales bacterium. GTDB lineage: Bacteria > Bacillota > Clostridia > Oscillospirales > Oscillospiraceae > Vescimonas. Next base: position 398 of record USAT01000146.1, on the reverse strand, counting down.
CGCCTGCAGAAGGAGGGCCAGCTGGTGGCCATGGTGGGCGACGGCATCAACGACGCCCCGGCCCTGGTGCAGGCGGACGTGGGCCTTGCCATCGGCGCGGGCACCGATATCACCATCGAGTCGGCGGATATCGTGCTGATGAAGAGCAGCTTGGCCGATGTGGCCTCTGCCGCCGAGCTGAGCCGGGCGGTGCTGCGGAACATCCGGCAGAACCTGTTCTGGGCCTTCTTCTATAACAGCGTGGGCATCCCCGTGGCGGCGGGCGTGCTGTACCCGGCGCTGGGCCTGCTGCTGAACCCCATGATCGCCGCGGCCTGCATGTCCCTCAGCAGTGTGTGCGTGGTGTCCAACGCCCTGCGCCTGCGGCTGTGGAAGCCGAAGACCAAGCCCGTATCCAG
>USAT01000145.1 GCA_900552725.1 uncultured Eubacteriales bacterium | reverse complement strand
CGGCTGCCGAAGCCCACCACGTCGCCCCGCACGTCGATGACCGGCAGCATCAGCCGGTTGCGGAATTTGTCGTAAAAGCCGCCGCTCTTGTTGGCCACGATCAACCCCGCCGCCAGCAGTTCCTGCTTGGTATAGCCCTGGGCGGTCATGGCCCGCAGCAGCGCGTCCCAGCTATCCATGGACGCGCCCATGCCGAAGCGCACGGCGATCCTCCGCGAGATGGCCCGCTTGTCCAGATACGCCCGCACCGCCGCGCCGTCGGGGCTTTGCAGCACGCCGTAATACCACCGGGCGGCGTCCCGGTTCAGCGCCAGCAGCCGCTTGCGCAATCGGTCGGCGTCGGCGGATTCCCGATCCTCCGGCACCTCCATATTGACCCGCTTGGCCAGAAAGCGGATGGCGTCGGGATAGGACAGGTTCTCGATCTCCATGATGAAATTGATGACGCCGCCGCCCTTCTTGCAGCCGAAGCAGTGATAGAACTGCTTGTCCTGCAAAACGTGGAAGGAGGGCGTCTTTTCATTGTGGAAGGGACAGCAGCCCCAATAGCTGCCGCCCTTTGGCGTCAGCGTCACATAGGAGCCCACCACGTCCACGATGTCGTTGCGGGCGATCAGCTCGTCCAGAAATGTCTGGGGAAACATGGCGTGGCCTCCTTTCCGCACCGGGCCAAAATTTTGCCTTATACTATTATACGGGATAACTTTCGGATACTCTCTTTTTTCAACGGAATTTTTTCAAAAAACAAAAAATTTTTGTATCCATGCCGGAGACCTGGTGCTATAATGGAGAAAAAGGATAAATTAAGGAGGTACTTTCTGATGAAACGACTCTTTACCGGCGGCCGCGTGGTCAGCGGCAGCGGCGTCGTGATGGCCGATGTGCTGGTGGACGGCGAGAAGATCGCCGCCGTGGCACCCCATATCGACGCGCCTGACGCCCAGGTGGTGGACGTGACCGGCAAGCTGCTGCTGCCGGGCTTCATCGATGCCCACACCCACTTCGACCTGGACGTGTGCAGCACCACCACCGCCGACGATTTCGAGAGCGGCAGCCGCTCCGCCCTCCGCGGCGGCACCACCACCGTCATCGACTTTGCCTGCCCCAACAAGGGCGAGACCCTGGCCTACGGCCTCGACCTCTGGCACAGGAAGGCGGCGGACTGCCACTGTGACTACGGCTTCCACATGACCATCGACGACTGGAACGCGGGCATCGAGGGGGAGCTGGACGACATGTTCGCCGCCGGCATCACCTCCTTCAAGATGTACATGACCTATCCCGCCATGATGCTGCCGGACGGCGACCTGTACCGGGCCCTGAAGGCGCTGAAGGCCCGGGGCGGCATCTGCGGCGTCCACTGCGAGAACAGCGGTGTCATCGACGCGCTGGTGGCCGAGAAGAAGGCCAAGGGCGAGAACACCGTCGCCTGCCATCCCCAGACCCGCCCCGACTATCTGGAGGCGGAGGCCGTGGGCCGCATCCTGCGGATCGCCCAGGCGGCGGAGGCGCCCGTGGTGATCGTCCATACCACCAACGCCGCGGCGCTGGCCGAGATCGACCAGGCCCGCGGCCGTGGCCAGACGGTGTATTCCGAGACCTGCCCCCAGTATCTGGCCCTGGATGACAGCGTGTATTACCAGGAGGACTGGCTGTCCTCCGCCAAGTTCGTGTGCTCCCCTCCCATCCGCAAAAAGGCGGATCAGGACGCGCTGTGGGATGGCCTGCGTGAGGGCCGGGTCAACACCGTGTCCACCGACCACTGCTCCTTCACCACGCAGCAGAAGCTGGCGGGCCAGGGAGACTTCACCACCATTCCCGGCGGCCTTCCCGGCGTGGAGACCCGTGGCGAGGTGGTGTATACCACCGGCGTGGCGGCGGGCCGCATCGACCTGCTCACCTTCTGCCGCGCCCTCAGCGAGAATCCCGCCAGGCTCTACGGCCTCTATCCCCGGAAGGGCTGCATCGCCCCCGGCGCGGACGCCGACATCGTGGTGTACGACCCGGCGGCGGATCACACCCTCCGCGCTGCCGACATGGTGTCCCGCTGCGACTATACCCCCTTCGAGGGGTTCCGTACCTCCGGCAGCATCGCCGCCGTGTACCTGCGGGGCGCTCCGGCGGTGGAGAACGGCGTTGTCCACGACGTAAAGGGCCAGTACCTCAAGCGCGGCAAGTGCGCGTTGTAAGAGGAAATATCCCTCCCGATAACCAGGCAATTTCCGGTATCCGTTCCGTAGGGGCGGCGTCCCCGACGCCCCGCCGCCGGTAATGCTGCCGGGTATCATGCGGCGGCATGTGGTCATGCCGCCCTACAACACACAAACTACCGGCAGCCGCTTCGTAGGGCGGGGTGACCACACCCCGCCGCCCCGCCGATAAACGCCGCCATCGCCTGTACCGCATTTTCGCAGGGGCGACCCTTGCGGTCGCCCGATACAGCCGGTGTGGGGGTGACCGCAAGGGTCGCCCCTACGGAAGATTCCCCCGCAATGTTATGTAATACCCTTGCACAAGGCCAAAGCCTTGCACGAACAATCGCAGCATATGTGTCGAATTTTGTCAACAAAAACCACAAACGGCAAGCAGGCGGGGCCAAAAGGCCCCGCCTGCTGCGTCAATGCTCGCGTATTCCGGATGCGTCTCTCTTAAAACGCCCAGTTGCCGTCGCGGAAGATGGGAACGGTCTTGCCGTCGGCGCACACGGCGTCGATGTTCATGTCCTGGGAGCCGATCATGAAGTCCTCGTGGATCATGGAGTCGTTGACGCCCAGGGCGCGGCACTCGGCCAGCGTCTTTTCGTGGAAATTCTCGATGGTGTCGGCAAAGCCCATGCCCAGCGCCAGATGGCAGGCGGCGTTCTCGTCAAACAGCGTGTTGTAGAACAGGATGCCGGACTGGCGAATGGGGGAATCATAGGGCACCAGGGCGCACTCACCCAGATAGGCGCTGCCCTCGTCCATGGTGATCAGCTTGGTCAGCAGCTCATTGTTGACCTCGGCGTTCCACTCCACAGCCTTGCCCTCGTGGAATTTGATCCAGAACTTGTCGATCAGCTGGCCCTGATAGCTCAGGGGCTTGGTGGCGTAGACGATGCCCTCGGCCTCGCCCCGCTTGGGGGAGATGAAGCACTCCTCGCTGGGGATGTTGGGGTTAAAGACGATGCCCTGCAGGCTCTTCTCGCTGCCGCCGCAGAACCGTCCCTCGGGGATCATGCCCACGGTGAAGTCGGTGCCGTTGGCGCTGGTATAGTGCAGCTTCTCGATGTGCAGGCTGTTGAGATAGGCGCAGCGGTCGTGGAGATCCCTGTTGTGGGCCTCCCACGCGGCGATGGGATCCTCGTCCACCCGGGAGCAGGCCAGGATGTTCTCCCACAGCTTCTCCACGGCGGCGCTGGCGCGCAGCTCGGGGAACAGCTTCTTGGCCCACGCCTTGCCGGGCACGGCGGCAATGCACCACTGATACTTGTTCTCGATGGCGTCGCGATAGGGCTTGATGATGGGATAGCGCTTCTGCTGGGCCTTGGCCATCTTGGTCTGGTTGATGCCCTTCAGTCCGTCGGGATCCTCGCTGAGCAGATAGATGCGGCAGGGGATGGTGTCCACATAGTGCTGCCACCGGGCCTCCTCATAGTTGTCCAGCTTGCCCAGGGTGGTCAGGGTGCGATAGCGGTAGTGGAGCTTCTCCAGGGGCTGATAGTTCCAGTCCACCACCACCTTCTTGGCCTTGCACTTATAGCACTCGTCCACCAGCATCTGCACGAACTCCGGCTGATCCAGCTCCGCCAGGATAAAGACCTCCTGCCCCGGCTGGATGTTGACGCCCGAGCGGGCGATCAGGCGGGCATAGCTGCGCAATACGGATTTTTTCATAGTAATTGCTCCTTTCTTGTTGGGTCGTCTATCCTGTACAGTATACCACTTCCGATCCCGTTTGAAAAGCGGCAAACGGAAAAAGGCCGGACAGATACAGCAAAAACCGCGCCCCAAGGCCCCTCCGTAAAGCGGCGAAGGCGCCCTCAGCGCCCCTGTTCCCTCCCCTGCCCCCAACTTTTTTCGATTTATATTGACATTTCCCCCCTTTTTATATATAGTGGTCTTGCCGTTTGCGGCATGCCAAATTTCAACGAAAAATACAGGCCGGATCAGGCCCTCGGTGAGTACAGAGAGAAGAGGCGAAATAATCTTTTTTATGAACGGGGGAGGATAAATGTCCAAAGAGTTGATTCGCCTGCGG
>USAT01000144.1 GCA_900552725.1 uncultured Eubacteriales bacterium | reverse complement strand
GCCGTATCCCCGCCGTGGTGGAGGCCGTGAAGAGTTTTACCGGCAGCGAGCCGTTCAAGGGCATCAACCCCGATGAGTGCGTGGCCATGGGCGCCGCCCTGCAGGCAGGCGTGCTGACCGGCGACGTGAAGGGCCTGCTGCTGCTGGACGTGACCCCCCTGTCCCTGGGTATTGAGACCATGGGCGGCGTATGTACCCGTCTGATCGAGCGCAACACCACCATCCCTGTGAAGAAGAGCCAGATCTTCTCCACCGCCGCCGACAACCAGACCTCCGTGGAGGTCAACGTGCTGCAGGGCGAGCGTGAGATGGCCGCCGCCAACAAGAGCCTGGGCCGCTTCCACCTGGACGGCATTGCCCCGGCCCGCCGCGGCGTGCCGCAGATCGAGGTCACGTTCGACATCGATGCCAACGGCATCGTGAATGTCAGCGCCAAGGATCTGGGCACCGGCAACGCCCAGCACATCACCATCACCTCCTCCTCCAACATGAGCAAGGAGGATATTGAGAAGGCCGTCAAGGAGGCCGAGCAGTATGCCGCCGAGGACGCCAAGATCAAGGAGAAGGTGGAAGTCCGCAACCAAGCCGACCAGATGGTCTATCAGGCAGAAAAGACCCTGAACGAGGTGGGCGACAAGGTGCCCGAGAGCGAGAAGGAGCCCATCAAGGCCGGTATCGAGAAGCTGAAGGAGACCCTGAAGGGTGAGGACACCGACGCCATCAAGGCCGCCACCGAGGAGCTGACCCAGCTCTTCTATAAGATGAGCGAGAAGCTGTACCAGCAGCAGGCGCCCCAGGGCGATCCCAACATGGGCGGTCAGCAGCCCGGCGGTGACCCCAACGGCGGCCAGCAGTACTACGACGCCGACTACAAAGTAGTCGATGACGACGATCAGAACAAGTAAGTAATGTATCCCGCAATAAGGGGCAGGGTGACCTGTCCCTTGTTGTGGCGTTTAGGAGACAACACCTATGGCTCAGGAAAAACGAGATTATTACGAGGTCCTCGGCGTCAGCAAGGGCGCGTCGGAGGACGAGATCAAAAAAGCATATAAAAAGCTGGCCCGCAAGTATCACCCGGACATGAACCCCGGCGACAAGGAGGCTGAGGAGAAGTTCAAGGAGGTCAACGAGGCCAACGAGGTGCTGTCCGATCCCGATAAGAAGGCCCGGTACGACCAGTTCGGCTTCGCGGGCGTGGATCCCAGCTATGGCGCAGGTGCTGGCGGTCCCGGATGGGGCGACGGCGCGGCAGGCTTCGACTTCGGCGATCTGGGCGACATTTTCGGCAGCTTTTTCGGCGGCGGCTTCGGCGGTCAGCAGCGGCGCAACCCCAACGCGCCCCAGCGGGGCGAGAGCATCCGCGCCGCCGTCACCGTTACCTTTACCGAGGCGGCCTTCGGCTGCGAGAAGGAGATCTCCGTGGAGCGCAGCGAGCAGTGCCCCACCTGTAAGGGCAACGGCTGTGCCGCGGGCACTACCCCGGAGGTGTGTCCCACCTGCCACGGCAGCGGCAGCGTCCAGACCCGGCGGCAGACGCCCATGGGCGTATTCGCCTCCACGGCGCCCTGCACCAAGTGCGGCGGCACCGGCCGGATCATCCACCAGCCCTGCCCCGACTGTCACGGCCAGGGCCGCATCCGCAAGCGCCGGGCCATCAAGGTCAACATCCCCGCCGGTATCGACGACGGCCAGACCATCTCCCTGCGGGGACAGGGCCACGCCGGTAAGAACGGCGGCCCCAGCGGCGACCTGCTGATCACCGTGATGGTGCAGCCCCACGAGATCTTCCGCCGGGAGGGTACCTCCGTATTCTGCGAGGCCCCCATCACCTACGCCCAGGCGGTGCTGGGCGGCACGCTGGAGATCCCCACCATCGACGGCAAGGTGAAGTACGACATCCCCGAGGGCACCCAGACCGGCAGCGTATTCCGCCTGCGGGGCAAGGGCATCCCCTCTCTGAACGGCCGGGGCCGGGGCGACCAGTACGTCACCGTCAATATCGAGACCCCGAAAAATCTGAACAAGGAGCAAAAGGAAGCCCTGAAGAAGTTCAGCGACCTGCTGGGCGAGAGCAACTACGAAAAGCGGAAGAGCTTCTTTAAGAAACACTGATGTATCTGGCTGATTATCATGTACACTCCTCCTGTTCGCCGGACGGCCGCCTGACCATGGCAGACATGGCGCGGCAGGGCATCGCCCGGGGCCTGGATGAGATCTGCTTCACCGACCATGTGGACACCATTGAGTGGGGCACCACCCACCTGCGCAGCGACTGCTATGACTGGGAAAAGGCCCGGCAGCAGTACCAGGACGCGGTGGGGCAGTACGGTGACCGCATCCGGCTGAAGCTGGGTGCGGAGTTGGGTGAGGCGTACCTGGGTTTTGACTGTGCCCAGCGCCAGATGGCCGATGCGCCGCCGCTGGACTTCGTCATCGGCTCTGTCCATATGACCCGTGACGACAACGGCTGGTTCGACCTTTTCTACATCGACGGCGACCGGGACGACGCCTATTACCACGCCGTCATCGACGCTTACCTGGAGGAGGAGCTGAAGCTGGCGAAATGGGGCCAATTCAGCGTGCTGGGCCACCTGACTCTTCCCGTGCGCTGCATCAACGAGATGCGCCATAAAGACATCTCCTTCCGGCCCCACATGGCCCAGATTGAGGAGATCCTCCGCACCATCATTCCCCGTGGGCTGGGCATCGAGTGCAACACCAACCGGGGCAATACGCCCCTGCCGGACGCCGACATTCTGACGCTGTACCGCCAGCTGGGCGGCGAGATCATCACCCTGGGCTCCGATGCCCACACGACGGCGCATCTGGGCTGCGCCATCGAGGCGCGGCAGGCACTGCTGCGGCAGTGCGGCTTCCGCTATTTCACCACCTTCGATCGCATGAAGCCCTCATTCCAAGCGCTTTAAGAAAACAAAACACCACAGAACTACCAACAGGAGGAACATCATCATGAAAATTGCCATCGGCTGTGACCACGGCGGCTATCTGCTGAAGCAGGACATTCTCATCTGGCTGGAGGAGCACGACTACGAGTTCGAGGACTTCGGCTGCTACAACACCGAAAGCGTGGACTATCCCGTGTACGGCGAGAAGGTGGCCCGTGCCGTGGCCAGCGGTGAATGTGACAAGGGCATCGTCATCTGCACCACCGGCATCGGCATCTCCATGTCCGCCAACAAGGTCAAGGGTATCCGCTGCGCCCTGTGCGGCGACAGCTACAGCGCCGAGATGACCCGCCGCCACAACGACGCCAACGTGCTGGCCATGGGCGCCGGCATCATCGGCCCCAACCTGGCCAAGAAGATCACCGAGGTGTTCCTGACCACCGAGTTTGAGGGCGGCCGCCATGCCCGCCGCGTGGGCCTGCTGGACAACATCCAGCCCTGACCATGACCAAGGGATATCACAATTACCGTGGCCGTGGCCGCCGCCAGAAGCGGCTGCTGGCTGTGGTGCTGGTGCTGGTGATCCTGGCGGCGGTAGCATTTCTGGTGATCCAGAATTACATCGTATACGACGACGCGGGCAAGGCCCACATCGAGTGGCCCTTCCGCAAGGATGAGCCTCAGCCGGATACACAGGAGCCCGCCATACCGGACAACGACGTGACCATCGACTATGTGGACAACGGCTATATGCCCCATCTGGAGGCGCTGCACGCCCGGATGCTACCCGCTGACGTACTGCGGCAGGATCCCCAGACGGTGCTGGACAGCCTGACGGAAAACGCCTACGCCGTGGAGACCAAGCGCGTCAACGGCTCCATCACCTACACCACGGCGGTAGATGTGCCGCAGCAGGTGGACGTGGCTCAGTATGACACCATGGCTAATCTCCAAACGCTGCTGGCGGGCGACGCCTATTCCATCGCCCGCATGTCCGTGTTCTGCGACAGCTACTTCGTCCGGGCCTATCCCGACGCGGCCCTGTGCGTAGAGAGCGGCAGCTTCTGGTACGACGCCGACAGCATGGCGTGGCTGGACCCCACCAATCCGCAGGTGCTGGTGTATATCACCACACTGTGTCAGGAGTACGCCCAGCTTGGCTTTGACGAGATCGCGCTGGATTACTTTAGCTATCCCACCGCCGGACGGCTGGATTCCATCGCCGGTCTGGAGGGTGTGGATAAGGTGCAGGTGCTGACGGATTTTGTTCAGAGCCTGCGTGCCAACCTGCCGGACGGCGTGAAGCTCAGCATTGTCCTGCGCGGCGAGCCCTCCGCCGACTTCGGCCTGTCACCGGAGCTGCTGACCCAGAACTTTGACCGCATCTATCTGGAAGCCGGCGTGGATGCCGCGGCGCTGCGGCAG
>USAT01000143.1 GCA_900552725.1 uncultured Eubacteriales bacterium | reverse complement strand
GCGGCAAAATCCTTTGCCAGGGATGCCCGCACCGGCAGGCCCTTCCGCAAGAGCGGGTCCCGCCCATCCAAAAGCAACCGCCCCAAACCCAAGGGGAGGCCGAATCCATACGCCCACAGCCGCCCGGTGAAAAAGGGCAAAGGCTCCTTCCGCAAGAAGGAAAGCTGATACGCTGTCGGTGTTTTCATAGATGAACGAGCCCAGCCCCCGGGTTGGAGAGTGTAAGAGGTGTTTTGATTGGCTATTGAAAAATATAGAGTAAGAGATGTGGCGCGGGACTTCGGTATGCCCGCCAAGGTCATCACAGAAATTCTGGATAAGTATGCCACTGCGCCCAAGAGCAATATGCAGGCGCTGGAGGACCATGAGCTGTCCATCGTATTTGAGCATCTGACCCAGAACAACCAGATTTCCAATATCGCTGCCATTTATGCTGACGAGCCTAAGAAGCCGGAAGCCCCCCAGGCGGAAGCGCCTAAGACCGAGGTTCCCAAGGCTCAGCCTGCCGCGGCACAGCAGACCGCAAAGCCGGCACAGCAGCCCCAACAGCGTCCTGCCCAGCAGGGACAGCAGAAGCCCGCACAGGCCCAGCCTCAGCAGAAGCCGGTCCAGCAGGTCCAGCGGCCCGCGCAGCAGCAGGCAGTCCCCCAGCAGAAGTCTAACAAGTCCACAGCCACCGCTCAGCCCACCACCCGTGTGCCTGAGAAAAAGCTGGTGGATACCCGCAAGGGCGGCGACGTGAACCTGGCCAAGTATGACCAGCGTCTGGAAGAGCTGGGCGGTCAGCGGGGCGAGCGTATGGCCCAAAAGGGCGGCAAGGAGAAGTTCCGCAACAACAAGGGCCGTCAGGGCGGTCAGGTCTTCTCCAACAAGCGCCGTCAGGACGAGGCCGAGAAGATGCGCAAGCTGCAGCTTGAAATTGCTAAGAAGGCCCCCGTCAAGGTCCAGATCCCTGATGAGATCAGCGTGGGCGAGCTGGCCAGCCGCATGAAGAAGACCGGCGCAGAGGTAGTCAAGTGCCTGATGAAAAACGGCGTCATGGCCTCTCTGAGCCAGATGATCGACTTCGATACCGCCTCCTTCGTGGCCGAGGAGCTTGGCTGCAAGGTAGAAAAGGAAGTGGTCGTCACCATCGAGGAGAAGCTCATTGACACCACCGAGGACCGTCCTGAGGATCTGGTCCCCCGTGCTCCCGTGGTGGTGGTCATGGGCCACGTTGACCACGGCAAGACTTCCCTGCTGGATACCATCCGGAACACCTCCGTGGCTTCCGGCGAGGCCGGCGGCATCACCCAGCACATCGGCGCCTATCAGGTGCAGATCAACGGCAAGCCCATCACATTTTTGGATACCCCCGGCCATGAGGCCTTTACCTCCATGCGCGCCCGCGGCGCCATGGTGACGGATATCGCCATTCTGGTGGTGGCCGCCGAGGACGGCATCATGCCCCAGACCGTGGAGTCCATCAACCACGCCAAGGCCGCCGAGATCCCCATTATCGTGGCCATCAACAAGATGGATAAGCCCGAAGCCAACCCCGAGCGCATCAAGCAGCAGCTCACCGAGTACGGCCTGGTGTGCGAGGAGTGGGGCGGCGACACCATCGTGTGCCCCATCTCCGCCAAGACCGGTATGGGCGTGGATAACCTGCTGGAGATGCTCACCCTGACCGCCGAGGTCAGTGAGCTGAAGGCCAACCCCAACCGCGCCGCCCAGGGCACCGTCATCGAGGCCCGTCTGGACAAGGGCCGCGGCCCCGTGGCCACCCTGCTGGTCCAGAACGGTACCCTGCATCAGGGCGACATCATTATCGCCGGCACCTCCGTAGGCCGCGTCCGCGCCATGGTGGGCGACAAGGGGCAGCGCATGACCGATGCCGGCCCCAGCGTCCCCGTGGAGATCACCGGCCTCAGCGAGGCCCCCTCCGCCGGCGCTACCTTCAACGCCGTGGCCGACGAAAAGCTGGCCCGCGAGCTGGTGGAGCAGCGCAAGGCAGAGGAGAAGGCCAAGGCCAACGCCCCTGTCACCAAGGTCTCTCTGGAGGATCTGTTCAGCCAGATCCAGGCCGGTGAGATGAAGAACCTGAACCTGATCGTCAAGGCCGACGTACAGGGCAGCGTGGAGGCCGTGAAGGCTTCCCTGGAGAAGATCAGCAACGATGAGGTCCGCGTGCGCGTCATCCACGGCGGCGTGGGTGCCATCAACGAATCCGACGTGATGCTGGCCTCCACCTCTCAGGCCATCATCGTGGGCTTCAACGTCCGTCCCGACGCCGCCGCCCGCGACAGCGCCGCCCGCGCCAACGTGGACATGCGGATGTACCGCGTGATCTACGACGCCATCAACGAGATCGAGGCCGCCATGAAGGGCATGCTGGCTCCCAAGTACCGCGAGGTGGTGCTGGGCCATGCCGAGGTGCGCCAGACCTACAAGGTCTCCGGCGTGGGCACCGTGGCGGGCTGCTATGTGCAGGACGGCAAGCTGCAGCGCAAGGACTGCCAGGTGCGTCTGGTACGCGACGGCATCGTCATTCACGAGGGCGTGCTGGCCTCCCTCCAGCGGTTCAAGGACTCCGTCAAGGAGGTCGTGTCCGGCTACGAGTGCGGCCTGAGCATCGAGAAGTATAACGACATCAAGGAAGGCGACATCGTGGAAGCCTTCACGATGGAGGAGATCCCCCAGTAAACTTAGCTGGCGCAAAATCTTGCGATTTTGCTGCCAAAAGGTTTGCGGCCGACTGCGCACTTGATGTGATTCCGTAGGGGGCGGCGTCCTCGACGCCCCGTTCCCTTTACGATAACACTCCGGTAAACCGTAGGGGCCGTCGAGGACGCCGGCCCCTACACCAAAACAAGAAAACATTACCCAAGGGGCGGGCAGTGCGCCCGCCCCTTTTCCATGAAAGGAGCGAAAGTATGGCATCCAACCGTATCGGACGCATCAACGAGGAGATCCAGCGGGAGCTGTCCGGCCTGCTGCGCACGGTGAAGGATCCCCGTGTGGCGGACGCCCTGCTGACCATCACCCATGTGGACACCACCAGCGACCTGCGCTATGCCCGCGTCTACATCAGCGCCATGGACCGCACCGACGAGAAGGATCTCATGCGGGGCCTGAAGTCCGCCAGCGGCTATCTGCGCCATGAGCTGGGCCAGAAGCTGCAGCTGCGCTATACGCCGGAGCTGCAATTCTTCGCCGACGATTCCATCGCCCACGGCGCCCACATTCTGGACATGCTGCACCACGTCAAGCCCGCTAACCCCGCCAACGCGGACATCGTGCTGCCGGAGGACAAGTGATGGCACGGCCCGTGTTGACCGCCCGCGAGGCCGCCGGGTATCTGGAGGCGCTGGACAATGTGCTGCTGCTGACCCATGTGCGGCCCGACGGCGACACCATCGGCAGCGCGGCGGCCCTGTGCCGGGCGCTGCGTGACTGCGGCCGCACCGCGTATCTGCTGCCCAATCCGGAGATCACCGCCACCTACACGCCCTACGCCGCCCCTTACTGGGCCCCGGAGGGCTGGGAGGGTGAGCATATCGTCAGCGTGGACATCGCCGACGTGAGCCTGCTGCCGGAGAACGCCAAGCCCTATCAGGAGCGCATCGAGCTGGCCATCGACCACCATCCCTCCCAGGGCTTTTTTGCCCGCAACACCTGTCTGGAGGCGGACAGCGCCGCCTGCGGCGAGATCGTATATGAGATCATCCAGCATCTCACCGCCCTGACGGCGGACATCGCCCTGCCCCTGTATGTGGCCGTCAGCACCGACTGCGGCGGTTTTCAGTACGGCAATACCACCGCCCGTACCCACCGCATCGCGGCGGCGCTGATGGACGTGGTGGATGTGGCGGCGGTGAACAAGGCCCTGTTCCGCACCAAGAGCCGGGTGCGGCTGGCCATGGAGTCCCGCATGGTGGCGGATATGAAGCTTTTTGACTACGAGCGGGTGGTCGTGATGGAGATCCCGTTGGCGCTGCGGCAGGAGATGCAGGCCACCGACGCGGACATCGAGGAACTGAGCGCCCTCCCGGCGCTGGTGGAGGGCACCGACTGCGGCGTGACGCTGCGGGAGTTGACGGCGGAGAAGATCAAGGTCTCCGTGCGCTCCGGCCCACGGGTGGATGCCTGCGCGTTGTGCCGTATCCTGGGCGGCGGCGGCCATCATGCCGCGGCAGGCGCCACGGTGGACGGCACGCTGGACGAGGTACGCATGGCGGTGCTGGCCGCATACCGGAAGGTCACGGGAGCGTAAGGGAAGTTTCACGCCCCGGCACAAAGAGATGTTTCGTCCCTGCGGGGACGAGGTACTTTTGCCCGTGGCGGCAAAAGTGTCCTGTT
>USAT01000142.1 GCA_900552725.1 uncultured Eubacteriales bacterium | reverse complement strand
AGATAGCGCATGGTGTCGCGGTCAAAAAAGAAGCTGTCCAAATTGGAGCTTTTCGCGCCGATGACCCGGCTATGGAACATGGGGTCGATGTAATCCGGGCCGCATTTCGCCGCCCCTACCCGCAGTCCCCGCCGCACCAGCGATTGCAGCACGGCGCAGGTAACGGTGGTCTTGCCGCAGCCGCTGTTGGTTCCGGCAAGCACCAGCCGGGGCACTCGTCTCTGCATAGCGTCCTCTCAATCCGCCACAATGGTGGCAAAATAGCTGATCTCCTCCGGCAGCTGCCGCAGGTCGGTATAGACCTGCTCCGTCTCCAGCCCGCAGTCCGCCACCATCCCGGCACGTGCTGCAAGACCGTGCCTTTCCAGCGCGTCCACCGTCTCGTGGATGGCTCTCCCGGACTTCATCAGCACCTTCGTTCCCTCCAGCGTGAGCGCACTGTCTATGTCCATGCTCCCCGGCAGGATATGGAGGGGCTCCTCCATGCGGGTGAGACTGCGCCCCAGCCGCGCCGCCACGGCGCAGAAGCTGGTGACACCGGGACACATCACCGTCTCAAACCCGTCAGAGCGGATGCGCTCTAAAATATAGTACGCCGTGGCGTACACGGATACGTCGCCCAGATTCACCATGGCCACATCCCGTCCCACCGACAGCTCTGCTTTGATAGCGGCTACCGCCGTGCGGTAGCTATCCTCGCGTACCGCCTCACTTCGCTCCATGGTAAAATCCAGCGGCAAAATGGTCTTTCCCCGCATATCCACCGCCCCGGCGGCGATGTCCAGCGCCAGCATCCGCCCGGACTTCATCCGGGGAGCCGCAATAACGTCACACGCCTCCAGCACCCGGCAGGCCTGCCGGGTCAGCAGCTCCGGGTCGCCGGGACCCACGCTGACGGCGTAAAAAACACTCTGTTTTTCCATGTCGGTACTCCTTACGGCACAAATTCCAGACTGTCGAAGCAGGGGTCGTACTTCCCATGCTCCATTTTGTACAGCTTTGCGATATACGCCCGCGTAAAGATCTCCTCCGGCGGGCCGATGCGGTCGATCCGGTCGCCCGCCACGCACACCACGGTGTCGGAGATGCGCTCGGCCAGCTCCAGCTCGTGGAGCGACAGCAGTACCGCCAGATGATTCTCCCGCACCATGCGCTTGAGCACCGTCAAAAGCTCCAGCTTATAGCGGATGTCCAGAAAGCTGGTGGGCTCGTCCAGTACGATGATCTCCGGCTCCTGACACAGGGCCCGGGCCAGCAGGATCCGCTGGCGCTGTCCGTCGCTGATGGCGGAGAAGGGGCGGTCGGCAAACTCCATACCGCCTACCTGCGCCAGAGAGCGCTCCACGATGGCCTGATCCTCCGGCTGCAGGATACCCAGCCGCCCCGTATAGGGATAGCGGCCGCTGCTCACCACGTCCCGGCAGGTCATCAGCTCCGGCTCCATGCGGGCCGTCATCAAAATGGCCATGCGTCGGGCGATCTCGTTGCGGCTGCGATCCTCCATGGCCTTGCCGTCCAGAAACACCGTGCCGGACACCTTGGAGAGCTGGCCGATGATGGTTTTCAATATGGTGGATTTCCCCGACCCGTTGGGGCCGATGAGAGTCACGATCTTGCCCCGCTGCACATGGAGGGCGACATCTTCGATGAGCGGCTTGCCGTGGTAGCCCACGGTCAGGCCTTTTGTTTCCAGATATGCCATACTCACGCCGCCTTTCTGTGGATCATCATGTAGATGACGATGGGTGCGCCGAATACCGCCGTGACGGAGCTGATGCTCACCTCCGTGGGGGCGAAGGCGGTGCGGGCGATGAGGTCGCAGAACAGGCAGAACACGCCGCCGCCCAGGAAGCAGGCCGGGATCATACACAGCGGCTCCGCCGATTTGAACAGGGACTTCATCAGGTGCGGCACTGCGATGCCAACAAAGGAGATGGGGCCGGCAAAGGCCGTGACGCAGGCGGACAGCACACTGGACAACAGGATCAGCGCCGTCCGGAAGGCCCGCAGGGGGACGCCCATATTCTGGGCATAGACCTCGCCCAACTGGTACGCCCGGATGGGCTTGGAAAGCAGGAAGGTCAGCAGCAGCGTGATGCCGCAGACAACGGCCATAGTCTTTACGTTGTCCCAGCTCATGCCGGAGAAGGAGCCGAGAGACCAGTTGTGCAGATTCACGATGCTGGAATCGTCGGCAAAGGTCACGAGAAAATCCGTCAGTGCCGAGCAGATATAGCCGATCATCACGCCGCAGACCACCAGCAGGCTCATGCGCTTGACCCGCTGGGAGATCAGCAGCACGAAGCCCATGGATACCATAGCTCCCACGAAGGCCGCCGCGATGAGAATGGCGGAGGAGGTGGTCTTGCCACGGCTCAGCAGCGCCAGCATGGCCACGCATACCGTCATCTTTGCGCCGGAGGAGATACCCAGCACGAAGGGGCCGGCAATGGGGTTGTGGAAAAAGGTTTGCAGCAGATAGCCGGACAGGGACAGCGCCCCGCCCAGGATCAGCGCCGACAGAAGCCGGGGCAGCCGGATCTTTACGATGATCTGGCTCTGTGTAAAGCCCACATCGCCGCCCAGCAGGATCCGCCATATATCAGACGCGGAAAGAGAGACGCTTCCCGCGAATATGTTCCAGAGTATAAATACAAACAAAAGCAGGAGGAGCAGCCAAAAGCCTCCCCAGATGCGAAGTGTTCGGGTCCTCTTCATGCCGCTCCTCCTTATAATGCAATGATGTAAAAAATGCTCACTTCATCCGTGTGAGGAAGTGAAACGCCGTGTCCGGCGCGTCGTTCAACGCATGGTTGACGTCCAGAATGAGGTCGCTCAGCTCCAGCGACTCCTGATAGAAGTTTTTGGTCAGGCACCACACGTTGCCGCTCTTGACCGCCTTGAAGTCGGCCATCAGTGGATCCAGTGTCACCAATTCGTCCAGCGTGTGCAGCTCACCATCGATGATGCTGTTGTAGATCAGCACATCGGCGTCCACTGCACCGTGGTAGAAGGATTCCATCTGAATGTTGATGGTGGACTGGGCGTTGTCCTCCGCCGATTCATCGAAGGAGACATAGTCTCCGCCTGCGATGGTGACACACTTCGCCACATAGTCCGTGGACTTGCGGACGTTTACAGCGCCGCTGCTGGTGATGTAGAAAAACGCCACAGTCTTGCCGGTGGGCTGCTGCTCCAGTACGTCCGCCACGCTGTCCATCTTCTCATTAAACAGCGCCTCGGCCTCGTCCTCCTTGTCCAGCAGCGCCGCGTACAGCTTGATCCACTCCATCCGGCCCAAGGGCTGGGTCTCGTAGCTGGATGTCTCCACCAGCACGGGGATGCCCAGCCGCTCCAGTTGCTCCAGCACCGCCGGAGAGTGATAGATCATGGTGTTTTCCACCGCCAGATCGCAGCCCTGCGACAGGATCAGCTCATAATCCGGCTCAGAGTACTTGCCGGCGTATACCAGCGCTCCGCTGTCCATGGCGTCCTTGGCACGCTGGATATACCAGTCCGACTGCTTTTTACCGCTGAGGGTGATGCAGTCGATGGCGTTCAGCTTGTCGAAGTAGTCCATGGCAGCGGCGGCTACCAGATAGATCTGGTCCAGCGGCTGGTGCAAAACAGTGACGCCGGAGGGTGCTCCGTCAGGCACCGCCGCGCCCTCCGCTACCAGCAGGTACACCCGGTCGTTGTTGATGGTGATGCGCTTGTAGCTCTCTCCGGCATACTCTACGGTAAACTGCTGGGCATAGCGCAGGGGCATGGTACGGTCAAAGACCAACTCATCCCACGATATGGAGGCAGTTTGTCCATCTGTTTTGGCAGGGGCGTCTGCCGTGCCGCAGCCACAGAGGGACAGCATCAGCAGCAGCGCCAGTACCGCGGCGGTCAGCCGTTTCACTGGGCTGCCTCCACCGCCGTGGTGGAATCAAAGGTCAGGGTGTACTCGATCTCGTGGGGGGTGCTCATGGCGGTGGTGTCGCCGATCACTGTCAGCGGGGTATCCAGCGCCCGCACGGGGATCTCGAAGGTGGAGCCGCCCTCGGTGGTGAGGACATCGTAACGCTGGCCATCCACCAGCATATAGTCATACTTCTCACTGCTCCACACGATGGTGGCGGTGGCAGCGCCATTCTCCACCTTCAGGGTGCAGGGAGTCAGCACATGGGACTTACCGGAGCCGCCCTCAAAGCCTACCTCAATGGTGTAAGTGCCGTCCGCCAATGCGATGGCGGCAGCGTCATCGCCGTCATCCTCCTTCAGAACAGGGTTGGAGACGGAGACCTTGTGGTCATACCATACGCCCTTCTTGCCGATGAGGGCCACGTCGAACTCCGTGTCCAAGGCG
>USAT01000141.1 GCA_900552725.1 uncultured Eubacteriales bacterium | reverse complement strand
TCTTCTTCACCGCCTCGCAGTTCTTGATCTTCACGGCGCGGAAATCGGACTTCAGGAAGGTGTCAAAGTCCACCTCCTGCTGCACATAGGGCTCCAGCTCGATGGCGGGCAGGGCGGCCTTCTTCTGGGCCTCCTGCATGGCGTTCAACTCCGCCAGGGCCTTCTCGGTGTCCACGCGGGGGAACAGGTTCTCGCCCTTGGCCACCTGCACCTCGGCGGGCAGGGTGCCCCAAACGTTGGCCTTGTCCCAGGTGTGATCCTCGGCGGAGGCGCCGATCTTCACGAAGATCTTGTCGCAGCTCTCCGGCATCACGGGGGTCAGCAGGGTGGTGCAGACGCGAATGGTCTCCAGCAGGTTATAGAGGACGGAGGCCAGACGGGCACGCTTGCTCTCATCCTTGCCCAGCACCCAGGGCGCCGTCTCGTCGATATACTTGTTGGCGCGGTCGATGACCTTGAACACCTCGTCGATGCCGTTCTGGAGCTGCAGCTTCTCCATCTCGGCCTCGTAGCGGTCGCGGAGGCCGCAGACGGTCTTCTTCAGGTCGCAGTCCTCGGGCGCGTCCTCACGGTCGGCGGGCAGCTTGCCGCCGAAGTACTTCTCCACCATGCCGGTGGTGCGGCTGACCAGGTTGCCCAGCTTGTTGGCCAGGTCGGTGTTGATGGTGGAGATCAGCAGCTCGTTGGAGAAGTTGCCGTCGGAGCCGAAGGGGAAGGTGCGCAGCAGGAAGAAGCGCAGGGCGTCCACGCCGAACATCTCGGACAGGGCGTAAGGATCGACAACGTTGCCCTTGGACTTGGACATCTTGCCGCCGTCGATCACCAGCCAGCCGTGGCCGTACACATGCTTGGGCAGGGGCAGGCCCATGCTCATCAGCATGGCGGGCCAGATGATGGAGTGGAACCGGACGATCTCCTTGCCCACGATGTGGTAGTCGGCGGGCCAGTACTTGTCGAAATCGTGATACTTGTCGTTATACAGGCCCATGGCGGTGCAGTAGTTGAACAGGGCGTCCACCCAGACGTACACCACATGGCCGGGGTCGAAGTCCACGGGGATGCCCCAGCTAAAGCTGGTACGGCTGACGCACAGATCCTCCAGACCCGGCTTGATGAAATTGTTGACCATCTCATTGACGCGGGTGCGGGGCTGCAGGAAGTCGGTGTCCTCCAGCAGGTGCTGCACCTTATCGGCGTACTTGCTCAGACGGAAGAAGTAGGCCTCCTCCTCGGCGTCGTGGACATCACGGCCGCAGTCGGGGCACTTGCCGTCTACCAGCTGGCTCTCCGTCCAGAAGCTCTCGCAGGGGGTGCAGTACTTGCCCTTATAGGCGCCCTTGTAGATGTCGCCGTTTTCGTACATCTTCTTGAAGATCTTCTGCACGGCCTCGCAGTGGTAGTCATCGGTGGTGCGGATGAAGCGGTCGTTGGAGATGTTCATGAGCTTCCACAGATCACGGACGCCCCGCTCGCCGTCCACGATGCGGTCCACAAAGGCCTGGGGGGTCATGCCGGCCTCCTGGGCCTTGGTCTCGATCTTCTGGCCGTGCTCGTCGGTGCCGGTCAGGAACATGACATCGTAGCCCTGCAGGCGCTTATAGCGGGCGATGGCGTCGGTGGCCACGGTGCAGTAGCTGTGGCCGATGTGCAGCTTGTCAGAGGGGTAATAAATGGGTGTGGTGATATAAAACTTTTTCTTTTCCATGGGGATATCTCTCCTTTTCCGCCGCCCCGAATGGAAGGACGGCTTAAAATTATTTTTCCTGTTTTTTCCGGGGATATACGAATAAAAAACGCCCTTAACGCAAAACGCGTCAAGGGCGACTTTCACTTTATCGCGGTACCACCTTGCTTCGCCCCGGCCTCGCGGCCAAAGCCTTATGGAGTGCCATCACACTCCCGCGCGGTAACGGGCGCTTCCCGTCCCGGCCTGAGGGATCTCCCGTTCGGCCGGACAGCTCCGGAGCCATGTTCGCCGGTTTCCTCCGCGCCCGCTTTCACCTTTCCGGGCTCTCTTGTGGCGGTATCTGCCGGTTACTCTCTCTTTCATCGCTTTTTGATGTATTTTCGGTGCATTTTTTGGTATCATACTCCAAAATGTAGACTTTGTCAACCGTCATCGCGGTTTTCTGTGTAAATTCACGCTTTACAGCGGGAAAAAAGTTTTGTATAATATGGGTTGGAAATTTTTTATGGTGGCGAATTACCATACACAGGAGGAACAAAAAATGTCTTTCAAGATCCTTGTTATCAACCCCGGTTCTACTTCCACCAAGATCGGTGTCTATGAGGACGAGAACCTGCTGTTTGACAAGACCCTGCGTCACAGCGCCGAGGATATCGCCCAGTTCAACTCCATCCCCGCCCAGAAGGACTGGCGCTGCCAGCTGGTGCTGAAGGCGCTGCGGGAAGAGAATTTCGATATCAACACCCTGTCTGCCGTTTCCGGCCGCGGCGGTCTGCTGCGCCCCATCCGCGGCGGCACCTACGCCGTCAACGACAATCTGGTGAACGACTGCACCATCGGTGTGCAGGGCCAGCACGCCTCCAACCTGGGCGGCATCATCGCCCGCGAGATCGGCGATTCCCTGGGTATCCCCTCCTACATCGTTGACCCCGTGGTGGTGGACGAGCTGTCTGACGTGGCCCGCTATGCCGGTCACCCCCTGTTCCAGCGCGTCAGCATCTTCCACGCTCTGAACCAGAAGGCCGTTGCCAAGCGCTATGCCAAGGAGAACGGCAAGAACTACGAGGATCTGAACCTGATCGTCTGCCACCTGGGCGGCGGCGTCTCCGTGGGCGCACACTGCCACGGCAGCGTCATCGACACCCAGAACGCCCTGGACGGTGACGGCCCCTTCTCTCCCGAGCGCTCCGGCTCTCTGCCCACCGGCCAGCTGGTGAAGCTGTGCTGCTCCGGCAAGTATACCGAGACCGAGCTGAACCGCATGCTGTCCGGCCGCGGCGGTCTGGTGGCCTATACCGGCTCCAACGACATGCGCTATCTGCTGGCCGAGGCCAAGAACGACAAGAAGATCGCCGGTGTGGTGGACGCCTTCCACTATCAGATCGCCAAGGAAGTGGGCGCCATGGCCGTTGTCATGAAGGGCAAGGTGGATCAGATCATCCTGACCGGCGGCATCGCCTACGGCAAGGAGACCGTGGACGCCATCAGCGAGATGGTGGACTGGATCGCTCCCATCACCGTGTATCCCGGCGAGGATGAGCTGCTGGCTCTGGCCCAGGGTGCCCTGCGCGTCCTGCGCGGCGAGGAGAAGGCCCAGGAGTATCGCCGTCCCCGTCCCACCGAGGCGTAACAATCAACGTATTCTCTAAGGACGCCCGGCGGCTTTCACTGCCGGGCGCCTTTTCCCTTAAAGGAGGTTTCTATCATGTTTATCAGCAACGATATCCGCTATATCGGCGTCAACGATCATCAGGTGACGCTGTTTGAGGGGCAGTATGACGTGCCCCTGGGCATGGCCTACAACTCCTACGTCATTCTGGATGAGAAGGTGGCCGTCATGGACACGGTGGACGCCCACTTCGGCGGAGAGTGGATGGACAACCTGACGGCGGCGCTGGCGGGCCGCACGCCGGACTATCTGGTGGTGCAGCACATGGAGCCGGATCACAGCGCCAACATCGTGCGCTTTATGGATGCCTGGCCCGCCGCCACCGTGGTGGCCTCTCAGGCGGCATTCCGGATGATGAAGCAGTTCTACGGCAGCGATTACGCCGACCGCCGTCTGGCGGTGGGCGAGGGCGACACGCTGGCGCTGGGCCGCCATACACTCACCTTCCTGACGGCCCCCATGGTACACTGGCCGGAGGTCATCGTCACCTATGACAGCACGGACAAGGTGCTGTTTTCCGCCGACGGACTGGGCAAGTTTGGTGCTTTAGATGTGGAGGATCCCGAGGGCTGGGCCTGCGAGGCGCGGCGCTACTACTTCGGCATCGTGGGTAAGTTCGGCGCGCAGGTACAGGCGCTGCTGAAGAAGGCCTCTGCGGTGGACATCCAGACGGTGTGCCCCCTTCACGGCCCGGTGCTGACCGGCGCGGAGCTGGCGGAGGCCCTGCGGCTGTACGGCATCTGGTCGGGCTACGGCGTGGAGAGCGAGGGCGTCATGATCACCTACGCCTCGGTGTACGGCAACACGGAGAAGGCCGTGGAGCTGCTGGCCCAGAAGCTGAAGGAGAAGGGCTGCCCCAAGGTGGCGGTCACCTGTGTGCAGCGGGACGACTGGGCCGAGGCGGTGGAGGACGCCTTCCGCTACGGCAAGCTGGTGCTGGCCGCGCCCACCTATAACGGCTTTCTGTTCCCGGCCATGCGGGAGTTCATCCAGCATCTCACCGAGCGGAACTATCAGAACCGCCAGGTGGCGTTCATCGAGAACGGCTCCCGGG
>USAT01000140.1 GCA_900552725.1 uncultured Eubacteriales bacterium | reverse complement strand
GACGACGCGATGGATTTTGCCACGCTCGGTTTTTCCGCGATGATCAGTTTACTCATGCTCCGCCTCCGTTTCAGCCTCCGCAGGCTCGTCCTCGTTGATATACTCCTCGTCAGGGAAATCGTACTCGTCGGGATCGGCGCTGACCTTCACGCCGCTGCGGTTCGGCTTGATGAACTTCACATAGGCGAAGGCTCCGCAGCCTGCCAGCGCCACCAGCGCCACCACGGCCAACAGGCCGCTGCCGCTCTTTTTCTTCGGCTGCTCCGGTTCCGGCTCCAGCTCCCTGACCTTCTCCCTGCCCGCGCACTCGGAGAGGTTGGTCTTGCAGACAGGGCAGGATGTATCCACCGCGCCGGCCGCGCATTTTTCCTTACAGGTACACACCGGGGCGGCAGGCGTCTCCTCGTCCATCAGGGCCAGCAGGTCGCGCTCGTCTACCTGGTTGAGAAAGTGGACGGTGTTCTCGCCGTCCTCCGCCCGGTCGATGATGATGTAGAAATAGTTGCCGCCTTTTGTGACCACGGTGATGAACTGCTTGTCTCCGGCGCTCTCACCGGCGATATCGTCCACCAGGGTCATGTTGCCCTCCGGGGTCAGGGGCTGGGGCTCATAGCCGCCCGTGGTCTCCTCCTCGGTGTAGTAGGGCTCGCCGTCCCCGCCGCCTGCGAAGGCCACGGTGGAGGTGGCCGCCATGCAGAAAAGCGCCAGGAACACGGCGGCGAAACGGCGAAAAGCTCTGTTACGCTTCATCTTCCGCACCCTCGCTTTCCTCCGTCTCCATCAGCCCGTCCGGCAGGGAGATCATGCCGCTGGCGTAGGCGCGCAGGAAGGCGGTGAGTTCCCTGTTGTCCATGCGGACAGCCTTCACCATGCGGACGATCTCCAGGTTCTCCTCCTCCGTGAGCTGGGCTTCCAGCGCGCGGAGACGCTTCTGCTGCTCGGCGATCTTCTCCCTCGTTTTCTCAATATCCTTGCGGATCTTCTCAGTCGTTGCCATGATTGCATTGCTCCTTTCCAAATCGTTCTTTCCATGAATAATTGCGCCCAAGCCCCCGAACGGTTTTCAGGTTGGCCCGTGCGTTATCCTCCAATGCCAGCGCGCGCCGGAACAGATCCGGGTAACGCTCCCGCAGGTCGATGATCTCCTCCGCCCGCATACTGGGGCAGAAAAAGCAGGAGGACTTTCCCGGCTGCGGCAGGCCCGCTGCCTCGATTGCCCGGACACACGCCTCCCGGTCCCAGCCCCATTCCATCAGGGGATACCATTTGCTGTACTTCGGGTCTGCCAGATCACGCAGAAGGACCTTGTCGCTGCGGTAGTATTCGCCAGCGTCATAGCCGATGAACTTGACCACCTTTTTCCCGCTGTTCCAGACCTCACGGCACGGAGGATAGTTGTTGCAGAACTTTTCCTGCGGTCCGATCTTGTGTTTCAGAGAACACCGCTTGAAGCCGTAGGCGATAGAGGGCAGCGTACCGCTTTTCAGACATTCATCCTCCAAGGTCAGCCGCCTGCCGTCCTTCGTGGTCTTATAGACCCGTGTGATCTCCGGCATACCGTGATCCTCCAGCCAGCGATCCATGATATCCAGATAGGCATAGGTATGGGGATGCTCGCCGCCCGTATCTGCAAACAGGATCAGGTCAACGGGGATACGGTGCTGGTGCAGCCCAACAAGAAGGGCGGTGCTGTTCGCACCGCCGCCATAGGAAACAATATTGATATGCTCACCTCATTTCAAAGCCTTTTCATATCGGTACTTCATCTGCGCCGGATACAGCGGTTCGGACGGGCGGCGCTTGCCGGTCCACTCCCGTCCGCCCGCCAGCCCCGCGCATCGCCAGCCGGAGGCACGGAGGCTGACGCCGCTCTCCGTGTCCAGAATGTAGGTGACGATCCTATGGTAGCCCAGGACCTTCGCCGCCCGCGCCGCCGCGCCATAGAGGAAGCTGCAAGCGTTTTTTGTCCCGTCCGTGCAGAGGCGGTTGACCTCCAGGGTCAGCCCATCGTCCAGGTATCGGCTCACCGGCCGCCCCACGATGGCGACGCCCGCCATGCAGCCCAGGGAAAACTTATGCCCTCGCACCGGCTTATGGTGGCGGTGGTGCTCTGCGACAAAGCCGTTCGCGTCGGCAAGGGACATTGGTTTTACAGTCAGCATCGGCTCCGCCTCCATCAGTTGTACGGCGGTCTGCCGTAGGCATAAAGGTGGGATTGCCAGTAATTCGAGTTGAGACTGGTGTACTGGATGGGATCCCCGCAGTGCAGGAGCATCCCGTCCCCCACATAAAAGCCCACATGGCTGACCCCCGGCGTGTCGTAGGTGCCCACAAAGAACACCAGATCCCCCGGCTGCGGCTCGGATACCGGCGTGGAAATGTTGTAGAGGCCCTGCGCCCCCAGCCGCCCGGTATCGCACAGGCCGCTGTTGGTCAGGACATAGCTGACAAAGCCGCTGCAATCAAAGGAGGTGGACGGGCTGCTGCCGCCCCAGACATAGGGAAAGCCCAGATACTTCTCCGCCTCCGTAATCAGCGTGGCAAAGCGCTCGTCGGACAGGTACTCCGCCGGGATCTCGTACTTGGCGGGCGGGTTGGTCACATACTTGGGAACATAGCCGGAGGACGGGAACAGGTCGGGGCGGTTGCCCAGGGTGGACATATACACGGCGTACATGGAAAGCGTCTCCTGATCCATCATGTAGACCGGCAGATGGGAGAGGTCGAAGTTTTCCAGCTTCACGGTGCAGATATAATAATCGTAATAGACCCGGTAGCTCTCCGTATGGGTGTTGCCCTCCTCGTCCGTCCAGGTATCCGTCTCAATGTAGTACCGCCGTTCCACCTCCACCGTCTCGGTGAGGATGTATTGCCGGTCAAACAGCATTTGAAGGTCGCCCTGCACCTGGTCTATGGTGAAGGTCCCCTCATGGAGCGCCGACAGGATGGACAGCAGCACATAGGGATCGTGCTCGATCTCGTCCAGATCGTAGTGATACTCGTCATAGTCGTGGGTCTGCTCATAGGTGTCCAGATACCGCCGCAGCTCATCCTCCTTGGCGCAGTAGGCGGCCTCCGCCGCCAGCAGGTCGGAATCCTCAGAGAGATAGGAGGAGGCCACAATGTTGGACACGCCTCCGCCGAACATGGAGGAGCAGGATTGCAGCAGGCCCAACAGTAGCACCAGCACAAGGCCGACCCCGCCGATGATAAGGAACGCCTTTTTGTGCCGGGCTATGAACTCGCCAGCCTTCTTCGCTGCCTCCGCGCCCTTCTTTGCGCTCTTTGCTGCCGTCTGCGCCGCCGTCTTTGCACCCTCCGCGCCGCGCGACGCCCGGTAGGCCGCCGCGTACTGCCGCTGCATCCGCTTCTTCTGCCACATGCGGGAGATGGGGCTGCCGGACGCAAGATGGGGGTTATCGTGGAGCGCCTTTTGGTAAAGCGCCTCCGCGTTGGCCCTGACCGCCGCCTGCTCCGCCTTTGCAGCGTCACGCCAGGGCTTCACCTGCCGCTCCGCCCGCCAGTTTTGCAGCTTACGGTTCCCATAGCCCACGGCTTTTTCCATGCCGCGCTCAGTGAGATGGCCCGCCGCCACGCCGGAGTTTTCCTGCTCCACCTCCCGCACCTTGGCGTGGGCGGCGTGGGCGACCTCCTGCAAAGGCCGCGTCAGCGGGTTCGGCCCCGGCTGCCGGATCGAAGCCGGTTTATCCGTCTCATGGAATACCAGCCTTGTACGCCCGGCGCCGGAAGCCTCGTCAAAGACACGCTCCGTGCCCAGGACGCGCTTTTTGGGGATGGCGGCCCTTGCCGCGTCCAGCTTATCCGCCGCCTTGTCGGACTTGCGGATCGCCTTTTGCAGCTCCGGCGCGGCGCGTTCCTCCTCGGTGAATTGCAAACGGGAGGATGGACGGCTATTTGCCGCCGTACCCTCCCGGTAGGCTTTGCGGCGGTTCCGCCGCTTTTTCTTCTGAGACTTCCGGACGCGCCGGTCGTCCAGATGGTGGAGGGCAGTCCTCGCCAGCGCCGTGGAATCGCCGGAGGGGGAATAGTCCTGCTCCGGCGCACGGTCTGAAACATGGCTCGCCTCGCCTGTGACCATGTTGACGGAAATGGCCCCGTCACGGGTCATCTTCTGCGCCTCCTTCTCGGCGGCCTTCCATTCCTTCATGCGTCACCACCTGCCTTTCCGTAGGGGCAAATGCTCACGCACTCGCCCGTCTCGATCATGGAGATATACTTGAAAATGGGATATGCTTGCGGCGGGCAGACCGCGTTGCCCAGGGTTTTCAGTCGGAGGGCGCGGTCTGCGGTGTTTTCAGTAATGCGGGGGACTCCCTCCGGCTCGGCAGCCCAGAGGATACGTCCGTCCATTTCCGGGGGAAGCCCATGAGCCATTCCACCCAATCCGGGTTCAGCGCCGCCGTCTCGGATATCGGCCGCTCCTGCCGGATCACCTGGGATGACAGGTTGG
>USAT01000139.1 GCA_900552725.1 uncultured Eubacteriales bacterium | reverse complement strand
GATTCTTGTAATCAGTCATGGTTTACGCCTCCTTCTTTTCGGCAGCGGCCTTTGCCTCGGCCTCAGCCTTGGCCTTGGCGGCCATTCTCGCGTTGTTGACCTGCTGCTTGCCCAGGCGGAAGGCATGGGTCAGGGGCAGGCGGGCGGGACAGGTGTAGGTGCAGGCGCCGCACTCGATGCAGTCCATGCCGTGCAGCGTATTCTGCCAGGTCTCCACGTCGCCCTTCATCAGGTACTTATACATGAACACGGGCTCCAGGCGGATGGGGCAGACGCCCACGCACTTGCCGCAGCGGATGCACTGAGGATTCTCCTCGTACTTCTCCTCCTCGCCGGCGAAGGCCAGCATGGCGCCGGTACCCTTACCTACGGACACGTCCACGCTGTACTGCGCAAGGCCCATCATGGGGCCGCCCATGATCAGCTTGTAGGTCTCGTCCTTCAGGCCGCCGCAGGCGTCAAACAGCTTGGAAATGGGGGTGCCGATGGGGCACTCGATGTTCTTGGGCTCGATCACACCGGAACCGGACACGGTGACGATCTTGCTGACCACGGGCATACCCTCGTACACAGCACGGTAGATGGCGCAGGTGGTGTTCAGGTTGAAGATGCAGCAGCCTGCATCGGCGGGCAGCTTGCCGGAAGGCACCTGGCGGCCGGACACGGCCTGGACCAGCTGCTTTTCAGCGCCCTGGGGGTAGCGGGTGTGGAGCACTTCCACCACCACGGGAGCGTTCAGCTCCTTGATCTTGGCGTTCAGCACGTCGGCCGCGTTCTGCTTGTTGGCCTCGATGCCGATGTACACCTTATCCAGGCCGAAGCACTTGGCCAGGATGGCAGCGCCCTTGATCACCTGATCAGGCCGCTCCAGGCAGGTGCGGTGGTCGCCGGTGATGTAGGGCTCGCACTCGGCGGCGTTGATGATGACGTAGTCCACCTTGCCCAGCGCGGAAGAGATCTTCACATGGGTGGGGAAGGTAGCGCCGCCCTGGCCGACGATGCCTGCGTTCTTGACGATCTCTACCAGCTGCTCACCCGTCAGGTTTTCGGGGTCAGCCGCGGGCTTGACGTCTTCGCTGATGGTGTCCTGGAAATCGTTCTCGATCACCACGGACATCATGGTGCCGCCCATGGAATAGGGGCGGGGTTCCACTGCCTTGACCGTACCGGATACGCTGGCGTGGATAGGTGCGGATACAAATCCGCCGGGTTCGCCGATCCTCTGTCCGATTTTTACCTTGTCGCCCACTGCAACAATGGGTTTACAAGGCGCACCGATGTGCATAGACATGGGGATGACCACCTCAGCCGGAGCTTCCAGCTTTTCGATGGCCTTTTCATTGGTCGCGGCCTTCATGTCATTGGGATGAACGCCGCCAAAGAAAGCTTGTGCCATTGTCTTCACCTCATCTTACTGCATTCGTATCTGATGGTGAGAATCACACGCGCGGGGGTTCCAATCCCGCACGCCTGAGTTTCACCATCGGCTACTTCAGGTGGTAAGATACCACCTCACACTGCGTTTTATCATACAACAAAATCTCGCTGTTGTCCAGTCTTATGCGGGAATTCTTCCTGAAAATTTGTCTTTTTTGTCGACAACTTAGCCCGATATCCTCTCAAATTTTCTGGTCTTGCGTTCCACCTGCCGACATGCTACAATATATAGAGAATCCGGGCGCGGCAGGCTGTCCGCGCTCCCAGAAAAAGGAATCGCACATCCGTGCGGAAAGGAACTTTTTTATGCTCGATCGGGTACAATTAAAATACGAGGCCAAGGCCATCACCAAGAATGCCGCCGTTTCGGCCTATCTGTTCACGCTGCTGTACCTGGCCATCGGCCTGGTCATCAGCGGCATCGACTGGCTGATCTCCGGCGGCCCCCAGGCAGAGGTGCTCTCCTACGCGGAGACGTATATGCCGGAGTTCACGATCTATCTGCAGCCTGCAGAGCCTATTCTGCATCTGCCGGCACTGGTGGCGGGCTTTGTCTCCATCGTGCTGTCGCTGGTGTCCGCGGTGCTGAGCGCAGGCTATATCCTGTACACCATGAGCGTGCGCCGCGGCATCGTCACCCCCTACTCCACCATGTTCGACGGCTTCCTGTTTGCCGGGAAGGTCATCCTGCTGCAGATCGTCATCAGCATCTTCGTGTTCCTGTGGTCGCTGCTGTTCATCATCCCCGGCATCATCGCCGGCTACCGCTACCGCTTCGCCCTGTATAACCTCTGCGAAAACCCGGAGATGGGCGTCATGGAGGCGCTGAACATGAGTAAGGCCCAGACCTGGGGCCACAAGTGGGAGCTGTTCGTGCTGGATCTCAGCTTCATCGGCTGGAACCTGCTGTGCGGTCTGACCCTGGGCATCCTGTCCATCTGGATCACGCCCTATATCCAGCAGACGGATATTGGGTACTTCGAGGCCATCAAGCAGATGTCCGGCGTGGGCTATCAGCCGCCCCGGGACGACGGTGAATTCCACCAGGATACCCGCTTTGACGGAGGGCCCTCCGACTGGGATCCGGAAAGATAAACGCGCAGCCGCCCCCGAATGGCTCTTCGGGGGCGGTTTTTATGCCGTTTTTGACGATTTGTACAAGCATATCGTTCATTTTTTTGTGAATTTGTCGGTTTGCATTTCCCGCGTTTTTCGTTATAATGAAGTGACACCGTTCCGTGTGTTTTGCGGCGGTGCCGGGTTTGTTACCCTGGCGATTTGTCGCCTCGTGGTTTATATGGTAGGGAAAAGGGAGGACGCGAGTCCTCCCTTTTCCTGTTTTGTCGGGGGGCCGATACGTTGTCCAGCAGCACCTTTTCGTAGGGCGGGGCTCTGCCCCGCCCGCCGTTTGCCGGAAATACCACCGTAAACCGAAAGGGAGGGGTAGAACCCCTCCCCTACGCACGAACACCGCGCCTGCTGCATTATCGGCGGGGTGAGGTCACCCCGCCCTACGCAATTCTACCAAACCTTTTCGTAGGGCGGCATGACCACATGCCGCCGCACAAAACAAAAAGCTGCCCTTGCGGGCAGCTTTTTGTTACGCTTCATAGGGAACTTCCAACGTCTCCGGCTTGCGCAGGAACTTGCGGAAATCGTTGCAGAAGGCGGCGTATTCATAGCCGGTGCAGATACGCTCGTCCATCACCACGCCCAGGGGCATGATCTTCTTGTTGAGATTGCCGCTCATGTAGTCCGGCACGGGCTTGCCCATGCAGACAAACACGCTGGTGGTGCCGAATTCATAGCAGTGGTGGTGGATGTAGCTGGTCTTGATGGAGGCCAGGTTGGTGATGAACATGCTGGTGTGAAAGGGGCTCAGGTCGATGATCTTCCGGGGCAGCAGGCCCAGCTTATCCAGATGGTACGCCAGCCAGATGACGATCTTGGGCAGCAGGGAGAAGGAGAACATCATCCGGGCGAACCTGTCGGTGTTGTTCTTCTGCTCGGTGGCGGAATTGGCGGCCACTGCGTCGGTGATCTTCTGCTGAATGGTGAAGATGGTGTCCTCCGGCGTCAGGAAAATTTTCAGGGACGTCTCATCCGGCCGCCCGTCCGCCAGCTTCTTCAGGATCACGAAGGACACGCAGAAGTGGTTCCGCTTGTAGACCTTGCTGTTCATGATGAAGTAGTTCAGCTTGGGGTTGTACATCACGGCCCGGTAATAGGCGGCGATGATCACGGCCATGTGGTTGATCCGCACGCCGCTGCGGCGCTTTTCCCGGATATAGGACTTGATGAGCTCCTCGTCGATATACTCGGTGATGGTATTCTGGGCGTCATACCGCTTAGGCATGATATAGGGGATGGCCGCCACGATGGGCGGAAGGTCTTTGACCCGCTTGCCGTCAGGACGCATGGCAATTCCTCGATTCTGTGGTTTTCGACATCCATTATACGGGATAGCCGCAGGGATTGCAACCACATGGCGGCAAGAATTTTTTCTTTACCTTTTCCCCGGTTTTTGGTATACTATAATTTATTATAGAAGGAAACGAAAGGAGGCGGGCGACCTATGAAATTTCCGTCCTGGCATGTGGCGCAGGAAAACTGCGCCGCGGCGGAACGTCTGGCCGACGCGGGCTACCCCTATCTGGTGTCCGAGGTACTGGCCAGCCGCGGCGTGGAACGCGCCGAGGACGCGGCGGAATTTCTGACGCAGGAGACCACGCTGACCTATTCCCCGTTTTTGATGCAGGACATGGACAAGGCCGTGGAACGGATCGCGCAGGCGATCGCCGCCGGAGAGAAGATCGCCATATTTGGAGACTACGATGTGGACGGCATCACCGCCACCTGCATCCTGGTGGACTATCTGAAGGGACGGGGCGCCGATGTGGTGCATTACATCCCCCGCCGGATCGAGGATGGCTACGGCCTGAGCTGCGACGCCATTGAGGGACTGCGCAAGGGTGGCGCCACGCTGCTGGTGACGGTGGACTGCGGCATCACCGGCGTGGACGAGGTGGCCTTTGCCCGCTCCATCGGCATGGACGTGGTGGTCACCGACCACCACGAGTGCAAGGAGACGCTGCCGGGGGGCTCGGGGGGGGGGG
>USAT01000138.1 GCA_900552725.1 uncultured Eubacteriales bacterium | reverse complement strand
TGAAGCGAGGTGAGCGAGTGGCAGCGGTCAAAATTTCGGCGGCTTAAATGCCGCAACGAAATTTTGGGTACCGCAACAGGACACTTTTGCCGCCACGGGCAAAAGTACCTCGTCCCCGCAGGGACGAAATACCCCAGAAAGGAACCCGCCTATGAAACTCCTCATCCTCTCCGATTCCCACGGAAACATCGACAATATGGCCCGCACTGTGGAGCTGATCCAGCCCCGGCACATTCTGCATCTGGGTGACTGCCTGCGGGATGCCCAGGCGCTCCATGAGCGCTATCCGGATATCCCCATGGACACCGTGCCCGGCAACTGCGACTGGGGCAGTTTCGACACGCCGGAGCGGCTGCTGGAGTTCGACGGCGTGCGGGTGCTGATGATGCACGGCCACACCCGGAACGTGAAATCCTCGCCGCTGGCGGCCCAGTACGCCGCCCGGGAGTACGGTGCGGACGTGCTGCTGTTCGGCCACACCCACCGCCCGCTGGTGGACTACGACGGCACGCTGTACACCATGAATCCCGGCGCTGTCGGCGACTACCGACGCCCCACCTACGGGGTGCTGACCATCGAAAACGGCAGGGCGGACTGCGCTGTATTTGTATTGGAATAAGGAGAGACTATGTTCTATATCGGTTGTCATCTGTCTCCCTCCGCCGGGCTGCGGGCCATGGGGGAGACGGCGGTGTCCCTCGGGGCCACCACGCTGCAGTTTTTCACCCGCACCCCCCGGGGCAGCAAGGCCAAGCCCATCGACCCCGCCGACGCGGCGGCGCTGATGGCCCTGTGCCGGGAGCAGGGCTTCGGCCCGCTGGTGGCCCATGCGCCCTATACCATCAACGCCTGCTCCAAGGATGAGCGCACCCGGGAATTCGCCCATCTGACGCTGGCGGACGACTTGCAGCGCATGGAATATCTGCCCGGCAATCTCTATAACTTCCATCCCGGCAGCCATACCGGCCAGGGTATTGAGACCGGTATCGCCCTCATTGCGGAGACGCTGAACGCCATCCTGACGCCGGATATCCACACCACGGTGCTGCTGGAGACCATGGCAGGCAAGGGCACCGAGGTGGGCGGCCGGTTCGAGGAGCTGCGGGAGATCCTGGATCGGGTACAGCTCTCCGATAAAATGGGCGTGTGCCTGGACACCTGCCATGTGTCCGACGCGGGCTACGACATCATAAACGATCTGGACGGCGTGCTGACGGAGTTTGACCGGGTCATCGGCCTTGACCGGCTGAAGGCCGTCCACGTCAACGACAGCCTGAACCCCTGCGGCGCGAAGAAGGATCGCCACGCCCGCATCGGCGAGGGCTATCTGGGGGAGGAGACCTTCCGCCGCATCGTGAACCATCCGGCCCTGCAGGGGCTGCCCATGGTGCTGGAGACCCCCAACGAGCTGCCCGGCTACGCCCGCGAGATCGCGCTGCTGAAGGCACTGCGCCGGGACGAAACATGACAGGAGGCGCAGATGGACAAGCAAAAAAGCATTGCCGCCGCGGCGGAGACGGAGGAGGACCGGCTGCTGCTGGCCCGGATCTATGACCGGCTGACCCACGGGGCGAATCGGGATATCTTTGCCACCACCGGCTTTCTCTCCCCCAGGGAGCAGGCACTGGTGCAGAGGCTGCTGCCCCATGTGCCGCTGGTGTTCTTCGGCGGCTGCCAGGAGGCGGAGCGGCGCATGGCCTGCTATGTGCCGGAGTATCTGCCGGAGGACTATCTCACCTCAGATGACGGCCCGGTGGCCGCCGTGCGGGCGGAATACTATGAAAAGGACGCCCTGACCCACCGGGATTTCCTGGGCAGCCTCATGGGCGTGGGCGTCAAGCGGGAGACGGTGGGGGATATCTACGTCTCCGCCGGACAGTGCGACTTTCTGGTGACGCGGGCGGTGCTGCCCTATCTGCTGGAGAATCTCACCTCGGCGGGCCGCACGAAGCTGCACCTGTCGGCCATTCCCCTGGAGGCGGTGCAGCGTCCGGCGGTGGAGAAGCGGGAAATCCGGGACACGGTGCCGTCGCTGCGGCTGGACTGTCTGGTGGGGGCGGCGTTCTCCATGGCCCGGGGCCCTGCCGCCCAGTTGATCGCCGCGGGTAAGGTGGCGGTCAACGACCTGGTGTGTCTGAAGGGCGACCGGCAGCTCCAGCAGGGCGACCGCATCGCCGTGCGGGGCTTCGGCAAGGCGGAGCTGGCGCTGGTGGGCGGCACCACCCGCAAGGGGCGTCTGTCGGTCACGCTGGCGCGTTGGGTGTAAAAAAATGAGGAAAAGAGGGCGGAAGCGGCGCTTCCGCCCTCTTTTTGCACCCCATTGTAAAAGTGCACAAAGGGAAGTCGACATAATGCGACAGCCGGTGGTCAAGTGGATGAAAATGCTTCCGGCGAAAAAATTTGTAAATTTGCTGTTGACAAATTAGCTCGCGCTAACTATAATATTGCCGTGGTTAGAAATGGCTAACCATTTTTTGAACATCAGAGGTTAGCCCATGCTAATAAACAGACACATTCAGAAAGAAGGGTCGTACATGATGCCGCTGACATTGGCCGATGTAGGGAAGGAACAGATCATCCACCGGATCGGCGGGAATGATGAGGTGCGCCGGCACCTGGAAAACCTGGGATTCGTGGCAGGCGGCGAGGTAACGCTGATCAGCTCCATGGGCGGCAACGTGATCGTCAAGGTAAAGGAATCCCGCGTGGCCATCAGCGAGGAAATGGCCCGGAAGATCATGGTGTGACTTTAGCTGGCGAAAAATCTGGCGATTTTTCTGCCAACAGCTTTACCTGCGTCTTTATATTTTTAGATTTATATAAATATTGCGTGATAAGGAGGAGACACATGAAAACATTGAAAGAGGCCAAGATCGGCCAGACCGTGAAGGTCGTCAAGCTCCACGGTGAAGGCCCCATCAAGCGCCGCATCATGGATATGGGCATTACCCGCGGCACGGAAGTGTACATCCGCAAGGTGGCGCCTCTGGGCGATCCTATGGAAGTTACCGTGCGCGGCTATGAGCTTTCCCTGCGGAAGGCCGATACCGAAATGATCGAGGTCGAGTAAAATTTTTGTGTGACGGTTAGCGTCAGCTATCCGAAAGGAGCGTATATGGAAAAGCAAATTAGAATTGCCCTCGCGGGCAACCCGAACTCCGGTAAAACTACGCTGTTCAACGCGTTGACCGGTTCCAACCAGTTCGTGGGCAACTGGCCCGGCGTTACGGTGGAGAAGAAGGAAGGCAAGCTGAAGAAGCATGATGACGTGACCATCATGGACTTGCCCGGCATTTACTCCCTGTCCCCCTACACCCTGGAGGAAGTGGTGGCCCGTAACTATCTGATCACCGAGCGCCCCGATGCCATCCTGAACATCATCGACGGCACCAACCTGGAGCGTAACCTGTACCTGACCACCCAACTGACCGAGCTGGGCATCCCCGTGGTCATCGCCATCAACATGATGGATATCGTGAAGAAGAACGGCGACGAGATCAACGTGGCCGAGCTGTCCCGCCAGTTGGGCTGCCAGATCGTGGAGATCTCCGCCCTGAAGGGCACCGGCGTCATGGAGGCTGCCGAGGCTGCCATCGCCGCCGCCAAGAGCGCCAAGACCGTTCCCATGCACACCTTCTCCGGCCCCGTGGAGCACGCCATCGCCCACATCGAGGAGGCCGCTGTCCACAGCATGCCCGAGGAGCAGCAGCGCTGGTACGCCATCAAGATCTTTGAGCGCGACGACAAGGTGCTGGCGCAGATGAACATCCCCGCCGAGACCATGACCCACATCGAGACCGACATCAAGGCCGCCGAGAAGGAGTTGGACGACGACGCCGAGTCCATCATCACCAACGAGCGCTACGTCTACATCGCCGAGGTCATCAAGAGCTGCTATAAGAAGAAGAACAAGGGCGAGCTGTCCGTCTCCGATAAGATCGACCGCGTCGTCACCAACCGCTGGCTGGGCCTGCCCATCTTCGCCATCGTCATGTTCCTGGTGTACTACATCGCCATGATGACCGTGGGCTCCGCCGCCACCGACTGGGCCAACGACGGCCTGTTCGGCGATGGCTGGCACCTGTTCGGCATCGGCTCCGCTGAGTACAGCGAGGTGGCCGACGCCTATGGCGAGGCCTCCCTGATCGTGGACGGCTATGACGCCTACATCGAAGAGAACGGCGCTCTGGCCGCCGACGGCACCTTCACCTATGACGTGGAGGACGAGGAGACCCTGGCTGTCGAGACCGAGACCGCTACCCTGGCCGACTATGAGGAAGCCAAGGCCACCCTGGATGAGATCGGCGACGAGCCCGATCCCGCCGACTACGGCGTCTGGGTCCCCGGTATCCCTGTTCTGATCGGCAACGGCCTGGAGGCCGCCGGTGCGTCCGAGTGGCTGAGCGGCCTGATCCTTGACGGTATCGTCGCCGGTGTCGGCGCGGTGCTGGGCTTCGTTCCCCAGATGCTGGTGCTGTTCCTGCTGCTGGCCTTCCTGGAAGCCTGCGGCTACATGGCCCGTATCGCCTTCGTGCTGGACCGTATCTTCCGTAAGTTCGGTCTGTCCGGTAAGTCCTTCATCCCCATGCTGATCGGTACCGGCTGCGGTATCCCCGGCGTTATGGCCTCCCGTACCATCGAGAACGAGCGTGACCGTCGTA
>USAT01000137.1 GCA_900552725.1 uncultured Eubacteriales bacterium | reverse complement strand
CGATCAGCAGCATGACGTGGGGCAGCTCGATGGGGGCGTTGCGGCGCACGCGGGCACGGGGAGGGATACGATCCAGCACGGTACCCTCGGTGGCGCGGATGAGGGCGCCGGAGCCGGGGGTGAAGTCATAGGCGTCCAGATCCACCATGCCGATCAGGCCGTGACGGATCTTGCCGTCGGACTGCTGACGCTCGATGTAGATCAGGGAGTCGGTCAGGGTCTCGAACACGCCGTCGGCGATGTACTTGGACATAGAGTCGTTGATGTTCTGGATGAACTCGTCCACGTTGGGAGCCTTCAGGTTGGCCTCCGGCAGGATCAGGCGCAGGGTGGAGGGGGCGTCGCCCACCTTCTGCTCAACGGCCTGCCAGTACTCCGGCTCGGACGTGAACTGATCGCAGGCCA
Source organism: uncultured Eubacteriales bacterium (assembly GCA_900552725.1). Lineage (GTDB taxonomy): Bacteria > Bacillota > Clostridia > Oscillospirales > Oscillospiraceae > Vescimonas. The sequence goes on along the minus strand of USAT01000137.1, from coordinate 4,295 downwards.
CCACGGCCCACTTGGTCATGTCCTGCTCCTTGGGCAGCAGGATATCAGCGGGATAAAAGCCCAGCTTTTCAAACTTGTTATTCATGTCGTTCCTCCTCATTTGTGATAAAGGTGCGGTTCGTTCCGTAATGTACTCCCATGATACCATATATTTACCGGATAATGCAACGGTTTCCAAAAATTTTTAAGACAAACTGACAAAATTTTTGTATAGTGCGGCAGTATTCCGGAAAAACTATCCGCGCCAAGCTATTTTAGGGAGGTCACATTTTGAAGATCATTGATAAGATCGCGCTGGTGCTGATCGTCATCGGCGCGCTGAATTGGGGCAGCGTGGGCTTTTTCGGCTTCGACTGCGTGGCGTTTCTGTTCGGCGGCCAGATGGGCACCATCAGCCGCATCATCTACGCGCTGGTAGGCGTGGCGGGTCTGTGGGGCATCACCATGATCTTCCGGGACGACGGAAGCGAGAGCGAATAACGGTTCCCCCTGCCAAAAAAGCCGCCCGGTGGGCGGCTTTTTCACGTCTAACGCAGCAGCAACGAAAAGGCCGAGTGCAGCATAGCGGCAATGGGTGCTCCGATAACGATAATATAGAGAAGTGCCGCCCGTTTTCCTGCTTTATGCAGACAGTCCTCATAGGACATATTATCCCATGCTTTCCGTGAAAAGGCATGGCCCAGCACTTGACTCATAATGAAGCAGGCCGCCGCCAACGCGGCACCACCCGCCAGCACCTTCTGCCAGAACAGCAGTCCGGTGTCCTTTATCAGCGCCAGTGCCGGCAGGGCCAGCAGAAAGCCCAGATTCAAGGCGGCGACGGGAAATCGTCCTTTCCGGGTTTCTTCTGTTTTTTCGGTGTATTCCGTAAGGCGCGGTGGCGGTACGGCGTCGGGCCGGGTGCTGCGCATGACGGTAAAGCCGCCCCACTCGCAGACCTCCGCCCAGCCGTTGTCCCGGCGCAGCTGGTAGACAAGCTGGATATATTTATAGGGGCCGATCTTTCCCACCAGCTGGGCAAGGCGCGGATCCTCCGGCAGCACCAGGCGGTTGGGCATGGGACGGTCCAGCTCCGGAGGCGCTGTCAGGCTACCGTCCTCCAGACGGAGAAACAGCTCGTCCAGATCCTGTGCCGTGGCATCCGGAGGAAACAGTGCGTAGTTCTGCCCGCCGGACGTGCCGGGAGCAAACACCGCATGGAAACCCTTGATCGCTTTCAGCTCCCAGCCCTTTTGGGACATGTCCCGCAGCCAGCGGAGAAAATACGCCGTCTGCCACGGCGCAAACGGGATCATCTTTCGCATAGCGCCACCCCTTTCTTTGCTGTCAGTATAGCGGAAAAGCGGAAAAACGTCCAGCAACTTCAAGTTGCGTTTGCCATTTTTTGCAAAACACCGCCGCAACTTGAAATTGCGGCGGTGTTTTCTGCCTATTTTTTGCCCAGCTTCTTCACCAGCTCCCCGTCGGGATCAACATACATGGTCTGATAGGTGGTATATACCACCATGCCGGGACGGCTGGCGGCAGGCTTCTTCACGAACTTCACCGGCGTATAGTCCACCGGCACCTTCGTGCTGCTCCGGGCCTGGGAGTAGTAGACGGCCAGCACGGCGGCCTCGTGGAGGCTCTGTTCATCCGCCTCTCCGCCGTCGGTACACAGCAGCACATGGGAGCCGTGGATCTTCTGGGTATGGAGCCAGATGTCCCACTTCTGGCCCTCCTTGGTGGTCAGCTTGTCGTTCTGGCGGTTGTTGCGGCCCACCAGAATACGCAGTCCCGCGGAGGAGCGGAACTCACGGGGCTTGGAGGCCCGCTGGAAGCCGGGCTGCTTTTTGCCCCGCTGGCGGATGTAGCCGCCGTCGGTCAGCTCGGTACGGATGTCGTTGAAGTCCTGCTCGCTCTCCGCCTGCTGCAGCTCCTGCACCACGCTCTCCAGATACCGCAGCTCCTCCCGCCCCTTGGTCAACTGCTCCGTCAGCATCCGCTCGGCGGTCTTAGCCTTGGCGTACTGCTTGAAGTACCGGGCAGCGTTCTCCTGGGGCGACAAGCGCACGTCCAGCGGGATGTCCATGGCGGGACAGCCCTCCTCATAGTAGTTCTCCGCCGTCAGCTTCCGCTGTCCCCGCTCCATGCGGTACAGGTTGGCGGTGATCAGCTCACCGCAGATGCGGAGGTGATCCCGGCCAAGGCAGGCGGCATACTCCTTCTCCTGCGCGGCGATCTTCCGGCGCACACGGTCGCGGGCGTTGGTGGCAGTCTTGATGAGATCCTGTCCCTTCTGCTTTACCCGCTCCGCCTGCTCCCGCTCCTCATAAAAGCTGTCCAGCAGGGCGCTGAAGCTGTCGGCCGTCACATTGGTGCAGTAATCGCCGTACTGGCAGATGGGGCCGTAGGTGAAATCGAAGGGTTTCCCGTTGCGGTACAGCACCGTAGGCGTGAACGCACCGTCGTTGACCTGCCCCTGCCACGCGGCAAAGCTGTCCCACAGGCGGCTGTCGGCGATGCGGTGGTCACTCTCACCGTAGGCGCGGCTGACGATCTCACGGGCCACCAGCGGCGGCATGGCGGTAAAGGTATCCAGCAGCCAGCCGTCCAGCGGTGTCTCCTCACGGGGCAGCAGCGCCGTGAATTCCTCCTCCGTCACCGTCAGAGGATCATGCTTTGCCTGCCGAGGCGGCAGGTGGTAGAACAGGCCCGGCAGCACCTGCCGCTCCTGGGACATCTCCAGGTCCACACGCCGCAGACAGTCCAGGATCCGCCCCTCCTTATCGCACAGGATCAGGTTGGCGTGGCGGCCCAGCGCCTCCAGGATCAGGGCAAAGCGGCTCTGCTCCCCCATCTCGTCGGTGGCCTCGATGTGCAGCGTCACCACACGCTCCAGCGGCGCCTGCTCAATGGACACGATGCGCCCATTGCCGATGCGCTTGCGCAGCAGCATGCAGAACATGGGCGGCTGGGACGGATTATCCCGCAGCTTCTCCGTCATATGGATGCGGGGCTGGTTGGGGTTGGCGCACAGCAGCAGCCTCCGGCTGCCCCGCAGAAGCAGCACCACCTGATCCCGGGCAGGCTGCTGAATTTTCTCGATCCTCGCGCCGGTCAACTGCGGCGCAAGCTCATCCACCACTGCCCGCAGGCAAACGGCATCCAAAGGCATGGCTCATCCCTCCATCATGATGTTGAACAGTTCGTTGATCCGCGCCCGCTGTCCGTTGAGATACAGCCAGCCCAGCAGCGCCTCCAGCGCCGTGGCCTGCTGATACTGGGCGCGGCTGGCGTGGTGCGGGATGGAATGGACGTTGGCGTTGCGGCCCCGCTTGAACACGGCGTGCTCCTCCTCCGTCAGCAGCGGCAGGATCTTCTCGCTGAGCTCCGCCTGCTTCGGGGCGCACACCAGCTCGATGGTGGCCCGGTGCAGACCCTTGCCGGTGGCCTTCCCGTGGGCGCACAGCCATGTGCGCACCAGAAGCTCGTACACGCCGTCCCCCAGATGGGCCAGGCCGATGCTGCTGATGCCCCTGATCTCGTCAGCGGGCAGCTGTGTGGTAAAATAGTCTGTCATAGTCACTCCTGTGTTCTCAATTTGGAAAGAATCGACTCTACCCGGTAAATGGCGTCGTCCACCTGGCGCTGGGCGTCGCGGATCTTGGACTGTACCATCATATCCGCCAGAAATCCGTCAAAAAAGTAATCAGCAAAGGTGAGAAACTCGCCGGTGTTGATGTTCAGCGTCTCCGACACGTCCGCCAGCTCACGGCTGAAGGCCGCCAGGTCGCGCTTGGCCTGCTCCATGTACCGCTGGGCGTCGTCCATTTTGCTGTGCTTGGCAAAGGTGCTGAACAGTCCGCCGCCGAAAAGATCCAGCAGCCCCCAGTTTCCGGCGCTGGCCAGCTCCCGCCGGGCGCCGTACAAGCTGTCCAGCGCGCGTTCGCCCGCGTCGATAGCCTCCTGCCGCTCACGATCCAGCATCATAAAACGCATCCCTCCTTGCTCTCATTGTCGCTTAGTATAGCATAGTTATCCCCCCGCCGCAAGGCGTGCGCGCAGGTCATTCTCTCCCCATGCGAAAAAAATTTGGAGATTTTTGAAAATAGGGTTGACATTTTCCCTATAGTCTGCTATATTAAGCAAGTCGACAGCGACAGGGCAACAAAATATAGGGGTATAGCTCAGCTGGGAGCCCGGTTGAAGCGGTAAACAACCCCCGCACTTAAAACTCAATATTTACACTCTCTTCCATATGGGGGTATAGCTCAGCTGGGAGCCCGGTTGAAGCGGTAAACAACCCCCGCACT
>USAT01000136.1 GCA_900552725.1 uncultured Eubacteriales bacterium | reverse complement strand
AATCTTTTTTATGAACGGGGGAGGATAAATGTCCAAAGAGTTGATTCGCCTGCGGAACCTCTGCATGGCGTTTGACGACGAGCTGGTTCTCGACAACATCAATCTTTACATCAACGATTCCGAATTCCTCACGCTGCTTGGGCCCAGCGGGTGCGGCAAGACCACCACGCTGCGGATCATCGGTGGGTTTACCACGCCCACATCCGGTGATGTGACCTTTGACGGTGTGAGGATCAATGACGTTCCGCCGCATAAGCGGCAGATCAACACCGTGTTCCAGAAATACGCCCTGTTTCCCCATCTGGACGTGTTTGAGAACATCGCCTTCGGCCTGCGCATCGCCAAGGTGCCCCAGGACGAGGTGGAGCAGCGGGTGGCGGAAATGCTGGAGGTGGTCAGCCTGAAGGGCTTTGAACAGCGCCGCGTTGACCAGCTCTCCGGCGGACAGCAGCAGCGCGTGGCCATCGCCCGTGCGCTGGTGAACCGCCCCAAGGTGCTGCTGCTGGACGAGCCCCTGGGCGCGCTGGATCTCCGGCTGCGGAAGGATATGCAGAACGAGCTGAAGCGTATCCAGCAGCAGATGGGCATCACGTTCATCTATGTGACCCACGACCAGGAGGAGGCGCTGACCATGTCCGACACCGTGGTGGTGATGGACAAGGGCCGCATCCAGCAGATCGGAACGCCGGAAGATATATATAATGAGCCGAAAAACGCCTTTGTGGCGGACTTTATCGGCGAGAGCAACATCCTTAACGGCACCATGGTGCGGGACAACGTGGTGAAGATGTACGGCAAGGAGTTCCCCTGCGTGGACGGCGGCTTTGCCGAGAATGAGCCGGTGGACGTGGTCATCCGGCCCGAGGACATCGACATTGTGCCCGTGGAGCAGGGCCAGCTGGTGGGCACCGTCACCAACGTGACCTTCAAGGGGATGCAGTACGACATCATCGTGGACTTCCGCGGCTTCAAATGGCTGATCCAGACCACCGACCACTCGCCGGTGGGCGCGCGGATCGGCGTGAAGATCGACCCGGATGGCTTCCACATCATGAAGAAGAGCGAATACTCCGGTATGTTCGGCGACTACTCCTCCTATTCCGAGGAGTATGAGGAATTGGCGGACGCCAGCGCAGAGCTGGAAGAGGAGGAGAGCGAGGATGAAGAATAAGCTCTCCCGTTTCGCCGTGCCCTATGTGGTGTGGATGGCCATCTTCGTGGTGGCGCCCATCATCATCATGGTGGTGTACGCCTTTTCCAACACCGACGGCGGCTTTACCCTGGACAACTTCGTCCAGATGGGCGGCTATGCCGCCGTGTTCGGCCGCTCCTTCAAGCTGGCGCTGATCGCCACGGCCATCTGCCTGCTGATTGGCTATCCCGTGTCCTATTTCCTCAGCCGCGAGGGCGCGTCCTTCCAGAAGATCGCCATGGTGCTGATCATGCTGCCCATGTGGATGAACTTTCTGCTGCGGACGTACTCGTGGATGACCATTCTGGAGAACAACGGCCTTCTCAACCAGCTTTTCCAGAAGCTGGGCATCATCGCCCTGTATAACAGCGTCACCGGCAGCAGCGTGGAGTATTTCTCCATGATGAACACCCAGGGCGCGGTGGTGCTGGGCATGGTGTATAACTATCTGCCCTTCATGATCCTGCCCATCTATTCCGTCATCGTGAAGCTGGATTACTCCCTGCTGGAGGCGGCCCGGGATCTGGGCGCCAACAACGTCACCGTGTTCCGCAAGGTGATTTTGCCCCTGAGCCTGCCGGGCGTGCTGTCCGGCATCACCATGGTTTTCGTCCCCTCGGTGTCCACCTTCGCCATCAGCCGGATGCTGGGCGGCGGCACCGAGCTGCTGCTGGGCGACCTGATCGAGCGGCAGTTCCTGGGCGGCGCGTATAATCCCCAGCTGGGCGCGGCCATCTCCCTTGTGATGATGATCATCGTGGTCATCTGCATGCTGGTGATGAACCGCTTCGGCGAGGGCGAGGAACAGGCGGTGATGCTATGAGACAGAGACGGGCAAACACCGCGGGCGACCGCCTGCTGATGATCCTGACGGGCCTTTTTCTGTACGCCCCCATCATCATCCTGATCGTTTTCTCCTTCAACGCCGGAAACAGCTCCAGCGTGTGGAAGGGCTTCTCCCTCCACTGGTATCAGCAGCTCTTCCAGAACCGGCTCATCATGCACAGCGTGTACATCACGCTGATGGTGTCCCTGCTGGCCACAGTCATCGCCACCATCGCCGGCACCTTTGCCGCCATCGGCTTTTACGGCATGCGCCGCAAGGCCCGCAACAGTCTGATGGCCGTCAACAACATCCCCATGATGAACGCCGACATCGTCACCGGCGTCAGCCTGTGTCTGCTGTTCGTGGTGTTCTTCAACGGCTGGGGCGCCTTTGCCGGATGGGTGAACAGCTGGCAGAGCGCCGTCGTCCTGCCGGAGCGGCTGACCATGGGCTTCGGCACGCTGCTGATCGCCCACGTCTGCTTCAACATCCCCTACGTCATCCTGTCCGTGGGTCCCAAGCTGCGGCAGATGGACCGCAATCTGGTGGACGCGGCCCAGGATCTGGGCTGCACCTGGATGCAGGCTTTCTGGAAGGTCATCATTCCCGAGATCAAGCCCGGCATCGTGTCCGGCGCCCTGACGGCCTTCACCATGTCCATCGACGACTTCATCATCAGCTACTTTACCGCCGGTACCAGCGCCTCCACCCTGGCCATGACCATCTACGGCATGACCAAGAAGCGGGTCAGCCCGGAGATCAACGCCATCTCCACGCTGCTGTTCGTGACGGTGATACTGCTGCTGGCCATCATCAACATCCGGGAAAACCACGTCCAGCACCACGCCCATCACCATCACCGGGAGGGCGCGGCGGCCAGCGCTCCCGCCCCCAGGCGGAGCAGCGGCATATGGAAGAAGATCACCGCGGGCGTGCTTGCCTGCATGTTGCTGGCGGTGCTGATCGTCACCGGCGCCGCCGCCCGGTCCGACCGGGTGGTGAACGTCTGCTCCTGGGGCGAGTACATCGACGAGGATCTCATCACTCAGTTCGAGGAGGAGACCGGCATCCGCGTCAACTATCAGACGGCGGAGAGCAACGAGGCCCTGTACTCCCTGATCAAGATGGGCGGCGCGGACTTCGACGTGATCGTGCCCTCCGACTATATGATCGGGCGGCTCATTGAGGAGGACATGCTGGCGGAGCTGGATTACAGCGCCATCCCCAACTATGACCTGATCGACGAGCAGTACAAGTCCCTCAGCTTCGACCCGGAGAACAAGTACACCGTTCCCTACACCTGGGGCACCGTGGGCATCATCTACAACACCGCCATGGTGGACGAGCCCATCACCAGCTGGAGCGCCATGTTTGACGAGAAGTACGCCGGGCAGGTGCTGATGATCAACAACTCCCGCGACGCCCTGATGGCCGCCCTGTGCTATCTGGGCTACGACATCAACACCACCGACGAGAGCCAGCTGGAGGAGGCCTTCCAGCTCATTTACGACGCCAAGAACAAGGGCGTGTATCAGGCCTTCGTCATGGACGAGATCTTCGGCAAGATGGAGGGCGGCAACGCCGCCATCGCCATGTACTACGCCGGCGACTATCTCACCATGCTGGAGAACAACGAGGATCTGGCCTTTGTGGTGCCCGACGAGGGCAGCAACTGGTTCGTGGACGCCATGTGCGTGCTGAAATCCAGCCAGCACCGGGCTGAAGCCATGGAGTGGATCAACTTCATCGCCAGCACTGAATCCAATCTGGCCAACATGGACTACATCTGGTACGCCTCCCCCAACGCCGAAGCGCTGGCGGAGTACCCCGCCTACTATGAGGCCGAGTACGAGGAGCCGCTGGATGAGGAGATCTACCACATCATGGCCGCCCCTCCCGAGGTGCTGGATCGCTGCGAGCTGTACATCAACCTGCCCCAGGAGACGCTGAAGTTCTATAACGACCTTTGGACGCGCCTGGGCATCTGAAGAAACAGGAGGTTTTCAACATGATCGAGACCGGCATGACCTATACGATGGAAAAGACCGTGACCCCCGACATGACCGCCAAGGCCGTTGGCTCCGGCGGGCTGGAGGTGTTCGGCACCCCCTTTATGATGGGCCTGATGGAGAACGCCGCCATGCAGTGCGTGCAGAATGAGCTGCCGGAGGGCAAGGGCACCGTAGGCGTGGAGATCAGCTCCAGCCATCTGGCCCCCACCCCTGTGGGCATGAAGGTGTCCGCCACCGCCGAGGTGACCGGCGTCAGCGCCAACGGCAAGATGATCACCTTCAAGGTGACCGCCAGCGACGAGGAGGGCCTGATCGGCGAGGGCACCCACACCCGCGCCGTCATCGACAACGCCCGCTTTTTGCAGAAGTGCAGCGACAAGCTCTCCCGGGTGAAATAAGCAGAAAAGGTGTGCCCGGGCGGGCACACCTTTTTTCCCTGTAAAACGCGTACATTTCGCCCGTTTATGGACAGAAAAACATGCATGGCGGTGCAAAGCCTGCTTTTGCATCCCCCTTTCAAAGCACAGCAGCCTTCCCCGCTGGGGAAGGCTGCTCAACTTGTCAAAAAAGGGCTATGCCCTTTTTTGACAAATATAGAAATCGCTCCGACCCGCGCTTTTTCGCCCATAAATGGGCGAAAAAACACTCTCTCCGCGCAAAGTATTTTTTGCCACGC
>USAT01000135.1 GCA_900552725.1 uncultured Eubacteriales bacterium | reverse complement strand
CCCGCCGCAGCCCGCCAGCGTCAGCACCAGGCACAGCGCTGCCAGCAGCGCCGCGCCGGTGGATACAAGTCGTTTTTGCATAAAATGATCTCCCAAATAAGAAAAGCTACGCCGCACTGCGGTGCGGCGTAGCTGCCATTATAGGAGTTTTTCCAGGGCTTGTCAAGTCACCGCCGCCGGACGGGCGCGAAGGGCCTGTGCCTCCGCGGGATCGTGGGTGGCCATCACCAGCGTCCGGGCGCCTGCCGCGCGGTCAATGACGGCCAGGCAGCGGGCTCTGGTCTCGTCGTCCAACCCCGTCAGGGCCTCGTCCAGCACCAGCACGTCGAAGGGGTGGGCCAGCGCACGGCCCAGGGCCGCGCGGCGTTTCATGCCGCCGCTGAGGGTCTCCGGCAGCGCGTCGAGGCTGTCACCCAGCCCCAGCTCCGTCAGGATGCGGCGGGCGGTGGCCTCGTCGCTGAACAGAGCCGCGTTTTCCAATGTGGTCTTCCAGGGCAGCAGACGATCCTCCTGAAATACGGCGGAAAACCGGGTGCCCGCGGGGACGAAGACCGTCCCCTGCCGGGGCGCTTCCAGCCCCAGCAGCAGCCGCAGCACGGTGGTCTTTCCCTGGCCCGAGGGGCCGGTCAGACAGACGCGGCCGCCCTGCGGGATCTCCAGCGAGAAGTCCCGCACCACCGGCACCTCCGCGCCGTAGCCGAAGGTCACATGGTCAAGCCGCAGCATGGCCGTCCTCCTTTCCCGTCAGATGCGCCGCAGCGCCCTGCAGCAGTGAGCTGCACAGCACGATCACCACCGTCAGGGCGAACACCTCGTCATAGCTGACGCTGGCCTTGCCGCTCCACAGCAGGTCGCCCAGCGAGCCCTGGGTGCGGCAGATGACCTCGGCGGCGATGCCGGACTTCCAGGCAAAGCCCAGACCCGTGGCAATGGCTGCGGCGGCATAGGGGCGAAGCTGGGGCAGGATGATGTGCCGCAGGGTGTCCCGGCGGCGCATGCCAAACACCTGCGCCATCTCAGAGAGCTGGCGGTCGATGTGGCGCAGCCCCGTTTCCATGTTGCTCCACACGATGGGCAGCACCGTCAGAAACACGATGGTGCTGGGAATATAGGCCCGGCTGACCCACAGGAACACCACAATGGTGAACACCGCCACCGGGATGGCCCGGACCAGCCGCAGCAGCGGCCCGGCCAGCCACCGGAAGCCCCGCCATCGGGCGGACGCGGCGGCGCACAGCGTGCCTGCCGCCACCGCCAGCGCAAATCCGGTGCAGATCCGCAGCAGCGACAGCCCTGTGGCCCGCCAGAAGCCCGACTGTCCCATCAGCGCCAGCAGCGCCCGGAGGGTATCCACCGGCGTGGGCAGCGGCAGCAGCAGCGCCCGGTTGGCGGCCGTGGCCGCCAACTGCCAGATCAGCAGCCAGAACAGTACCGCTATGCTGTTTTTCAGCGCTTTACGCACCGTAATAGAAGTCGTCGCCGGGCATGGCGCCGCCCACGCTCTTGAGATCGGCATCAAACATCACCTGCAGATAGCCGCTGAGCGCGGACTTCATCTCCGCACCGGTGACGAAGGTCAGGCCGCAGGAGGGGATGGCGGCCTTCGCCAGCGCCGCCTTGGGGATCAGGCCGTACTGCTCACAAAGGGCGGCGGTGCCCTCCACGTCGGACTGGGCCTTCTCAATGGAGGCGGCGTACTCCTGCAAAAACAGCGCCACCGCGCCGGGGTTCTCCTGCAGGAATTCGTTGCGGACAATGACGCAGCCCATCATCAATGTGCTGTCACCGCCGGACACCTTGTCCCACTCATCGGTCATGTTGAAGAGGGTCACGGCGTTCTCGTTCTGCATCAGGATGCTGGTGGCCACCGGCTGCGGGGCCATGATGATGGCCTCGGGATCAGTCTGCCACACGGTCAGCAGCTCGCTGCCCTCGCCCACGAACTGGATGGTCACATCCTTGTCGGGATCAAGACCGTTGCCGGTCAGCACATAGCGGAGGATATACTCTGGGTTCGCGCCCTGACCGGGGGCATAGATGGTCTTGTCCGCCAGATCGGCGATGGTCGCCACCTCCTGCCCGTTGCCCAGCAAGGACAGCACGCCCAGGGTGTTCACCGCCAGCACCGTCACGCCGCCGCTGGTCTTGTTGTAGAGGATCGCCGCCAGGTTGGTGGCCACAGCGGCAATATCGGCGTCGCCGTTGGAGATGGCAGCCACCACCTCGTCATTGGCGCCGGGCATGGTGATGTGATAGGTGTTCTGCGTCTCGCCCGCGTCGGCGGCGGCCCACAGGTTCATGGCGCCGATGCCGGTGGGGCCGGACAGGACGTACAGGTTCACCTCCGCCGGGGTAGGGGTATCGTCGGTCTGCTCCGGCTCGGTATTGGCCTGCGTACCGCAGGCGTTCAGGCTCAGGGCCAGGGTCAGTGCCAGCAGCAGGCTGACAAGGGATTTGATGGATTTCATAGGATTACCTCGATTCTTTTTCCGTCACGAATGATCAGCTTTGCCTCCTCCAGCTCCTCCATGGCCCGGTACAGGCTGGTGCGGCCCATGGACAGGGTGGCCGCCAGCTTCGTCATGCTGAGCTTCTCCGGCAGGCATCCCGTCTCGTCGCAGTTAGCCCGCAGCCAGCGGTACAGCCGGTGCTGGGCGCTGTCCTGGGTGAAGATGGCGATCTTGCCGTTGAGGAACCGTACCCGGCCGGAGAGAAAGGCAATGTAGTTCACCGCCATCCGGGGACAGCGGGCGAACCACTGCCGCAGCAGTGCCTCCGGCAGCAGCAGTACCGTACAGCCCGTCACCGCCCGGATGCGGGAGACATAGCCCTCGCCGCCGAACAGCGCCGCCGCGCCGAAGGTGTCGCCGGGGCCGAAGGCCGCCAGCACCGCCCGCTCCCGGGTGGGCGCCACCGCCTCAGCCCGGCCCTCCAGCACGATGCCAAGGGCCCGCTCCGCCGTGGCGGGATCGCAGATGGTCTCACCCCGCGAGAAGCGCTCCGCCCCCAGGGCCAGCGCGTCGGAAAGAAGCTCCTCCGCACCCTGAAACAGGAAATGCTGCCGCAGAAGCGCCGCGTGATCGTTCATAGCGTACTCCTTAAAAATGTGTTCCAAATGGAACGGTTTTGAATCAGTATACCCGGCGCGCTTCCGGTTGTCAAGGGGGAGAAAATGTGGTATGATGGCAAAAAAGAGAGAAGGAGCTTCCCCTTATGCGATTGATCTCATGGAACGTCAACGGTCTGCGCTCGTGCCTGGGCAAGGGCTTTCTGGATTTCTGCGCCTTTGCCGACGCGGACGTGATCTGCCTGCAGGAGACGAAGATGCGCCCGGAGCAGGCGGAATTCGACCTGCCGGGCTATCACCGGTTCTGGAACAGCGCCGACAAGGCGGGCTATTCCGGCACTGCCGTCTTTACCCGGCGAGAGCCGCTGTCCGTCACCTACGACTTCGGCCCGGATATCCACCGGCACGAGGGCCGGGTCATCACGGCAGAGTACGAGGATTTCTATCTGGTGTGCTGCTATACCCCCAACTCCAAGGATCAGCTGTCCCGGCTGGACTACCGCATGGAGTGGGAGGACGACATCCGGGAATACCTGATGGCGCTGGACGAAAAGAAGCCGGTGGTCTACTGCGGCGACCTGAACGTGGCCCATCAGGAGATCGACCTGAAAAATCCCAAGACCAACCGCATGAACCCCGGCTTCTCCGATGAGGAGCGGGCGAAAATGACGCAGCTTCTCGCCAGCGGCTTTGCCGACACCTTCCGCACATTGTACCCCGACCGTACCGGCGCCTATTCCTGGTGGAGCTATCGCTTCCACGCCCGCGAAAAGAACGCGGGGTGGCGCATCGACTACTTCATCGTGTCGGAGCGTCTGCTGCCCCGGGTGAAGAACGCCGACATCTGGCCGGAGATCACCGGCAGCGACCACTGCCCCGTGGTGCTGGAGCTGGACGAGGCATAAAAGAGGATAAATAGAGAACGCCCCGGCCTGTGGCCGGGGCGTTCTCTATTTGTGATATGGATGTTGTTATGTTACAGGATGGAGAAGTTGACCACCAGGCCGGCGAACACGATGGAGACCATGCTCAGCAGCTTGATGAGGATGTTGATGGAGGGGCCGGAGGTATCCTTGAAGGGATCGCCCACGGTGTCGCCCACGACGCCGGCCTTGTGGCAGTCGCTGCCCTTGCCGCCGAAGTTGCCTGCCTCAATGTACTTCTTGGCGTTGTCCCATGCACCGCCGGCGTTGGCCATGTAGATGGCCATCAGGAAGCCGGTGACGGTGGCGCCGGCCAGCAGGCCCACAACGCCCTTATAGCCCAGGATCATACCCACCACGATGGGGGTGACCACGGCGATAACGGTGGGAACCACCATTTCCTTCAAACTGGCCTTGGTGCACAGGTCGACGCAGCGTGCATAGTCGGGATCGGCCTTGCCGTCCATCAGACCTGCGATCTCCTTGAACTGGCGGCGCACCTCCAAAACCACGCTCTGGGCGGCACGGCCCACGGAGTTCATGGTCAGCGCGGCGAACACGAAGGGCAGGCAGGCACCGATGAACAGACCCACCAGAACCAGGGGATTCATCAGGGAGAAATCGTTGAAGGTAACGTCAGCCGCGCCTACTTCCTTGACCTTCTCGATATAGGAGGCCATCAGAGCCAGGGCGGTCAGCGCGGCGGAGCCGATGGCGA
>USAT01000134.1 GCA_900552725.1 uncultured Eubacteriales bacterium | reverse complement strand
ACATGATGCCGGAGCGCTTCTTGCTCTCGGCGATGGCGGCGTTCAGCCTCCGGGCCGGATAGTACACCAGCAGGCCGAACACCGTGAACACCACGCACATGCCCAGCAGGATCAGTGCGCAGTTGCGGTAGGTGTGGCCGTACATACCGCCGATGGTCTCGCGGATCATGTCCATGCCGTAGTGGAAGGGCATCAGGAAATAGAGCTTCTGGAACAGCATGGGCAGCACATGGATGGGGTAGGAGCCGCCGGAGCCCGCCACCTGGATCACCATGATGATGACGGCGGCGGCCATGCCCACGTTGTCCAGGGCGTAGACCAGGCCGAAGTTCATCATGGCGAAGTTCAGCGAACAGATGCAGCAGGCCAGCACGAACCGTGCCGGCTCCACGCACTGGATGCCCACGAAGTACAGACAGCCGAAGGCCGTTACCAGCGCCTGGGCCATGCCCACGAAGAAGAACAGCGTGAAGCGGCCGAAGTACCGCTCAATGGCCCGGTAGCCCAGAAATTGGGGCTGGGTCACCGGCACCTTGATCATCACCGCCGCCAGCAGCGAACCCACGAACAGCGCCAGCATGATGTAGTAGGGGGACATAGCGGAGCCGTAGTCGCCAATCTCATAGGCGATCTCCGTGTTCATCTGCACCGGGGAGGCCAGATAGTCGGCAATGCCGTCGGGGTTGTTCTCCAGCATGTCCATGAACTCCCGGAAGGCGGCGCTGTCTGTGATGCGGCGTACGTCGGCCTCCATGTCCGCCAGATAGCCGGACACGGTGTCAGCCAGCGTGGCGCCTGCCGCCAGGGTGTTCTGGGACTGGGTCAGGGCGTTGGCATAGCCGGTCAGGGTGCTGGACAGGCCGCTCAATTTGCCGGAGCCGCTTTTCAGCAGCTCCTGGATGGAAGCCAGGGCGGCCAGTGCCTTGTCATTCTTGTCGTGGATGAAGTCGTTGACCTTGTCGTTGGTCTCCAGCGCCGCCGCCCGGACGGTCTGGCGCACCTCCGCCAGCTTGTCCAGCAGCGCGTCCTTTACGGCGGAGTCGCCGAAGTTGGCGATGTCGTCCCGGAGCTGGGCCAGCTTATCCACGGCGGCGTCGATCTTGTCCGCCAGTTGGGGCGCCTGCTCCTTCAGGCTGATCAGCCGGGCGGTCACGTCGTCGATCTGCTGCAGAAGCTGCTGCTGCAGCAGGGAGGGATCCTCCGCAGTGCCCCAGCCCCGCAGCTTGTCCTCCAGATCGGTCAGGCTTTTGTCGATGGCGTTCAGGATGTTCAGCACGTCGTTGGACGCGCCGTCCGCCGTGTCGGAGCCGCCGCTGATGATGTCGCCCACGCCGCCCACGGCGTTGGACGCGCCGATCAGTACGCCGTTCACGTCATCCACCGTGACGGCGGAGGCGGTCAGCAGGTCGTCGGCGTTGTCCATCACGTCCTCCAGCGACCGCAGGATCTTACTGAGCTGGTTCATCTGCCACTGGGCGTCCTGCAGCTTCTCGATAAGGCCGTTGGCGATGTCCTCGCTGTCCAGGCCCAGGGCCTTGAACACGGAGCTGGCGGTGGTCAGAGCGCCGGCCACCTTTTCGATGATGGTGTTGTTGATCTCCTCCTGCACGGCGGTCTTGGCCTTGCCGGTGATCTTGGGGGCGATGGCGTTCTTTTTCTCGTTTTCATAGTACTGGATCTGGGGATGCTCCAGCTCACCGTCCAGCAGGCTGACGAAATCGGCGGTAAACTCCGCCGGGACGATCAGCGCCGCGTAGTACTCGCCGGCGTATACGCCGTCCAGGGCGGTCTCCTGATCCTCCAGAAAGACCCAGCCCATCTGGTCGTTGGTCTGCAGGCCGTCCATCACCAGTGAGCCGATGTTCAGCTGCAGGCCCAGGATCTCGCAGCCCTCATCCTCGTTGGCCACGGCCACCTTGATGTTGCCGGTGGAGGCGGGGCCGTAGGGGTCCCAGTTGGAGAGAATGTTGAACCACGCGTACAGGCAGGGCACCAGACACAGGCCCATCATCACCACAACGGCCACCACGCTGGCGGTCAGCCGCTGCCAGTCGGCGCGGAAAACGCTCCATATGCGCTTGATCATTCCTCCACCTCCTTCCGGGAAGGCTCCTGGGCCGCCCGGGTCTCCAGATCAGCCGACAGGGCTTGCAGCACCTGTGCCAGCCGGGACAGGTCGGCGGCCATCTTCTGAGGATCGGACTTGAGGATGGCGTCCATATCCAGGGGGATGGCGGCGGGGTTGTCCACCACCACGGGGCGGGCGCCATCCTCCGGCATGGGCAGGGTGACGGCGCGATGATCGCTCTCCGCGGGCGTGGGCTGGACGCCCTGCGCCTCCTCTTCGGCCTGTTCCTCGCCCTTCCATTTCAACAGCTGGGGCAGGCGGGCCGTGCGGCTCAGCTGAGGCAGGGCGATCAACTGGCCCAGCGTCTCCTGCTCCTCCTGGGTGATGTCCCGCAGCTTCTTCTGCAGCTCATAGTCCATGTACTCCACGCCGATCAGGTACGCCGACAGGGCAAACATGGACAGTATCCACAGGATCAGGGTAAAGACCCGGTTGCCCTCCGCCAGGAACATCAGCAGCAGAAGGCCCACGGTGACGATCACCAGCGCCCGCATACCGGTGCGGATACGCTGCTGGTTGGCTTTGTGCAGGGCGGCCACTTCCTCCAGCAGCCGGTCATAGAGCTGATGGTACTTTTCTTCCAGAGTCATAAAGCGGCACACCTCCTCAGAACAGCTCGGTCTCTTCCAGCTTGGCCTCCATGAAGTGGTTCAGTCCCATGAAGGGCCGCCGCACCAGCAGGCCGATGATCAGCGCCGCGGCGCAGAACAGCAGCAGGAAGAGAAGCTGCGTGACGTAGTACTCGCCATACAGGCCGCAGATGCACTCACGCATGGCGTCGATGGCGTAGGGGAAGGGGAAGAAGCGGTAGATCTTCTGATAGACCTCCGGCAGCAGCTCGATGGGGAAGGTGCCGGAGGAACCGGCGATCTGCAGCACCATGACCACCACCACGATGGCCTTGCCCACGTCGCCGAAGGACAGGGCCAGCGAGTAGATCAGCAGGCTGAAGGTCAGGGCCGTCAGCGCGCCGGTCAGATACAGCAGCCCCGGATGCAGGCATTGGATCTTCAGCAGAAACAGGTCGCCGGTGATGATGACCGCCGCCTGGATCTGGCTCAACAGGAAAAACATGATGTACCGGCCGAAGTACAGCTCATAGGGCTTGGGGGCGATCAGGCCGTCCAGCCGGGCGTGGGGCTTGATGATGGCCACCAGAATGACACCGCCCACCCAGATGGCCAGCACCGTATAGAAGGGGGCCATGGCGGAGCCGTAGTTCTCGATGGGATAGATGGGGGTCACGGTGGTCTGCACCATCTGGGAGAAGTACTGGCCGTACTCCTCCGGGTCGCCGCCCAGGATCTCCAGCAGGAGATCCAGATATTCGCTGTCTGTGAGACCCTGCAGCTTGTCGACCAGGTCGGATACCGATTGGGACAGCCGCTGGGCGGCGGGCCGCAGCAGCTCCATGGTCTCGTCCAGGGCCAGCGCCGTGTTGGCCAGCGCATTGCGGACGGCCTGAGCATCATTGGCCAGCTCCTTCACATTGCCCACGGAGGCGGTGATCTGGCTCATGACATAGTTCAGATCCTGCCGCAGATCGTCGGCGGTGGGCAGCAGCTTGCCGGTCAGGTTGCCGATGGCGGCGATGATGTCCCGGCAGTCCTTGATGGCGGTCTGTAGATCGTCATTGTCCGGCAACGCGGCCAGACGGCTCTGCAGGGCGTAGCATCTGTCGGCGATGTCGCGGGCGATCCGGGCGGCCAGATGGCCGGGGGACTGCTGCTCCAGCCGGTCAGCCCAGGCGGTGAGCTGGTCGCCTATCTGACCCATGGCGGCGGCTGCCTCCTCAATGGCCTGGCGGGCCTCCTGAAGCTTACTGTCATCCATGGCGGCCTGCTGGATCTTGTCCAGGGCCCGCTGCACCTTCTCCAGGGCGGCGTAGATGGTTCGGTCGATCTGGGCCACGGTCTCCAGAATCTTGTCGCCGTCCGGCAGCTTGCCGTTGATGTCCTGGATGATCTGTGCCAGCCTGCCCGCGTCGATGTCCACGGTGCTGTTGTTCCTGGCGGCGTCAAAGGCGTCCATGGTGGCCCGGCAGCTGGCCAGCAGATCCTGCACCTGATAGAACAGACCCTTTACCGCCGTCTCGGGATCGTCCGCCGTCAGGTCGGCGGCCAGCAGGTTGGCCTGGGTCATCACCCGGCCGATGACCACCTCCAGATAGTTCTCGCTGATGGAGCGCTTCAGGCTCTCCACCGCGGTATCGGTGATCTTGGTGGCCACGGCGTTTTTCTTGGCGTTTTCATAGTAGGTGATGGTGGGCTTGCCGGTCCACTCCGTCAGCATGTGGTACATCTTATAGGAGAAATCCTTGTCGATGACCACCGCGGCGTAGTAATCCCCGGCGTATACGCCGTCCTTGGCCTGCTTTTCGCTGTCCACCACGACCCAGTTGATGCTGGTGGCCTCCCGCAGGTCGTTGACCACGTCGTCACCCTTGTTGACGTACACGCCGTCCTCGTCGGTGTAGCCCTTGTCCAGCGAGGCCAGGGCGATGGAGATCCCGCCGGTGTTGCCGTAGGGATCCCAGTTGGAATAGATGTTCAGCCATGCGTACAGGCTGGGCAGCACGGCGAT
>USAT01000133.1 GCA_900552725.1 uncultured Eubacteriales bacterium | reverse complement strand
TCTTTTCCAAATGCTGTCGTGCGTTGTGCGGGCCGTCGAGGACGCCGGCCCCTACAAAAATGCGAAACCGCAGGACTTTTCGCCAGTCACTTCGCCGTGGCGTTGCAGGAGCACCCTTCCGGGCCGAAGAAGTTCAGCTTCTTCTCGCTCATGCGGATGGTCACGTCGCTGTTGGTCATGCACTCGCCGTCCAGACAGGTGACGATGTCCGGCTTCTCCGAGTGGATCCGGATCACCTGGGGCGTGGAGCAATGGGCATATTCCGGGAATTTACTGTACCCGCCCTTGGAGTACGGCCCCACAAATCTGGCAAAGGTCACACGGCTGACCTTCTTCACCACCAGCGTGTTCAGTACGCCGTCGTCCATCCGGGCCTCGGCCACCGGCATGAAGCCGCCGCCGTAGTACCGGCCGTTGCACACCGCCACCAGGGAGAAATCATCCTCGATCACCTCGTCATCCAGCGTCACCGTCCAGTGGGAGGCGATGCCCTTGAAGAGGAAGTTCACCGCCAGGGAGGCGATGTAGCTGGTCTTGCCGTCCAGCAGGGGGCTTTCACTGTATTTATGTACGTCGGCGGCCACACGGGCGTCAATGCCGGAGCAGGCGATGGTCAGGGCGATGCGCCCGTTGACGTCGATGGCGTCCATGGGGAACTGGGGGCCGTCCCACAGGTTCTCCGCGTCGGCAAACAGGGGCGCCGCGCCGCCGAAGTTCTTCAGGAAGTCGTTGCCGGTGCCCACGGGAATGACGGTCATGGCGGCGTTGTCGTAGCCGATGACGCCGTTGGCCACCTCGTTGACGGTGCCGTCGCCGCCGCAGGCGTAGAACCGCAGTTCCTCGCCGCTGTCGCACAGCCTGCGGGCCAGCTCGGTGGCGTGGCCCTGCTTCTTGGTGAGGATACACTGCACATCCAGTCCGTGCTTCTCCCGCAGGGCGTCCGCCATGTCGTAGATCCGCTGCCGGCTGTCGTACTTACCGGCGTTGGGATTGATGATAAAAACGTGTTTCACAGTAATATCCCCTCCGAAGAGTATTTTTCTCTATTGTATCAGTACCGTGGAAAATAGGATGAACAAACCTTTAATTTTGCTGCGGCGGTTATTATGCTGCCGTAGGGGCCAATGCCCACAAAAGCCACCGGTGATTTGTCGTAGGGCGGGGGGACCACACCCCGCCGCAGATAATTCTGCGAGATACCGGACGGCGGGATGTGGTCATCCCGCCCTACAAAAGCCTACCGATACGCAGGTAATGTGGACAATACGAAATCGCCAGATTTCATGCCAGCCAGTTACACCTTATTGCCATACATAAACACATCACACTTGATCATGCCGTTGTACAGCTTCCGCTTCTTGGCGGCCTGCTGGCCGAAGGTGCGCTCGAACTCCGTGTGGCTGCTGAGCACCAGCGTGCGCCAGCCCTCGGGGAGCTTCCGCCATACCTTGCCGAATTCTCGGTACAGCTCCTCCGCCTCCTGCTTCTCCATCAGCCGCTGGCCGTAGGGCGGGTTGGTCACCAACTGGCCGTACTGGCTGTCCCGGTGGAAGGTGCGCATGTCGGCCACCTCGAACCGGATATCCTCCGCCACACCGGCCTTGTGGGCGTTGCTGCGGGCGATGGCCACCGCCTGGGGATCCACATCGCCGCCCCAGATGTCGTAGCTGCCGTGGAATTCCTTGTCCCGCGCCTCGTCCTTGGCCCGCTGCCAGCTGTCGCCGGGCACAAAGCCCCACTGCTCCGCGTCGAAGGCCCGGTTCAGGCCCGGCGCCCGGTTCCGGGCAATCAGCGCCGCCTCGATGGGGATGGTGCCGCTGCCGCAGAAGGGGTCGCAGAAGGGATCCCGTCCCCGATAGCGGGAGAGCTGCACCAGCGCCGCCGCCAGCGTCTCCCGCAGGGGCGCCTCCACGCCCACGGCACGGTAACCCCGCTTGAACAGGCCCTCGCCGCTGGTGTCCAGCGTCAGCAGCACCTGATCCTTGAAGATGGCGAAGCGTACCTGATACTTGGTGCCGGTCTCCGGAAACTGCTCCAGATGGTACGCGGCCTTCATCCGCTCCACCATGGCCTTCTTGATGATGCTCTGGCAGGCGGGCACGGCGTGGAGCTGGGAGGAGATAGAGTACCCCTTTACCGGGAAGGCCGCGTCACGGGGCAGATAGTCCTCCCACGCCACGGCGCGGGTGCCCTGAAACAGCTCCTCGAAGCTGCGGGCCGGGAAGTCCGCCAGCACCAGCATCACCCGCGCGCCGCAGCGCAGGTTGATGTTCAGCCTTGCGCAGTCCTCCAGCGTGCCCCGGCACAGAACGCGGCCGTTCTCCGCCTTCACGTCCTGCAGGCCCAGACGCTTGCACTCATCGCTTACCAGTTTTTCCAGCCCCAGCAGACAGGGGATCACATATGTATACATCGCGCTACCTCGAAAAATGTCAGTTATAAATATACAGTATACCGAAATCTTTCCCAAAGCGCAAGGCAAACGGCAAAAAAATAACAGTGGAAGAATCCCGGTCTATCGTGTATAATAGAAAGTACCCGGAAATCGGGGCCTTACAGGCCATGTAAACTTCAGGTTGCGCGAAAAGATCCGGCAAAAATGCAAACGCAACCTGAAGTTGATAGACAATTTCATGTAATGTGGTACCATATCCCCAGAAAGAAACGGAGGAGGGAGACAATGTCCTTTGGTGATCGGCTGCAGGAGGTGCGGCGGAATAACGGACTGACCCAGGAGCAATTCGCCGAGGCGCTGCAGGTGTCCCGCCAGGCGGTCAGCCGGTGGGAATCCGGCCGCAGCTACCCGGAGGTGGATAAGATCCTCTATATCTGCAACCGCTACGGCGTGTCTATCGGCGACATGTTCGCCGAAGAGAATCCCGTTCCGGAAAGCGGCCGGCCCCAACCGTCCCATGAGACGCCCCAGCCGCCGAAGGACAGCCTGCTCACCTCACTGGATTCTTTCGTTACCAACCTGTCCCCCAAAAGTAAATGGATCGGCATGGGCATCCTGTTCGGCGTAGCGCTGCTGGCGCTGCTGATCGGCGCGTGCCTGAAAGGAGGAAGCGGAGATATGTCAACGATTATCTGGATCGCCGCCATCGTCATCTTCGGCGTGGCGGAGGCGGCCACGGTGGGCCTGGTGTCCATCTGGTTCGTCATCGGCAGCGCGGCGGGCCTCATCGCCGCAGTGCTGGGCGCCGCCATCTGGCTGCAGGTGGTGCTGTTCTTCATCGTGTCCATCGCGGCGCTCATCGCCACACGGCCCCTGGTGAAGAAGCTCAGCAAAAAGGGCGAGGTGGCCACCAACGCCGACCGTGTCCTGGGCGGCACGGCCCGCGTCACCGAGACCATCGACAACACCATCCCCTCCGGCGAGGTGTATATCGACGGCAAGACCTGGACGGCCCGCAGCCAGTCCGGCGCGGTCATCGCCCCGGAGACGCTGGTGACGGTCATCCGTCTCGAGGGCGTCAAGCTCTATGTGGACGTCCCGCATAACGTGTAAGCAACCGGAAAACTGTACATTATTTTAAGAAAAACAAGGAGGAAAAGAAAATGGGAGGCTATATTGCGATCGGCGTACTGGTGGTCCTGATCCTGATCCTTGTGGTCAGCAGCATCCATGTGGTACAGCAGTCCAAGGCATTTGTGGTGGAGCGTCTGGGCTCCTTCAGCGCGGTGTGGGGCAACGGCCTCCACTGGAAGTGGCCCTTTATCGAGCGTGTGGTGAAGAAGATCAGCCTGAAGGAGCAGGTGGCGGACTTCGATCCCCAGCCTGTCATCACCAAGGATAACGTTACCATGCAGATCGACACCGTGATCTACTTCCAGATCACCGACCCCAAGCTGTATACCTACGGCGTGGAGTACCCCATGAGCGCCATCGAGAACCTGACCGCCACTACCCTGCGTAACATCATCGGCGAGATGGAGCTGGATCAGTCCCTGACCAGCCGCGATGTCATCAACGCCAAGATGCGCTCCATTCTGGACGAGGCCACCGACCCCTGGGGCATCAAGGTCAACCGCGTGGAGCTGAAGAACATCCTGCCGCCCCGCGAGATCCAGAACGCCATGGAGAAGCAGATGAAGGCCGAGCGTGAGCGCCGCGAGTCCATCCTGCAGGCCGAGGGCCAGAAGGCCAGCCAGATCCTGGTGGCCGAGGGCGAGCAGCAGTCCGCCATCCTGCGGGCCGACGCCGCCAAGCAGGCCAAGATCATGGCCGCCGAGGCCGAGGCGCAGTCCATCCTGAAGGTGCAGCAGGCCATGGCCGACTCCATGCGGCTGCTGAACGAGAACGCCCCCAACGATCAGGTCATCAAGCTGAAGGCCCTGGAGGCCATGCAGAAGATGGCCGACGGCAAGGCCACCAAGATCATCATCCCCAGCGAGATTCAGGGGCTGGCCGGTCTGGCCGTCAGCGCCAAGACGCTGGTGGAGAGCGACAAGGCGGAGTAAATCATGACGAAGAAAGAGACTCGTTTCATCAAGGTCCTGGAGGAAGGCGGCTTCCTGGGCAGTAGCGAGATCTGGGTGGATACCCAGACCGGCGTGCAGTACCTGTATCACTGCGCCGGCAACTCCGGCGGCATGTGCATGCTGGTGGACGCCGAGGGCAGACCTCTCCTGTACCGCCGCACACCGGACGCACCGGAATTTTGACCCCCAAGGGGCAGGGCATTGCCCTGCCCCTTTCGTGTTGTGTTTGTATTGGGTTGTTCCGCGCCCCGGCGCGGGTCACTTTTGGCCGCGTCATACTGTGCAAGCACAGATGACACTACGGCGGCATAGCCG
>USAT01000132.1 GCA_900552725.1 uncultured Eubacteriales bacterium | reverse complement strand
GGGTGCCCTGGGCGCTGCCGAGTATGCCCGCCAGAAGGGTATGGCCAAGGCGTAAACACTTGTCAAATCGGAGAGATTGATGTATCATAGGAATGAGGCTGCCGCGGCGCAACTGCGGCGGCCTTTTTCCAAATCACCGTGAAGGAGCGATGTCCCATGTCCAACGAACCCCACACCCACGCCGACGGCACCACCCATACCCATGGCGACGGCCACGGCCACACCCATTCCCACGCCCACACCAAGGCGGTGCTGAACCGTCTCAGCCGGGCCCAGGGCCATCTGGACGCGGTGCGCCGCATGGTGGAGCGGGGGGAGGACTGCTCTCAGGTGCTGGTGCAGCTGTCCGCCGTGATCTCGGCGCTGAACTCCACCGGCCGCGTGATCCTGAAGGATCACATCGCCCACTGCATCGTGGACGCGGTGGAGGAGGGCGACACCGCCGCCATCGACAGTCTCAACGATGCCATAGACCGCTTCATGCGCTGACGCGGGTGTTGACAAAAGTGCTATAATAAAAATAAGAATAATAACCGAAACAAGGGAGGAAAAGCTATGATCTCTGCCATCGTATACGCGTCCAACTCCGGCTATACCGCCCAGTACGCCAAAATGCTGGGTGAGGCCACCGGCCTGCCGGTCAACGACATTTCCCAGATGCACAATCCCCAGCCGGACCAGCAGGTCATCTATCTGGGCTGGGTCATGGCCGACAAGTGCGTGGGCGCGCGGAAGGCCATGAAGTTCTTCGACGTCCGCGCCATGGTGCGGGTGGGCATGGGCCCCGGCACTAAGGCCGCCGCCGACGCGCTCCACGACCAGCTGCTGCGGGACTTCGGCAAGGAGGTGGACTGCTTTGCTCTGCAGGGCGGCTTCGATATCAAGAAGCTCCACGGCCCCTTCAAATGGATCATGCTGGTCAAGTGCAAGGACATCCTCAAGAATCTGGAGGCCAAGAAGCCCCTGAACGAGACCCAGCAGCTGACCTATGATATGGCCAAGAAGGGCGCCTCCGCCGTCAGCGCCGAGGCGCTGGCTCCCGTGGTGGACTGGTACAAGGCCCATAAGTGAGGTGCGCCATGGCCAGCATGAAAACCGCGAAAACCATCGCCAACGCGGGGGAGAAGGCCGCCAAGGCCGCCGGAAAAGTGCTGCCGGGGCTGTCTGCCTTGGGTAAGGCCCTGGCCGTCATTTACGGCACCATGACCGCCCTGACCGCCGTGGGCTGGTTCATCACCCGCGCCAACGAGAAGAAAAAGGACGGGGAATAACACAGGGACGGCCGCATGATCGTGCGGTAAACCGTTGTAGGGGCCGGCGTCCTCGACGGCCCGTCCGTATTACGATGGCATTTCTACAAACCGGCGGGGTATCGAGGACGCCGCCCCCCTACGAAATGTCATGCCGTCCGCCAATCGCATATACCCAAGGGAGGCGCTGCCGCGCCTCCCATCCCCATAGAAAGGACAAAACCATGAGCAAGATAGAATTCAAAGCCGAGTCCAAGCGTCTGCTGGACATGATGATCAACTCCATCTACACCCACAAGGAGATCTTCCTCCGTGAGATCATCTCCAACGCCTCCGATGCCATCGACAAGCTGTGCTATCTCAGCCTGACCGACGAGAAGGTGGGCCTGAAGCGGGAGGACTTCCAGATCACCCTGACCATCGACAAGGCCAACCGCACCCTGACCGTCAGCGATAACGGCATCGGCATGGACGAGAGCGACCTGGAGAACAATCTGGGCGTCATCGCCAACAGCGGCAGCCTCCAGTTCAAGGGCGAGCTGGAGGGCAAGGAGACCACCGACACCGATATCATCGGCCAGTTCGGCGTGGGCTTCTACTCCGCCTTCATGGTGGCCGACGAGATCACCGTCATCACCAAGAAGTACGGCTGCGATCAGGCGTACCGCTGGCAGTCCACCGGCGTGGACGGCTACACCATCGAGCCCTGCGAAAAGGACACCGTGGGCACCGATATCATCATGCACATCAAGCCCGACAGCGAGGAGGAGAAGGACGAGTACAGCCAGTACCTGCGGGAGTATCCCCTCTATAAGCTGGTGAAGAAGTACAGCGACTACATCCGCTTCCCCATCCGGATGCTGATGCCCCATCCCAAGCTGAAGGAGGGCTGCCCCGAGGATAAGCCGGAGTACGAGGAGGATTTCGTCTACGAGACCCTGAACTCCATGGTGCCCCTGTGGCAGCGGAAGAAGAGCGAGGTCACCAAGGAGGAGTACGACAAGTTCTATCAGGAGCGCTTCGGTGAGATGGCCCCGCCCCAGTCGGTGATCACCGCCTCGGTGGAGGGCGCGGTGACCTATAAGGCCCTGCTGTTCATCCCCTCCCGCATGCCCAACCAGTACTTTACCGAGGATTTCAAGCCCGGCCTGCAGCTGTACAGCTCCGGCGTTATGATCATGGATCACTGCGCCGACCTGCTGCCGGAGTACTTCAACTTCGTCCGGGGCGTGGTGGACTCCCCCGACCTGAGCCTGAACATCTCCCGTGAGCTTTTGCAGCATGACCGCCAGCTGAAGGTCATCGCCACCAATCTGGAGAAGAAGATCAAGGCGGAGCTGCTGTGGATGCTGAAGGACGAGCGTGAGAGCTACGAGACCATCTACCGCAGCTATGGCCGCCAGCTGAAGCTGTGCGCCCTGGACAACTACGGTGCCAACAAGGAGAAGGTGCAGGATCTGCTGCTGTTCTACTCCTCCAAGGAGAAGAAGCTGGTGACCCTGGACGAGTATGTGGACCGCATGCCGGAGAGCCAGAAGTTCATCTACTACGCCACCGGCGAGAGCGTGGACGCCATCGACCACCTGCCCCAGACGGAGCTGGTGAAGGAGCACGACTATGAGATGCTGTACTTCACCGACAACACCGACGGCTTCATCCCCGATATGTTCGGCAAGTACCGGGACAAGCCCTTCCGCAGCGTGGTGGACGGCGAGCTGGAGCTGGACGACGAGAAGAAGCCCGACGAGACCGAGCACTACAAGGAGGCCTTCACCTTCATCAAGGAGGCCCTGGGCGACAAGGTGACGGAGGTCAAGGCCAGTACCAAGCTGAAGACCCACCCTGTGTGCCTGTCCAGTGGCGAGGGCATCACCTTCGAGATGGAGAAGTACTTCACCGCCGTGCAGCCCGACCTGAACATGAAGGCCAAGCGCATCCTGGAGGTCAACGTGGATCACCCCGCGTTCCTGGCCTTCGAGACGGCCCGCATCGTGGAGCCGGAGAAGGCCAAGAAGTACGCCCAGATCCTGTACAATCAGGCTTGCCTGATCGCCGGTCTGCCCATCGACGATCCCAGCGCCTACACCGACCTGCTGTGCAGCCTGTGGAAGTAAAACAGCAAAAAAACGAACCCCTTCACGAAGGGGTTCGTTTTTTTGCTGTCTCACACCATGCGGCAGGCTTCACAGTCGTCGCAGTCGGGGAATTTGCTCTTGTCATAGGTGATGTTGTTGCGGTCATAGTAGTTCTTGACGGCGGACTTGATGGACTCCTCCGCCAGCACGCTGCAGTGCAGCTTATAGGCGGGCAGACCACCCAGGGCATCCACCACCTGCTTGTTGGTGACGGCCAGGGCCTCGTCGATGGTCTTGCCCTTGATGAGCTCGGTGGCCATAGAGCTGGAGGCGATGGCGCTGCCGCAGCCAAAGGTCTCGAACTTGGCGTCCTCGATGACGTTATCGTTGATCTTCAGGTACATCTTCATGATGTCGCCGCACTTGGCGTTGCCCACCTCGCCCACGCCGTCGGCGTCGGCGATCTCGCCCACGTTCCGGGGGTGCAGGAAGTGGTCCATCACGGTATCGGTATACAAAGCCATATTCAACGCTCCTTTACATTACAGAATGAATGTCCGCTTGCCGGACTCCAGGTCCTTCCACATGGGGGACATATCCCGCAGGTACGCCACGATGCCGGGCACTTTTTCCAGAATATAGTCCACCTGCTCCTCCGTGGTGTCGTGGCACAGGCTCAGCCGCAGGGACCCGTGGGCGACTTCGTGGGGCCGCCCGATGGCCAGCAGCACGTGGCTGGGGTCCAGGGACCCGCTGGTGCAGGCGCTGCCCGAGCTGGCGCAGATGCCCGCCTGATCCAGCAGCAGCAGAAGGCTCTCGCCCTCGATTCCCTCGAAGCAGAAGTTCACGTTGGTGGGCAGCCGGTGCACCGGGTCGCCGTTCAGCGCGCTGTGGGGGATCTTACTCAGTCCCGCGATCAGCTTGTCCCGCAGCTTTGTCAGCCGGGCGGTGTCCTCATCGATGTGCCTGCAGGACTCCTCCAGCGCCGCCGCCAGACCCATGATGCCGGGGATGTTCTCCGTGCCGGCCCGCTTGCCGCGTTCCTGCGCGCCGCCCTCGATGATATTGGTCAGGGGGATGCCCTGCCGGGCATACAGCACGCCCACGCCCTTGGGGCCGTGGAACTTGTGGCCGGACAGGGACAGCATGTCGATGTTCTGCTCCTTCACGTTGATGTGCAGGTGGCCCGCCGCCTGCACCGCGTCGGTGTGGAACAGCACGCCCTTCTCGTGGCACACCTTGCCGATCTCCGGGATGGGCAGGATAGAGCCGATCTCGTTGTTGGCGTACATGATGGTCACCAGACAAGTGTCCTCCCGGATGGCCTCCGCCACCTGCTGGGGGGTGATGGTGCCTGTGGGACCCACGTCCAGCAGCGTCACCTCAAAGCCCTCTTTTTCCAGCTTCTTCAGTGTGTGCAGCACCGCGTGGTGCTCGAAGGCGGTGGAGATGATGTGCTTCTTGCCCTTTCGCTCGCCGATCCGCGCCGCCGAGACGATGGCCTGGTTGTCGGCCTCGCTGCCGCCGGAGGTGAACGTGATCTCCTTAAAGCTGCACCCGAGA
>USAT01000131.1 GCA_900552725.1 uncultured Eubacteriales bacterium | reverse complement strand
CGAGCTGGCCTCCTGCACCGGCGGCGGCGTTCAGACCCCCGGCTATATGGGCCATGGCCGCCACTTCATCGCCTCCAAGAAGTTCATCCACGCCGAGGGCGGCATCGAGCGCATCGTGTGGATGCCCAAGGAGCTGAAGGACGACATCGCCGAGCGCCTCAACAAGACCGCCAAGGAGCTGTATGGCATCGACAACTTCAGCGACATGATCGCTGACGAGACCATCTGCACCGACTGCGACGAGCTGATGAACTTCCTGACGGAGAAGAATCATCCCGTGCTGGGCATGGAGCCCCTGATGTAACCAAACCCCTCTGTGAGGGCGGCATCCGCCGCCCTCACAGGAAAACGCGACCCCAAGGAGAACGATATGTATCAGGTCATCTTTACCTTTGAAAACGGCGCGACGCCGGTGACGGCCACCGCCGCGCCCGGCGAAACGCTGCTGGAAACGGCCCGTGCCGCCAATGTGGCCATCGATGCGCCCTGCTCCGGCAACGGCTCCTGCGGCAAGTGCCGTGTGAAGCTGCTGGAGGGCACCGTGGAGGGCCTGCAGACCAGCCACATCACCGATGAGGACTACGCCGCCGGTTGGCGCCTGAGCTGCGCCAGCAAGGTCAGCTCCGATGTGACCGTGATGGTGCCGGACATCGCCTCCGCCTATCAGAGCCGCATGAAGACCGCGGATCTGTCCACCGGCGAGGAGGTGGTCCTCTTCACCCGGCTGGAGGAGGATCTGAAGGCGGCGGGCGTGGATTTCAGCAACGACTTCGTGGAGACGGAGGTCACCATGGAGGAGCCCACGCTGGAGGACACCATGCCCGATACCGAGCGGCTGACCATGGCGCTGGAGGCGGCGCTGGGCTGCGAGAAGGTGCGCCTGAGCTATCCCACGGTACATAAGCTGGCGCGGGTGCTGCGTGAAAGCGGCTTCCATGTGGCCGTGGCCGGTACGCTGCAAGACGGCGTGTTCCAGGCCATGGACGTGCGGAACGCCAATGAGCCCCAGCCCATGTGCGGCCTTGCCATCGACATCGGCACCACCACCGTTTCGGCGGTGATCACCGACCTGAAAACCGGCAAATTGCTGGCCAAGGGCAGCGGCGGCAACGGCCAGATCCGCTACGGCGCGGACGTTATCAACCGCATCGTGGAGCAGGGACGGCCCGGCGGCGTGGAGCGCCTGCAGAAGGCCATCGTGGAGGAGACTCTCCAGCCCCTGACGAAGGCGCTGTGCGTCAGTGCCAAGGTGGACGCCGACCGCATCCTGCGGTGCTGCGTGGCCTCCAACACCACCATGAACCATCTGCTGCTGGGCGTGGACGCCGATCCTGTCCGCATGGAGCCTTACATCCCCACCTTCTTCCACTGGGACGGCCTGAAGGCCGGTGACATCCGGTTCGTGGCCAACCCCGACGCCAAGGTGGTGCTGGCACCCAATATCGGCTCCTATGTGGGCGGCGATATCACCGCCGGTACGTTGACCAGCCGCATCTGGGACAAGGACGAGTTCTCGCTGTTCATCGACCTGGGCACCAACGGCGAGATCGTGTTCGGCAACCGGGACTTCATGATGTCCTGCGCCTGCTCCGCAGGCCCCGCCTTTGAGGGTGGCGACATCTCCTGCGGCATGCGCGCCACCGACGGCGCAGTGGAGGCCGTGACCATCGACCGGGAGACGCTGAAGCCTACCCTGTCCATCGTGGGCAAGGACGGTCAGAAGCCGGTGGGCATCTGCGGCAGCGGCATCATCGACGTGATCGCCGAGCTGTACCGCACCTCCGCCATCTCCGCCAAGGGTCACTTTGTGCGGGAGAACCGCCGTATCCTCCGGGATGAGCACGGCATGGGCCGCTATGTGCTGGCCTTCAGCAATGAGAGCGACACCGGCCGGGAGATCGCCATTACCGAGGTGGATATCGAGTGCTTCATCCGGGCCAAGGGCGCCATTTTCTCCGCTATCCATATCATGCTGTCCTCTCTGGACATGGACGTATCCGTGCTGGAGCACATCTATGTGGCGGGCGGCATCGGCAGCGGCATCAACATGGAGAACGCCGTGCGCATCGGTATGTTCCCGGATGTGGATCGTGCGCTGTTCCAGTATATCGGCAACTCCTCGCTGGCGGGCGCTTACGCGCTGGCGCTGTCCAACGCGGCGGAGGAAAAGGTACACGAGCTGGCCAGCAACATGACGTATCTGGAGCTGTCCACCGAGCCGAAGTACATGGAGGAATTTGTGGCGGCCTGCTTCCTGCCCCATACCAACAAGGAGCTGTTCCCGTCCAGCGTACAGGAGTGACCGATGGAGATACAAAACAACAAGGAAGAGGTGCCGTTTTCCCATTACCTGGCACTTTTTGAGAAGCTTGACCCACAGGAGGCGGCAAAGCGCTGCGGCGTGTCCTTCGAGGACGGCTGCTTTACGGTACAGCTATTGAACAGCACCTACCGTATCGCGTGGCCGGAATACGTCATCACGGCGGATCGGGAGGATGCCTTCGCCCTGACGAATCTGCCCTGCCAGACCTTTTTGCTGCGGTATCTGCTGGAAGGACGGCAGGCGGCACTGTCGCTGGGCTATAAGACCTTCCGGGAGATGCCCTGGGGCGAGCTGTACATCACGCCCTATACGGGCCGCTGCCTGACACGGGCGGCCTTCACCTTCGGCACCCAGGTGCCCGCCTTCGCCGCCGCCTGTGAGCGGATGGGCGGAGAGAAGCTGCCCCACGGTGACGCGGGCTATGGCTTCGGCTTCCTGGGCGGCTACCGGATGCAGATCATGATCTACGCCGGGGACGAGGAATTCCCGCCCTCCAGCCAGATCCTGTACTCCGACAATTTTGCCTCCGGCTTTTCGGCGGAGGACCGCGTGGTGGCGGGGGATATTCTCATCTCCGCCATCCGACAAGAGATGAAAAGGAAATAAACAGAATGAGCTTTACCTATCTGAACCTGCAGGGCAAGCTGGAGCATGTGGATGTGACGGCGGAGGATATCGACCGCCAGCTGCAGCGCCTCCTGCAGGCCAATCCCCGTATCGTGCCCGTTGTGGGCCGCGCCGCCGCCGCGGGCGACGAGTTGGTGCTGGACTATGCCGGATTTTCCGAGGGCGTCCAGTTTCCCGGCGGCACCGCCCAGAAGCAGACCCTGACCCTGGGCAGCGGCATGTTCATCCCCGGCTTTGAGGAGCAGTTGGTGGGCGCCAACATCGGCGACGATGTGACCGTTACCGTCACGTTCCCCACCGAGTATCACGCCCCGGAGCTGGCGGGCAAGCCCGCCGAGTTCCACTGCCACGTCCACGAGATCCGCACCCACTCCAGCTATGAGCTGGACGACACCTTCGCTAAGGAGATCGGCCAGTGCGACACCATGGAGCAGATGCGCCAGAACATGGGCCGCGCCCTGCAGGACTACTATAACGAGCGGGCCGAGCAGGAGCTGCGCTGGCAGCTGATGCATCAGGCCGCCGCCACCGTGGAGGAGCAGCCCTCTGACGAGGAGCTGGACCGTATGGTGGAGGCCCAGATGGAGACCCTGACGGCCCAGTTGGCCCAGAAGGGCCTGACGCTGGAGGCCTATTGCCAGTTCACCGGCAGCGACGAGAAGAAGCTGCGGGAGGATATGCGTCCCGATGCGCTGGAGGCCTTCCGCACCCAGAAGGCGGTGGAGAAGATCGCCGAGCTGGAGAACCTGACCGTCACCGAGGAGGAGATGAACGCCGCCATCGAGCGGATCTGCGCCGACAACCACATGAGCGCGGAGGATCTCAAGCCCTATTTTGACAACGGCTTCCTGACCGTTGTCCGCCAGCAGATGCTGCGGGATAAGGCCACCGAGGTGGTGCGCCGCAGCGCCCAGATCACCCAGTGACCCCCGGCGCACAGGGCGCCGCAGGATACATTCATTCATTATTCAGGGACGACCTGAGGATAACAAGGAGGATAACCCATGGCAATCGAATTCAAAGACGGCAAGTATGTAGACGCCAACGGCCACGTGACGCTGGATCCCACCATCTATAAGGACTGGCAGATCGCGGAAGAGGCGGAAAAGGCACTGCCCCCCGTGGAGTATTTCCGCGAGAAGCTGGGCCTGCTGCCTGAGGAGATCATTCCCTACGGCAAGACCCCTAAGATCGACTTCATCAAGGTCATGAACCGCCTGAAGGATAAGCCCGACGGCAAGTTCATCGAAGTCACCGCCATCACCCCCACCCCCTTCGGCGAGGGTAAGTCCACCGTGTCTCTGGGCCTGATCGAGGGTCTGGGCAAGCTGGGCCTGAACGTAGGCGGCGCCCTGCGTCAGCCCTCCGGCGGCCCCACCATGAACGTCAAGGGTACCGCCGCAGGCGGCGGCAACGCCCTGCTGATGCCCATGACCGAGTTCTCTCTGGGCCTGACCGGCGACATCAACGACATCATGAACGCCCACAACCTGGCCATGGTGGCCCTGAACGCCCGTATGCAGCACGAGCGCAACAACAACGACGAGTGGCTGGCCGCCAAGGGTCTGAAGCGTCTGGACATCGACCCCAAGCGCATTGAGATGGGCTGGGTCATGGACTTCTGCGCCCAGGGCCTGCGCAACATCATCATCGGCATTGGCGGCCGTCTGGACGGCTTCATGATGGAGTCCAAGTTCGGCATCGCCGTGGGCTCTGAGCTGATGGCCATCCTGGCTGTGGCCCGCGACCTGAAGGATCTGCGTGAGCGTATCGGCAAGATCGTTGTGGCTTACTCCCGCAGCGGCGAGCCCGTCACCTGCGAGGATCTGGAGGTTGCCGGCGCTATGACCGCCTGGATGCGCAACACCATCAACCCCACCATGTGCTATTCCGTGGAGCACCAGCCTGTTCTGGTCCACGCCGGTCCCTTCGCCAACATCGCCATCGGCCAGTCCTCCGTCATCGCTGACCGTCTGGCCCTGAAGCTGTTTGATTACCATGTTACCGAGTCCGGCTTCGCCGCCGACATCGGCTTCGAGAAGTTCTG
>USAT01000130.1 GCA_900552725.1 uncultured Eubacteriales bacterium | reverse complement strand
CGCGGCCAGCCGCAGCTGGGAACATCAGCGTCTGGCGGCGCTGTACGCCATGGCGCGTGGCGAGGCACCGCTGGTGGTGGCCGCCATTGACGCGGCGGTGCAGCGGTGTGTGCCGGAAAGTGTGCTGCTGGAGAGCGCCGTTACCATGAAGACCGGCGAAAGCTATCCGGTGGAGACGCTGACGGCACGGCTCACGGCGGCGGGCTACGTCCGCTGCCAGCAGGTGGAGGGCCCCGGCCAGTTCGCCTTGCGGGGCGGGATCCTGGACGTGTTCTCCCCCGCCATGGAGCAGCCGGTGCGCTGCGAATTCTGGGACGATGAGCTGGACGCCATGGGCGCCTTTGACGTGACCACCCAGCGGCGCGTCCACAACCTGAACGAGACGCTGCTGCTGCCCGCCGGAGAGGTGCTGCCCTTCCGGACGGCGGACACGGCGGAGAAGGCCGCCGCCGCGCTGGAAGCGGCGGCAAAGAAGCTGAAAAGAAAGGCGGATGCCCAGCCGCTGCTGCGGCAGCTGGAGAGCGACGCCAACGCCCTGCGGCAGGGGATCGCCCCCAACGGCAGCGACCGGTATCTGGCGGCGGTGTACCCGGAAAAGACCACGGCCCTGGACTATCTGCCGGAGAACGCCATCGTGTGCGTGTGCGAGGGCGGACGGGTCAGCGAGGGGCTGAAGGGCTGGCTGTGGCAGCTGAAGGAGGACGTGTCCGCGGCGGCGGAGAACGGCTTCATGGCCCCGGCCATGGGTGAGCTTGCCCTGACGGAGGGGGAGACGGCGGCCCGATTGGCCCGCTTCGCCCTGTGCCAGATGGACAGCCTGCCCACCAGCCGGTATCTGCTGCCACCGGGAGAGCTGCTGCAGATCTCCGCCCGGCAGTTGAGCACCTACGGCGGCTCGCTGGAGACGGCGGCCTCCGACATGGCCCACTATCTCGCCGCGGGCTACCGCGTGGCGGTGCTGTGCGGCGGCGAGGTGCGGGCCAACAATATGCAGGAGCTGCTGCGCAGCCGCGATATCACGGCGGCGCTGTCCCTCCGGGGCGAGACGCTGCCCCAGCCGGGACAGGCGGTCATCATGCTGGGGGCGGTCAGCGCCGGAAGCGAGTGGCCGTCACTGAAGCTGGCGGTGCTGACGGAGGGCCAGTTGACCGAGAGCACCGGCGGCCGCCAGAAAAAGCCCCGCCGCGTCAGGGACAGCAGCCGCCAGAAGCTGCAATCCTACACCGACCTGACCCCCGGCGACCTGGTGGTGCATGCCCACCACGGCATCGGACGCTTTGTGGAAATGCTGCGCCTGCCGGTGGACGGGGTGGAAAAGGACTATATCAAGATCGCCTACGCCGGAAGCGACTGCCTGTATGTGCCTGCCACATCGCTGGATCTGGTCAGCAAGTACATCGGCGCCGGCGGCGAGGACAGCGAAAGACCCGCCAAGCTCAACAAGCTGGGGGGCACCGAGTGGGCCAAGACCACCTATCGGGCCAAGGCCGCCGCCAAGGAGCTGGCGGCGGGACTGATCCAGCTCTATGCCCAGCGGCAGCGGCAGCCGGGCTTCGCCTTTTCGCCCGACAGCCCGTGGCAGCGGGAGTTTGAGGACGCCTTCGACTATGAGGAGACCTCCGACCAGCTCCGGGCCATCGAGGAGATCAAGGGCGACATGGAGAAGGCTATCCCCATGGATCGCCTGCTGTGCGGCGACGTGGGCTACGGCAAGACGGAGGTGGCCCTGCGGGCCGTGATGAAGTGTATTCTGGACGGCAAGCAGGCGGCCATTCTGGTGCCCACCACCGTATTGGCCCAGCAGCATTACGCCACGGCCCAGAGCCGCTTCCGCTCCTTCCCGGTGACGGTGGAGGTGCTGTCCCGGTTCCGCACCCCCAAGCAGATCAAGGAGATCCTGGAGCGGGTGAAAACCGGCCGGGTGGATCTGCTGATCGGTACCCACAAGCTGCTGAACAAGAGCGTGGAATTCAAGGATCTGGGTCTGCTCATCATCGACGAGGAGCAGCGCTTCGGCGTCACCCACAAGGAGAAGCTGCGGGAGCGGGTGAAGCAGGTGGACACCCTGACGCTGTCCGCCACCCCCATTCCCCGCACGCTGAATATGGCCCTGTCCGGCATCCGGGACATGAGCACCATCGAGGAGCCGCCCCAGGATCGCCAGCCGGTGCAGACCTATGTGCTGGAGCACGACTGGGGCGTCATCGCCGAGGCCATCCGCCGTGAGCTGGATCGTGGCGGACAGGTCTATTACCTCCACAACCGTGTGGAGAATATCGAAAACGCCGCCGGACGGCTGCGGCAGCTTTTGGGAGAAGAGGTGGCCATCGCCACCGCCCACGGTAAGATGGGCGAGCGGGAGCTGAGCCGCGTCATGCAGCAGATGGCCGACGGCGAGGTGCAGGTGCTGGTGTGCACCACCATCATCGAGACCGGCATCGACATCCCCAACGTCAACACCCTGATCATCGAGGACGCCGACCGGCTGGGTCTGAGCCAGCTGCACCAGATCCGGGGCCGCGTGGGCCGCTCCGGACGGCGGGCCTACGCCTATCTCACCTATCGCACCGGCAAGGTACTCAGCGAGGTGGCCAGCAAGCGGCTGTCCGCCATCCGGGAGTATGTGGAGTTCGGCAGCGGCTTCCGCATCGCCATGCGGGATCTGGAGATCCGGGGCGCCGGCAACCTGCTGGGACCGGAGCAGTCCGGCTATATGATGAGCGTGGGCTATGATATGTACCTGAAGCTTTTGAACGACGCGGTGCTGGAGCAGCAGGGCAAGCGGGCGGAGATCCCGCCGGACTGCGCCGCCGACCTGACGGTGTCCGCCTATATCCCGGAGCGGTATGTGCCCTCGGCGGAGCAGCGGATGGATCTCTATCGCCGCATCGCCGCCCTGCGCACCGACGAGGACGCGGCGGAGCTGACCGACGAGCTGCTGGATCGCTACGGCGACGTGCCCGCGCCGGTGACGGCGCTGCTGAACGTGGCGCTGCTGCGGGCCGCGGCGGCGAAGGCGGGCATCTGCGACATCACCCAGCGGGGGACGCAGCTGGTGTTCTCCTTCGGCCCACAGCCGGATATCACCGCGGTGGCCGCCGTGTGCGGCATGGCGTCCTATCGCCAGCGCCTGCAGCTGAGCGCCGCCGCCCAGCCTAAGCTGACGCTGTATTTACAGCCCAAGGAGGACGCCCTCTCCGCCGCCGGAAAGCTGGTGGAGGAGCTGGCATTACAACATGAGGACCCGGCGTAGACACGTCTGCCGGAAATTTTAAGGAGGAACAAGCATGAAAAAAGAAACATTCCATCTGGTCATCCGCTTCCTGGTGGGTCTGGCGCTATCGCTGCTGATCTGCGCCGGTATGATCATGACCGGAAAGCTGGGCAGCAATAAGCCCCTGCTCCAGCAGGCCAGCGGCCTGAAGGGCACCGAGACCGTCATGACCGTGGACGGCGAGCCGGTGGAGACGTGGGAGTATCTGTACATGGTCTCCTATACGGCCCAGAACCTGTCCTACTACGGCATCACCGACCTGAGCACCCAGCTGGGCGAGGGCTTTACCGCCGCCGACTATGTGGCCCAGCAGGCGGAGTCCCAGGCGGTGCAGCAGGCGGCCATCCGCAAGTGGGCCGCCGACATGGGCATCACCCTCACCGAGGAGGATCAGGCCACCGTTGAGGCGCAGAAGGCGGGCTATGGCGACAACTTCCAGACCATCCTGAAGCTCAACGGCATGACAGAGGCCCAGTTCGAGCAGCTTATGAGCACGTCCGTCCTGTACAACAAGCTTTACAATGCCTACTGCACCGAGGGCGGCGATCTGCGGCCCAGCGATAAGGATCTGACCGCCCTGGCGGAGGAGCACGGCCTGATGACCGCCGATGTGCTGTACATCGCCACCACCGAGCTGGACGACGCCGGTAAGGCCGACGCCAAGGCGCTGATGGAGGACTATGCCCGCCAGATCAACGCCGCCGAGGACAAGGCCGCCGCCTTTGCCGCCCTGGAGACGGCGGAGAACGTGACCGTGCTGGCCAGCACCACCTATGACGGCTGCGACGAGACGGCCCTGAATACCGCTCTGGCCGCTCTGGCCGAGGGTGAGGTCAGCGGCGTTATCGAGGACGAGGGCGTCTACTATGTGGCCCTGCGCCGCGCCGTGGACCTGAACGCCGTGGCGGAGATGGCCTTCGGCGAGGATATGTCCGCCCGCATCAGCGGCGCGGAGGTGGTTCACAACGACAGCGTCTACAACGCCATCGACGTGGCTTCCTTCTATACCAAGTACACCGCCGTCCAACAGAAGCTGTACAGCCAGCTGATGCCGGCCCAGGGCTGACGGGGAAATTGGTCGATTTGACGAAAAACGAGACGCTTTCCTGACACGAATCACGATTTTTTCACAAAAAGTGATTTTTGGATTGACATATGTTAAAAAATTAACTATGATAGTACCACTGG
Organism: uncultured Eubacteriales bacterium; assembly: GCA_900552725.1. GTDB lineage: Bacteria > Bacillota > Clostridia > Oscillospirales > Oscillospiraceae > Vescimonas. The sequence goes on along the minus strand of USAT01000130.1, from coordinate 558 downwards.
AACACATCAGTGTACTGTATATTTTCCAACAATGATTTTAGGAGGAACTATTCATGAAGGATCTGTACGTTGTCAACTGCTGCCGTACCGCCATCGGCTCCTTTGGCGGATCCCTGAAGAACACTCCCGCCGCTGACATGGGCGCCATCGTCGTCAAGGAGGCGCTGAAGCGCGCCAACGTGGCTCCCGAGAACGTGGACGAGCTGATGTTCGGCTGCATTCTGACCGCTGCTCAGGGCCAGAACGTTGCCCGCCAGGTTTCCATCAAGGCCGGTATTCCTTATTCCGTTCCCGCTTATACCGTCGGTATGGTGTGCGGCTCCGGTATGAAGTCCGTCATCGAGGGCGCCCGCTCCATCCTGGCCGGCGACAGTGACATCGTGGTCTGCGGCGGTACCGAGAATATGAGCGCCGCTCCCTTCGCCTCCATGGACGCCCGCTGGGGCGCTCGTATGGGCGACAAGAAGCTGGTCGACACCATGATCAAGGACGGCCTGTGGGATGCCTATAACAACTATCACATGGGCACCACCGCCGAGAATATCAACGACATCTGGG
>USAT01000129.1 GCA_900552725.1 uncultured Eubacteriales bacterium | reverse complement strand
AGGCCTACGGCCGGGACGTTGCGTTGGAGGAAAACGGCACCTTCACGGATCAGGGCTATGTGCGTGATACGGGTGACAGTTTCCATGAGTATTACGACGGTGAGCGCGGCAGTATCCCCGACGAGTACCGGGTGATGACCTTTCAGGACGATCTTCCCGAAGAAGAAAAATCCGAGTGGGCTATGGATATCGCCTTTGACATGGACGAGTTTTTCCGTCAGAACGATCCGCAGTACGCGGCGGAACACCCGGAGGCGCACGCCGCAAAGGAAGCACTTTATGAAAATCTGATGGCAGGACGCATCTCCGCTCTGGATGAAAAGCTGGCGGCGCTGGGCCAGACGCAGGAGGACTATCTTCCCTCCGAGATCGAAAAGTTCAAGGACGCCACGGGATACGAGGAGTTTCTTGATTTCGACCCTGCCGAGGTCAAGGCGGCTTTAGAGGATCCGAACAGATCCCGTGTGGATGAAATGCTGGCCGCCGCGGAAAAGGCGGAACGGGAGTACGCGGTGGAGGCGGCCACCTATGCGCAGACCCCCGCCGCTATCGTGGAGCAGGCACGGGCGGTGCGGGACGAGCCGGTGGGCAGCTTCTCCATCTACCAGCTCAAGGGCGGCAATGAAACGCTGGATTATCGCTTTGAGCCGCTGGACAGCATCCACCGCAACGGCCTTTCCGTAAAGCCGGAAAACTACGAGCTGGTCTATGAAGCGCCGCTGACGGAAAAGGACAACCTTGAAAGCATTTATACCCGGTTCAATGTGGATCGTCCGGCAGATTTCACCGGGCACTCCCTGTCGGTATCGGATATCGTGGTGCTGCATCAGAACGGGAAGGATACCGCCCATTACTGCGACCGCACTGGCTTTTCCGAAGTGCCGGAGTTTTTGCAGCCGGCGCAGAAAAGCCGCGAGATCACCGAGCGCATCCAGACACCCAGGGGCAGCTTCTATCTCTGCGGCATGACAAGGGAGCAGATGGAGGCAGACGGATACGGTTTTCATCACGCCTCTGAGGATGGAAAATATCTCATTATGGCAAATGGGACCCAGGCGTATGCGGTCAGAGCTGATGCGCCGGAAAAGGACAATCCCCTCCGTACCGCTGAAATGACGCTGGAGGACGACTACGGCATGATCGACGGCGTTATCAACAACGGCAGACGGGGCGAGGAGCTGGAGAAGGCCAGGGAGCACGCGGAGCGGACGCAGCCGGAGAAAAAGCCCTCCATCCGGGAACGGCTGGCGGCAGCAAAGCAGGAGTGCGCGAAGCAGCAGCCCAGACCTGCCACGGAGAAAAAGCCCCCGGAGCTGGGGGAGCTGTGAGCCGGGGCGTGAAGTGGCGGCTGGAATGGGCCTTCTTCCTGGGGGAGAATGGCAGGCGGCAGTACAACCGGCTCTGCAAGGGCTGTGTCCATCCCTGCAAGCAGAGCTTCCGGGCGGTGGTGCTGGACTGCCCACACTTCCAGTCCCAGCGTGTGAAAAAAGGCATGGATAAGGGTGGGAAACGGGCAAAATAGTCCCCCGTGGCGGCGTTTTCAGACCATGCCCTTATGATTTCCCATCCGCGCTTTTCTCCGCGCTCCTGCGGCGAAAAAGCAGCGGTTTTCGACACTTTCCCATCCGCGCCCATAGCGAAAGCGGGGACGCGGCCTTCGGTATATCCGTTGGCTGCGTCCCCGCTTCTTTTTTTGCTTATTTCTCGTCCTCGTTGGGCTTGTCCGCTTCCGCCACGCCCTGGATCACATCCGTCACCACGGCGTTGAGCTGGGCGGCGTTCTGCGCTGTGACGGCGGGCCTCCCGGTGTCCGCTTCGATGGCGCGCCGCGCGTCTCCCGCCACCTTGCCGCCGCGCCGGGCAACGATCCGGCTTTCCTCAAAGCCCTCCGGCCGGTGGGCCTTGGAAAGCTCCGTGGTCGTGGTTTCGGCCAGCATGTTCAGCACGATCTCCAATGTGCTCATGTTGTCCCGGAGGTTTTCCTTTTTGAGCCCTTTCAGGTTTTTGTATTGCCGGGTGGTCATGCCGGACCAGGCCTTTGTGATCTCGTCGGTGAGGATGGCGTATTCCCGGCCCTGCTCCACGCCCCGCGCCTGCCATTCGGCGGTGAGCTCGTTGCGGACGCGGATGGAGAGGATGCGCTGGTGGATCCAGTCGGCATCATAGCCCTTCTTCTGGTAGGTCTCCAGCGCCCGGTCGATGGCCTGCTCCGGGTCGATGGTCTCCTCGATGCGTTCCCGGCCGACCTGAGCCAGCCAACGCCTGAACGGTTCTGCCTTGGGCGACGGGATGGACTGGATGATGCGCAGAAGCTGTTCCGTGCTGGCAACGTCCGTTAGACGCATCTTTCCGTCTGTTGCCCGCATTTTCAACTGCTTACAATTTGTAAGCAGTTCACTTGCGCCCTCCTCTTTCAGACGCTTTTTCAAAACCGCCCAATAGGTGCTGGCGCTTCTTGCCGTTGGCTGATCGGTCAGAACGGCGATCACATCCACTACGGAGAAATACCATTCTTCCTTTTCCTCGTCCCAGGCAGTGCGGATCTTTCTATCTTCAAAAAGCTGGATGGAATTGTTCTCGTCCATGGGCTTTTCCCTCCTTCGATGGGCTATCCCCATTCTACCATGAAATGATGATTTTTTCTATCAGGGAATGCGATTTTTGCGGCAGCAGCAGTCGTAGGCGCTGTGGGATTGTGGGCAAACGGCCAAGCCGGGCGGTGCTGTGGGAAACGGTGTTTGCGGGCTGTGGGAAAGGCAGCGGCTTTTCCATCGGGCCGTGAATGCGTTTTCCATCGGCAAAGCGGCCGTTTTCCACATTTCCATGGCGCGGATCCTACTCCTCCGGGAGGAAGGAATACCTGTCTGCCGTCAGCAGGCGGTACGCCGTGACCGGGATGTACCACGCCGCCACCAGCAGCCGCCAGACAAGGACGCAGCCGCCGATAAGGCCGGCAAAGACGAAGTTCAGAAGGAACAGGGCGATCCCGCCGCCCAGAGAGCCGCCGCCCGGTATGATCCAGAGCCGCAGCCGCCAGATCCCAAATGGCAGCCCGCAGAGGATTCAGAGCCAGAGATAATCCAGCTCCCCGTTCTTTACGCAGGCGGAGCGGAAGATGCAGTACAGCAGCGCGGCCGACGCCACCGGCAGGATGGTCTTGCGGAAAAAGTCTTTTAAGGCCTCGCCTCTTGTCATGGGGTTCGCCTCCTTCAAAATCGTTTGTATCTTCATTATATCTGACGTTTCGGCAAAAGCCCAGGGGAAAACGCAGATCGCGGCAAAAAGTTTGTCCCAGGGGTCATTCCAGCTCCATATCCTTCTGCCGTGCCGGTGCCTGCCGGGGCGGGGACAGGAACTCCTCCACGTTCCGGCGCACGGCGGCGTAGTCCTGCTCCTCCCGCCGCGCCTTCTGACGCTCGGCGGTCAGCGCCGCCCTCCGGGCGGTGAGCGCGTCCATTTCCGCCTGCATCCGCTCCGCGGACGGCAGGGGCACGGCGCCCAGGCGCTTGCACTCTCTGGCGGCGGCCTCAAAGAGAATGATCTCCCTCTCATAGCCACGCAGGAACTTCTCCTTGTCCTTCGACGCCTGATAACGGTCATAGATGGGCTTGAGCTGACGGTAGGCGGCGACGTGCTTTATTTTCAGCGTCAGCTCCTCGATCCGCGCCCCGGTCTCCCGCAGCTCCGCTTTCAGCCGGGCGGCGGAGGCGGAAGCCGCCTCGCAGCGCTCCGTCAGCTCCTCCATGCTGCCGATGCCGTGTTCCGTCAGGAAGTTGCTGGTTTCGGCGATGCGCTTCAGATTCTCGATGGTCGCCCAATGGCGGTAGCCCGCGCTCTGCTGCGCCTTGATGTTGTTCTGAATATCTATAAGCAGGCTGACCCTGCCTCCGCGCTGCTTTGGCTGGCGGGAGGGTCTGGCGCGTCCGGCCATCCGTGCGGTCAGGGCGTCCTCGGCATAGTCCGCGCCCAGGGTCTTTAGCCTTGTGAAGCGCTCCTGTCCCGGCGCTCTGGCGGAAATATACTTGCCCCGCTTGAGCGCATAGCCCTCCCGCTGCAACCGCACCAGCAGCTCCTCTAAATCATGGCAGCCGGGCAGCAGCTGGTCGATGGCGGCGCGCAGCTTCGCCTTATAGCTGGTGCCGGTCCGCTCCGCCTGATGCTCGATGTAGCTTTTGCCCCTGTCCTGGCCGGGAACGATGACGGACAGGCCGTGTTCCTTGCAGATCCGGTCTGAGGTGCGGCGGATGAAGTGATAGCTGCGCTTGTTGGAATGGTAGTGCTTGTGATCCGCAAAGCTGACGGCATTGAAAATCAGGTGGTTATGAACATGATCCCGGTCTATGTGGGTGGTCAGGACGAACTCATACCTGCCGCCCAGGATCTCCCTTGCCAGCTCCATGCCGATCTCATGGGCCTGCTCCGGCGTGACCTCCCCAGGCTGAAAGGCTTGGATCAGGTGACGGCCCAGGTTCGTTCCCTTGTCGATGGCATGGCGGCGGGTCCAGGCAAATTCGATATCCGCAGTCTCGGCGGCGCAGCCATAGGAGGATACAAGCAGTTTTCCGTCCGTCTTTTCCGGGTTGCAGATATAGTCAATGGCCGCTTTCAGCGTTGACTTGATAGGATGCGTCTTTGTAACTGCCATATCTCATCCAGCCTCTCCTGTATCTCCCGCATATCCGCTTTGTACGCGCCGCCTCCGGCGTTGACACGCTTGGCGATCTGATTGACGTTCCGACCAATGGCGGACAGGGCAGCGTTCATCCGCTTGATATCCGTGGTGTCAAGCTGGATGATATACCCGTCTATCGCCATCTTCCGCAGATACGCGCCGTACCGCCGTGTGGGGAGCTGCGCCATCTTTTCATCTATGAGCCGTTTTTCCTCCTCCGTCACATAGAACTTCATCTGAATGTTCCGCTTTCGGTTTGCCATGGGCAGCCTCCGTTTCTTATAAGGGTCTGGGATATCCCAGCAAGCAATTTTGACTGTTCGGGCAAGGGACCTGAACAGCGCAAAATCCGC
>USAT01000128.1 GCA_900552725.1 uncultured Eubacteriales bacterium | reverse complement strand
TCACCATTCTGAACATGTACGAGGGCTTCCGCGCCACGGATGCCCAGAAGATCCGATTGATGGCCGCCATGGGCGCAAGCCGCTGGCAGCTGCTCTGGATGCTGGTGTTTCCCGCCAATTACGCCACGCTGCTCAATACGCTGAAGGTCAATGTGGGGCTATCGTGGGTAGGCGTCATCATGGGTGAGTTCCTTGTCTCACGGGCTGGTCTGGGGTACCTGATCGTCTACGGCTCACAGGTGTTCAACATGGATCTGGTGATGACCAGCGTGCTGCTGTTGCTGGTGGCCGCGGTAGTCATGTACCGGCTGGTGCTGTGGGTGGAAAAATTACTGTATCGTGTATGGGGGTTAAAAGCATGAAAAAGACCATTGCGCTGCTGCTGTCCGCACTGTTGCTGCTGCCGGTTTTGTGCGGCTGCGGAACCGGAACGGCGGCGGAAAAGAAGGAACTGTCGGTCGTCCGTCTCAATGAGGTGACCCACTCCGTGTTCTACGCGCCGCAGTATGTGGCGCTGGAGCTGGGCTTCTTTGAGGAGGAAGGGCTTGCCATCGAGCTGACGAACGGCGGCGGCGCCGCCAAGGTGATGACCGCCGTGGTGTCCGGACAAAGTGACATCGGCCTTGCCGGCCCTGAGAGCTGCGTCTACATTTACAATCAGGGCAAGGAGGACTATCCTGTGGTCTTCGGCCAGCTGACCGCTTGTGACGGCGCGTTTCTCATGGGTCGGGAGGATGCTCCCTTTGACTGGGAGGATCTGCGGGGCAAGACCATCATCGGCGGCCGCAAGGGCGGCGTGCCGGAGATGACGCTGGAGTACGTTCTGCGGCAGCACGGACTGGAACCGCAGGTGGACGTCATCGTGGACACCAGTGTCCAGTTCAACATGATGGCCGGTGCCTTTACCGGCGGGCAGGGGGACTATGTGACACTGTTTGAGCCTGCTGCCACCCAGGTGGTCAACGCGGGGCAGGGCTATATCCTCTGTTCCATCGGCGCCGAGAGCGGCACCATCCCATATACCGCCTATTTTGCCTCCCGCAACTATACGGCGGAGCATAACGATGTGATCGCTGCCTTCTGCCGGGCTGTGGCAAAGGCGCTGGACTGGGTGGAGAGCCATACCGACCGGGAGGTGGCGCAGGCCATTATCGGCCAGTTCCCGGATACCGATCTGGACACACTGGAGGCTGTTACCGCCCGTCACCGGCAGATCGGCGTGTGGAATACGCCGCTGACCATGGAGCAGGCGTCGCTGGAGCGCCTGGAGACCGTCATGACGCAGGCCGGAGAGCTGACGAAAGCGCAGTGGGTGGATTTCAACGAACTGGTGGATAACCACTGGGCGGAGGCCGCACGGTAAAAAGCAGCAGAAAGCGCTCCCCGATGGGGGAGCGCTTTCTGCTCAGCCTGTCAAAGAACGCCAGTTCTCGTTATGCGAGAGCTGGCGTTTTAGTCGTATCAAAGAAGAAATAGGGCAGAAAAACAAAGAAATCAGAGCGGCTCCACTTCCAGAGGGCCAGTTTTTTGAGATTCATAGCAGCATATTTATGTCTGACCGATAAACATACGGTTTCCGTAGCGCGCATACGATGGACTATTCTCGAAGAGGAGGTCTGTTTATGCCAACCGTTCAGCAAACACCCACTCCGGCGATCACCGTCACTCGCAATTTCCTTGGTCAACAGACGGCAGAGGCGCTGGTGGTGGAATTGATCCGCGCCCACACACAGGCGGCTTAATGGCTGCGGGCAGTCTACGGAAAGGAGGGGACTTATGGAGAAGCGATTACTGCCTACTGCGCTGTACTGTCGCCTGTCCCGGGAGGACGGAGACCGGATGGAGAGTGATTCCATCGGCAACCAGCGGAAGCTGCTGGAGGCGTATATCGAAAATCATCCTGAGTTGGTAATGGCGGAATGCTATGCCGACGACGGCTATACCGGCACGAATTTCCAGCGCCCCGCCTTTCAGCGGATGCTGCGGAACATGGAAAGTGGGCGCATCCGCTGTGTGCTGGTAAAGGACCTGTCCCGTTTCGGCCGTGATTACATCGAAACAGGCCGCTATCTGGAGCGTTGGCTGCCGGAGCACGGTGTGCGGTTCATCGCTGTCACGGACAATATCGACAGCGACCGCGGCGCCTACGACATGATGATGCCGCTGAAGAATCTGTTTAACACCCAGTATGCACGCGACATCTCCCAAAAGGTCAAAAGCTCCCTCCACGCCAAGCAGCAGCGGGGCGAGTTCATCGGAGCATTCGCCAGCTACGGGTACTGTAAGGACCCGCAGAATCATAACCGTCTGGTCATCGACCCGCCTGCGGCGGAGGTGGTGCGGCGCATCTTCACCCTGTTTGAAAATGGAATGGGTAAGATCCGTATTGCCAAGCAGCTGAACGAGGAGGGCATCCCCTGCCCCAGTGAGTACAAACGGCTCACCGGCGAAGAATACCGCAACAACCACCGGCTGGAAACCACCACCTACTGGACATACGCTACCATCCACCGTATCCTGCAAAATGAGATGTACATCGGCAACATGGAGCAGGGACGGGACGACCGCCTTCAGATGCACGGGAAAGCCAAGCGGAAGGAGCGCTCCCAGTGGACGGTAGTATCCGGCACCCACCAGCCCATCATCGAAAAGGGCCAGTGGCAGCGGGTGCAGGCTCTGCTGAACGCTAACGCCCGTACGCCGGATTTTCAGCAGAATGTCAGCCCCTTTGCGGGTTTTCTCAAGTGTGGCGATTGTGGACGAGCCATGGTCAAGACCACCTGGGGTGGCAAAATCTTCTACACCTGCGGCTCGTATAAGCGCTACGGCGCATCCGTGTGCAGCAAGCACTATATCGCCCATGATGTGTTGACGAAGGTGATACTGGATGATCTGAACCAACTCATTGCCGGCGTGGAAAACCTCCGCCAGCTGGCACAGCAGGGCGCGGCGCAGCGCCCGCGCTCCGGCACCGACCAACCCCAAAAGCTGGAAGCTGCATTGCAGCGCATTCAGCGCCGCCGCCAGAGCGCCTACGAGGACTATCAGGACGCGCTTATCTCCAAGGAGGACTTCCTCCGCTACCGCGCTGATTATGACGCACAGGAGCAGGCGCTGCAGGCCCAACTGGACAAGCTGCGCGACTCGGTACAGGATGAGCCGCTGTCCTTGCCCTGGGTAAAGGAATTGCTGGCGTCGGGGCGGCTGGCGGAGCTGGATCGCCCCACAGTCGCCGCCGCCATCCGGGAAATTCGCGTCTACGAGGGGAACCGTATAGAGATCGACTATCTGCTCCCGGAGGGCTGCCGCGCTCTGCTGGAGGGGTGAGTGTACCCCAGCATACTGCTGACGATTTCCACGTCTACACTGTTTTATAGAAAAGACGTCCTGTTTTCCAGCGAAAACAGGACATCTTTTGCTTTTTATCAGCTATGCGGGGCGGGCTGCGTTTCATCCGGGATAAACAGGGTCTGAAAGCGATTATCGAGCACATGGACGGCTCCGACGCCGGATAGGCTTTGTGCGGCACGATCTGCCGCCGCGCGAAAGCCCTCGGTATCATCCTCCTCAAAGGGGAGGTGATACAGCGCGATCTGGTCAGCGTGCAGCTGCTCCCGCAGAAAATCCCGTCCGCGCTGCAGCGTGGCCCAAGGGAAGTTCAGCAGCGCAAGGCGCAGATGCCGCCCGTTCACCACGGGAAGCAGCTCCGGAGAGGCCACGGCGCAGTCACCGGGAAGCAGTATGCTGTCCCTTCCGCAGGTGATGGTGAGTCCGTAATGCGGCACACCGGCGAAAGCCATGCCGTCATGGGTCAGCCGGTAAAAGTGCAGCGCCACCCCTTCGATGGATGCGGCGGCCTCCCTCCCCGACAGAAGCTCCTGCTCCGGAAAGTCCTTCTGCGGCAGAAACAACCGTGCCTTCGGCCAGCGGCGGCAGGCCTCCGCCGTCAAATGCGCCACATAGTGATCTGGATGACAGTGCGTATACACAATGGCATCCGGCGACTGAAAGGCGGCTTCGGACCACAGCCGCTGGAGCAGATGACTGTCCAGCGTGGAAAACCCCGGCACACGCGTATCGTGGAGCGCGTCTATCCAGATGCGGACGCCGCCCAGCTCCACGGAAACGCCTGCATTTGCGCTCAGCGTAACACGGATCGCCATTCTGCGCGCCGTCAGTTCTTTGTATGGATGGCACGCTTTTCCGCGTTCAGCGCGGCTTCGCGCATGGTCTCCGTGACAGTGGGGTGAGAGTGGATGGTGTCGATGAGCTCATCCAACGTCATCTCACCACCGATGGCCAGCGCACCCTCAGCGATAAGGTCGGTCGCGCGGGGCCCGATGATATGCATGCCCAGGATCTCGCCATACTCCGCACCGGCGATGATCTTGACAAGGCCCTCGCCGCCGTTGAGGATCAGTGCCTTGCCGTTGGCGCTCATAGGGAATTTGCCCACCTTGTAGGCAATGCCCTGCGCCTTACACTGCTCCTCGGTCAGGCCCACAGAGGCGGCTTCCGGCTCCATATACACGCAAGTGGGGTTGGTCTTTTCGCAATAGTGCGCCTCATGGCCGCAGATATTTTCTGCCGCCACCTCGCCCATGGCGGAGGCGGTATGCGCCAGCTGTGCATGGCCAAACACGCAGTCGCCGATGGCGTATACGCCGGGGACGCTGGTCTCCATCTTGTCGTTGACCAGAATACGACCCTTATCGTTGTGGATCTTGCCGGCGGCCAGATCCAGCGCGGCGGTGTTGGCCCTGCGGCCGATGGCCACCAGTACCTTCTCCGCCTCGAAGCTGACGGTGTTGCCGGACTTATCCTTGCAGACAACCTTTGCGCCCACGGGGCTGTCTTCCACGGACTGCACGGGGCACTCCAGATGGAACTCCATGCCCATCTTCTTCATGTGCGCCACGCCGATCTTGGTCAGATCGCCGTCCAGCATAGGCAGCATGTGATCCATGGCCTCCACCACGGTGATCTTCGTGCCGAAGGCTGCATAGGCGCAGGCCAGCTCCAGACCGATGACGCCGCCGCCGATGACCACCATGGTCTGGGGCAGCTTCTCCAAGGACAGAGCGCCGGTGGAGTCGATGCAGTTGG
>USAT01000127.1 GCA_900552725.1 uncultured Eubacteriales bacterium | reverse complement strand
CTCAAACACGCCCATGGGGCCGTTCCACACCACGGTGCCCGCGCCCTTCACGGCGTCGCAGAAGGTCTTGGTGGTGTCGGGGCCGATGTCCATGCCCTCGTAGTCGGCGGGGATGGCCATGGTGCTGACCACCTGGCGGTTGGCATCGTTGGAGAAGCTGTCGGCGGCCACGGTATCGGTGGGCAGCAGCAGCTTCACGCCGTTCTTTTTGGCCTTTTCGATCATCTCCAGGGCGTAGTCCAGCTTGTCGTTCTCACACAGGCTCTTGCCGATCTCGCCGCCCTGGGCCTTGGCAAAGGTGTAGGCCATGCCGCCGCCGATGATGATGGTGTCGGCCTTTTCCAACAGGTTGTTGATGACGCCGATCTTATCGCTGACCTTGGCGCCGCCCAGCACCGCCACGAAGGGGCGCTTGGGGTCGTTCAGGGCCTTGCCCATGACCTCCAGCTCCTTGGCCACCAGCAGGCCGGACACGGCGGGCAGGAAGGCCGCCACACCGGCGGTGGAGGCGTGGGCCCGGTGTACGGTGCCGAAGGCGTCGGACACATACAGCTCCGCCATGGAGGCCAGCTCCTTGGCAAAGCCGGGGTCGTTCTTCTCCTCGCGGATGTCGAAGCGCAGGTTCTCCAGCAGCATGATCTCGCCGCCCTTCAGGGCAGCGGCCTTGGCCTTGGCGTCCTCGCCCACGATGTCCTTGGCGAAGATGACCTCCTGGCCCAGCAGCTCGCTGAGGCGCTTTGCCACGGGGGCGAGGCTCAGCTTTTCCTTCCACTCGCCCTTGGGCTTGCCCAGGTGGGAGCAAGCGATGACCGCCGCGCCCTTGTCCAGCAGATACCGGATGGTGGGCAGGGCCGCCACGATGCGCTTGTCGCTGGTGATCTCACCGGTGGTCTTGTCCTGGGGGACATTGAAGTCGCAGCGCAGCAGGATCTTCTTGCCCGCCACGTCCACGTCCATGATCGTTTTCTTGTTGTAGTTCATATTCGCGTCTCCTTTACAGAGTGTTGTTGTCATATTGTTCCGCCATCTCGCCCGCGCCGGTCAGACCGGGGAAGCCGTTCTGCCGCAGGGCCTCATAGGTGAGGATGGCCACGGAGTTGCTGAGGTTCAGGCTACGGGCATCGCTGCGCATGGGCAGCCGGATGCACCGGTCATAGTGGGCCGTGCGGAAGTCCTCCGGAAGGCCCGCCGTCTCCTTGCCGAAGAACAGCCAGCAGTCGGAAGAGAACCGGGCCCCGGTGTAGTCCCGCGGGGCCTTGGTGGTGGCCAGCCACAGGTCATCCAGCGCCTCGGGATGTTGTCGAAAGAGATCCTCCAGACCGTCGTAGTCCCGCACCTCCACCAGGTGCCAGTAGTCCAGCCCGGCCCGCTTGACGGCCCGGTCGGAGATATCAAAGCCCAGAGGGCGGACAAGATGCAGACGGCTGCCGGTGGCGGCGCAGGTGCGGGCAATGTTGCCGCAGTTCTGTGGGATCTCCGGCTCCACCAACACGATGTTCAGCATGACTTCTCCACCCCTTTATCAAAAAACCTTGCATAGTATAAAACAATTCCTCTGGAAATTCAACATCAAAATTATTAAAAAAGGTGATTTTCTCATTAAAATATTGGTTTTAATCGCCGGTTTTTTCACAAAACCGTCCTTTCTGCCTTTTTCCACATTTTTCGCGGCGGCGCGGACGAAAAGTTGTTGGAAATTCTCTGCGAAAACACTGGATTTTCCCGCAGGATATGTTATACTATCCATAAGAAGAAATGTTACCATCTCTTTTCAGGGGGTGTTTTCCAATGGATCACAATCTGGCGATCATTGATCTTCGCGCCGGCGGTGCCGGCGCCGATGCCGCTATGAGACCGCTGATGCTGCAAGCAATACTCTTTTGCCCCGTTATCCGGTGGGTGTGTCAGGAGTTATTGCCCTGCGGCGTCGGGCGGTTTTTTGTTGTCTGCGACGAAAAATGGCGGGAGGAGCCCGCCGATGCCTTACAGGGCATCGACGGCGTGACCTTCTACGACAGGTTGGAGGCGGCGCTTTCCGCCGCCGAGGGCGATGTGATCGTCGTTCCCGGCGCGGTGGTGCCCGTGTGGGGCGAGGGAAACCGCGCCGTCTATACCGCCGACGCCGCGCTGCTGCGCGCCCGTCTGGCGGAGGGCCTGACGCTGGGCGACTGTCCGGCGGAGGCCGAGGGCGTCCGCCAACTGTGGCAGAGTCCCAGCATCGCGCCGTCCTTCCTGCCGGTGGCTGACGCCGCGGCGCTTCAGGCGGCCATGCCCGCCGCCCGCGAGCTGCTGATGCGGCGGATGGCCATGAACGGCGTCACCGTCATCGACCCCAATAATACCTATGTGGATCCCCGCTGCGCCGTGGCGCCGGGCGTGACGCTGCTGCCGGGGACGATCCTGCGGGGGCATACCGTTATCGGCAAGGGCTGCGAGATCGGCCCCAATACCATGATCCGTGACTGCGTGGTGGGCAAGGATACCACCGTCAACGCCAGCCAGCTTAACGAGAGCACCATCGGCAGCCACACCACCGTGGGCCCCTTCGCCTATGTGCGGCCGGGCTGCGCCGTGGGCGACCGCTGCCGCATCGGCGACTTCGTGGAGCTGAAGAACTCCAGGCTGGACGAGGGCACCAAGGTCAGCCACCTCACCTATGTGGGCGACAGCGACATCGGCAAGCGGGTGAACTTCGGCTGCGGCACCGTCACCACCAACTATAACGGCCTGAAGAAATTCCGCTGCACCGTGGGGGACGACGTGTTCCTGGGCTGCAATACCAACCTGATCGCCCCGGTCACCATCGGGGACGGGGCGTACACCGCCGCGGGCTCCACCATCGACAAGGATGTGCCCGCCGGGGCGCTGGCTGTGGCCCGTGCGCGGCAGGAGAACAAGCCCGGCTGGGCCGCCCGGTTCTTCAAAAATAAGAAGAAGTAAAAATTTACATAAAAAAATAACAAAAGAGGAGGATGTTTCACCATGATTTCTCACGGCAAGGACATCAAAATTTTCACCGGCAACGCCAACCCCGCTCTGGCACAGGAGATCTGCAAGATCATCGGCACCAAGCTGGGCGAGGCAGAGGTCAAGAGCTTCGCTGACGGCGAGGCTTCCGTCTCCCTGTACGAGACCGTCCGCGGCAGCGACGTGTTCCTGATCAACTCCACCTGCAAGCCTGTCAACGACAGCCTGATGGAGCTGCTGATCATGATCGACGCCTGCAAGCGCGCCAGCGCAGGCCGCGTCACCGCGGTGATCCCCTACTTCGGCTATGCCCGCCAGGACCGCAAGGCCAAGAGCCGCGATCCCATCTCCGCCAAGCTGGTGGCCAACATGCTGACCGCCGCCGGCGCCGACCGGGTGCTGACCATGGACCTGCACGCCAGTCAGATCCAGGGCTTCTTCGATATCCCCGTGGATAACCTGCTGGGCAACCCCGTGTTCGTGGACTACTACGCCAAGAAGTTCGGCGAGAAGTGCGAGAACATGGTGGTGGTGTCCCCCGACGTGGGCAGCGTGGCCCGCGCCCGCACCTTCGCCCAGAAGCTGCACATGAACCTGGCCATCGTGGACAAGCGCCGCCAGAAGGCCAACCAGTGCGAGGTCATGAACGTGATCGGTGACGTGGAGGGCAAGGACTGCATCCTCTTTGACGATATGGTGGATACCGCCGGCAGCATCTGCAACGCCGCCAAGGCCATCGTGGAGGTGGGCGGCGCCAACAGCGTGTACGCCTGCGCCAGCCACGGCGTGCTGTCCGGCCCTGCGCTGGAGCGCATCAACAACAGCGTCATCAAGGAGATGGCCCTGCTGAACACCATCCCCGAGGAGATGGGCAAGGGCTGCGACAAGATCAAGTATCTGTCTGTTGCGCCCATGTTTGCCGAGGCCATCGAGCGCATCTATCAGGAGATCTCCATCGCCAAGCTGTTCAACTGAGAAATCGCTTTTCAAACTGAAAAAACCGTGCTATAATAGGGGAACTGCGCGTTGCAGTTCCCCTATTCTTCGCGGGGGGAACGAGACCATAGATAAGGGAGGGACGCGCCATGTTTTTCAATCGCAGCCAGAGCGGCGGCGTCAACTGGATACTGGTGGGGCTGGGCAATCCCGGCAAGCAGTATGAGAGCACCCGCCACAACATGGGCTGGCTGGCCCTGGACAGTCTGATGGAGCAGGAGAAATTCACCCTGCCCAAGCTGCGCTTCAAGGCGTGGACGGGCATTTTCGAGAAGGACGGCAATAAAATACTGGTGATGAAGCCCCAGACCTACATGAACCTCTCCGGCGAATCGGTGGGGGAGGCGGCCCGGTTCTATAAGGTGCCGGCGGATCATGTGGTGGTGATCTCCGACGATGTGTCGCTGCCGGTGGGCAAGCTGCGCATCCGCAAGGGCGGCAGCGCCGGCGGCCACAACGGCCTGAAGAACATCATCGCCCATCTGGGCACCGACCAGTTCCCCCGCATCAAGGTGGGGGTGGGCATGCCGGAGCATCCGGATCACGAGATGATCGACTGGGTCATCGGCAAGCCCAAGGGCGACGAGGCCAAGCTGCTGCGCCAGACTCTGGATCGCGCCGCCAACGCGGCGCTGTGCCTGATGAAGGAGGGCCCCGACAAGGCCATGAACAAGTTTAACGGGTAAAAGTAGCGGAACGGAAACATATGTGTAGGGCGGGGTGACCACACCCCGCCGCTTACCGAAGCGTAGATGTATCCTGTGCGGCGGCCTGTGGTCAGGCCGCCCTACGAAAGGAAAAAGCCAATATCACGGAAAGGAGGGGGAATATGAACGCGCTGCTGAAAGAGCTATTGCAAATGCCGGAGGCCCGCGCGCTGCTGGACAGCACGCTGCGCCGCGATAAGCCCATGGTTACCGGCGTATCCCCCGTCCACCGGGCCATGCTGGCGGCGGCCATGTTTCAGGAGACGGGCCGTCCCATGCTGCTGCTGTGCGGCGACGAGACGGAGGCCATGAAGCTCTCCGGCGACCTGCACGCCCTGACGGGGCAGAACGTGACGCTGCTGCGGCAGCAGTCGGCGGAGATCGTCTTCACGTCCTATTCCGGGCTGCGCGTCCCGAAATCCGCCGTCCGTGTCGAAAATGGTCAGACGGGCGTGTATATCCTCGAAGGAACACTCGCCAAGTGGAAGCC
>USAT01000126.1 GCA_900552725.1 uncultured Eubacteriales bacterium | reverse complement strand
GTTGGCGTGGGTGATGTTCCGGTTGTAGAAATCCCCGATGTAGTCGTGATAGGCCCAGGCCTGATAGCCCATGCCCTTGAGCGCATTGCCCAGGCAGAACGGCAGATAGTTGGTGCCCGCCACATTGAAGCTGGAATCCGTCTTCGTGCGGGACATATCCGGATAAAGCCCCATGCACATGGTGTATTCGCCGTTGGTGGTGACGGACTGGAACGTGCCGTAGTAATTTTCAAAGAGAATACCCGTATGGCTCAGCTTGTAGAGCGTCGGCGTCAGCTCCTCGCTGATAAACCACGGGCAGAAGCTCTCGGCGCAGATGGTGATGAGGTTATAGTCCTTAAGAAGTCCTGTGTAGTTGTTTTTGCGGGTGGGTGTTGCATTTGATAGATACTCGTCTGTGGCCTTGAGAATATCGCTGTCGGTACTGTCTGCAAGAGCCGTAAAATCGATGCTTTCGATCACGTTATAGGAGTTGCTGCTGTATGTCCGCGGAACATCGCTTATATTCAAGGACGACGGCGTGATCATAATGCTGCCGCTGCCGCTGAAGAGCATGTATCGAAGCTCCTGCGCCGTGGTGGCCAGCATACCGATTTTTTTATAACTGCTGTCGGTGGAGGTGTTCACATTGGTGAAGGGACGATATACGGAAAAGGCGTTGTCCCGTCCAACATACATGAGTCCCGTGACCGTCAGCAGCAGTGCGAGGAGCACGGCAAAGGAGGCCATAGTCTGTTTCCAGCGCAGCCGCAGCTTCAGAGCCTGCGCCCTCCGTAAGATAAGGCAAAGGATCACGGCAATCAGCGGCAGCAGGAGGAGCAGGATCTTCAGCAGATTTTGGCGGATCCCATAGAGAAGTTGCGAGTTGAAATTGACGATCACATTTCCGCCCATGCCGATCTGGCTGACGGGCATGAAATCTCCGAAGATGCAGTGATAGACCAGCTGCACCTCGGCCAGCAGCACCTGTGCCGCGACCAGGAAAACCCCTGTGATCTGGCGCAGAACCTTTGGCAGGCTTGAGACTACCAGCGTGCAGAGTGCGCCCCCCAGCAGGCCAAACAGGACAGGATATCCCGCGTACCGGTCCATCGAGCCGAATACGCACAGATGCAGGCACAGCTCCACATAAACGCCGGTCAGGCAGAACAGCAGGAGATTTTTGCACCACGTATTCCAAAGGCCATGGCTCATGGGCACTGCCGCTTCAGCAGCAGTGCCAGAGCCTTGATTTGTATTTGTCATGGATACATCGGATGTTTTTTCTTTGAGCATATTAGTTCTCCCGTTGGGGCTTTTTTAAAAAGCTTCGTAGAATTTCAGCTGAATATGACAGATAGAGAGCTTATCTTAAAACAAATATTGAAAAAAGGCAACGGTTCCTGTAAAAAATCAGGAAAGATTTACAGGTCACGCGGAGAATTCTATGCACCAAAGTCTGTCAACCGCAGCTTTGCAGCCCGCCTCTGGGCTGCAAATAAGGACTCTGCACCTGAAAATTTTACAAGATACATACAGACACATTGCAAAAGCCGTGCTATACTGTACGGGAAATTGAGAGTACCATTGTTTCAAGGAGGTGTGTGATGTGACGGAGACTGTGTTTCGCTTAAAGCGGCATCTGACTTCTTTTCAAATTATGATCCTCGGCTTTGCGGGCGTGATTCTATTGGGGGCGCTGGTGCTGATGCTGCCTATCGCCACAGTACAGCGGGTCTGGACGCCGTTTCATGAGGCACTGTTTACCTCCACTTCCGCTGTCTGCGTGACGGGGCTGGTGGTGCAGGATACCGGCAGTTACTGGTCCGCCTTCGGTCAAACAGTCATATTGTTGCTGATCCAGATTGGCGGGCTGGGGGTGATCACCGGTGCGGTGACCTTCCTGATGCTCGCCGGACGGAACATCACGCTCAAAGAGCGCAGCGCCATGCAGGACGCCATCTCCGCCCCTGCGGTGGGCGGCATCGTGCGCCTGACGAGATTTATCCTCAAGGGGACCTTTCTGGTCGAGCTGCTGGGCGCGCTGGCGCTGCTGCCAATCTTCTGCCGGGATTATGGACTGCGGGGCGTATGGATGTCCGTTTTCCATTCCGTTTCCGCTTTCTGTAATGCGGGCTTCGATATTCTGGGGCGGACGGATTCCTTCTACCCCTCGCTGACGGCCTATGCCGCAGACCCGCTGGTCAACATCGTTATCATGCTGCTGATCATCGTGGGCGGCATCGGCTTTCTAACGTGGGACGATGTCTGTACGCACGGTCTGCACCTGCGGCGTTACCGGATGCAGAGCAAGGTCATTCTGAGCATGACGGCGCTGCTGATCGCGCTCCCGGCAGTCCTCTTTTTCCTGACGGATTTTGCGGACCTGCCGATAGGAGAGCGGATATTGGCCTCCCTTTTTCAGTCGGTCACGCCGCGGACGGCCGGCTATAACACAGTGGATCTGACGGAGATGACGGATGCCTCTCAGGCGGTCACCATTTTGCTGATGCTCACCGGCGGAGCACCCGGCTCCACGGCGGGCGGCATGAAGGTCACGACGCTGGCAGTTCTCATTGCCAACGCCATTGCCGCCTTCCGCAGGCGAGAGGATCTGCAGCTCTTCCACCGCAGATTGGAGACATCCACTGTCCGCAACGCCGCCGCCATTCTGCTGCTGTATCTGGGGCTGACCTTTGCGGGGGCGGCGGTCATCAGCACAGCGGAGGAGCTTCCCCTCGGTGCCTGTCTCTATGAAACAGCGTCCGCCGCCGGTACGGTGGGCCTGACGCTGGGGCTGACGCCGCAGCTGGGAGTCCTGTCGCAGAGCATTCTCATCCTGCTGATGTATTTCGGGCGCGTCGGCGGATTGACCTTGATCTACGCCGCATTCTCCGGGCATGATCTGACTTACGCCCGCTATCCGCAGGAGAAAATTACCGTAGGCTGAAAGGAGCACACGATGAAAACGGTATTATTGATCGGACTGGGCCGCTTCGGGCGGCATCTTGCCATGCAGCTCAACGAGTTGGGCCATCAGGTGATGGCAGTAGACAGGGACGAGGAGCGCGTCAACGAGTGCATGCCCTTTGTCACCAACGCGCAGATCGGCGACAGCACCCGTGTGGACTTTCTGCGCTCGCTGGGCGTGAGCAATTACGATGTCTGCTATGTCACCATCAGCGGGAATTTTCAGAATTCGCTGGAGACGACGTCGCTGCTCAAGGAACTGGGGGCAAAGTATGTAGTGTCCCGCGCCGAGCGGGATGTGCAGGCGAAATTTCTGCTGCGCAACGGCGCGGACGCGGTCGCCTACCCGGAAAAGCAGCTGGCGAAGTGGGCGGCCATCCGCTATACCGCCAACCATATTTTCAGCTACATTGAGCTGGACGAGCAGCACGCCATTATCGAGGTTGCCGTGCCGGAGGATTGGCAGGGCCGCAGCATCGGCGAGCTGGAAATCCGCAGGCGCTATGGCGTTAATATCCTCGGCGTAAAGCGGAACGGCAAAACCGATGTGAACATCTCACCGGAAACCATGCTGGACGCTGATATGACGCTGCTGGTGCTGGGGGAAAACCAAGAACTTAAGAAGCACTTCCGGCTGTAAAGCAACATAGAGTCTTGCACGTATAAGGGCTTTACGCGCCGGAGAGGCATCTCAACAAAAGCGCGCAGGTTTGCGGAGGAGGATTCCGCGTTGCGCAAAAACAGCAAAAAATGAGGGAGGACGGCTCTGTCCTCCCTCATTTTTGCCCTGCGCTTTCGCCCTTCTCCGTCAGCTGTTTTTCCAGTGCGGTCTGTCTGGCCAGGATGGCATTGACCTTGTCGTAAAGATCCTCGATCATGATCTCTGTCTTGAGGTTGACCTTATAATCGTTCTCTGCACGGCGGCGGTCCTTTTCCTCCTGCCGGTTCTGGCTCATCATGATGAGCGGCGCTTGAATGGCCGCGACGCACGAGAGCACGAGGTTCAGCAGAATGAAAGGAAAGGGGTCGAAGGCCTTGGCCGCGAGCAGCGTGTTGACAACCATCCAGAGGATCAGCACGCCGGTGAAGGCGAAGATGAACGCCCAGCTGCCCGCGAATTTAGCAATGGCGTCTGCCGCCCGCTGGCCGAGGGTGTATTTTTCATTTTCGCCTGCGAGATTTTCGGAAATCTTACTGTCCGCCAGCAGGTTCAGTACCTCTTCGTCCGTCATGTCGTGGCGGATGTCCTTGAGGACTTCTCTCAAAAGCTTTCTGTTTTCCTTCATAATATCATCCTTTTTTATCTGACCGGCGCGTGATCGCGCCGGTTTTATGCTTCATTTTTCGGCGCGCGCAGAAAAAAGTCCGGCCCCTTGATCTCAAACAAAATGAGCGACACGCCCAGCAGCAGGTCGGCGTGCTGGGACGGCTCCTCCAGCGGGATCGCGAAATCCTCCTGCAATCTGCGGATGCGGTAGAGCACGGTGTTGCGGTGGGTATAGAGCGCGTCGCTGGTCTTTTTCAGCGAGTGGCAGCAGGTGAGGTAATGGTAGAGCGTTTCACAGTACTGTGTATCCTTTTCACGGTCGCGGGCGGCAAGGCGGTGCAGCGCAATCGGGATTAGGTCGCCGCGCCCCTCCAGATTTTTCAGCAGCAGCGGCGTGCGCAGCTGCGCCACGGAGCAGACCGGCTCCCCGTGAAAGCGCTCGTCCGTCATCAGCTCCAGCGCCTCGCGCGCCGTGCGGTAGAGCCCCGGGAGATCAAACAGCTCATCCAGCGGCTCGGACACGAGGATCTTGAGCTGAAACTCCTTTGCCAGCGTGGAAAGCGTGTCCGCATCCCCCTCTCTGTGCAGAAAGAGGAAAATATCGCCTTTGTACAGAAACGGATGAGCGTCTGGGATCTGCGTCTCCAGTTCCTCCCTCAGATGCCGCTTCCCCATGTACGCATTATGGTAGGCCTCAAGATCGATGAGGGCGAAGGTCAGCGGGTGGAAATCCGCCAGGTAGGTGCCGGACGCCTGAAGCTGGAAGTGCGCGGCGGAGGAAAATCCGCCGTCCAGCAGGTGCATGAGAATGTCCTCCACCGTCTCGGAAGGCTTGTCCTGACGGCTCACCTCCATGAACAGCTGCTTGGCAAGAATATGCTCCACCAGCTCCCACGTCCGCGGAGGGATCTGCTCCAGATGCCCGTCCGTGTCGACGCAGATCAG
>USAT01000125.1 GCA_900552725.1 uncultured Eubacteriales bacterium | reverse complement strand
CTACACTGGCTTTCTCCTATCGAGTTCGCTGTACAATATGTTTGACAAACCTACAATTTTCTCTTATTTTTCTAAAATTTTCAAGGAATTTTCGGCGTTCTGCCTGTCCGCACCTCTACGCACCGCAGGGTGAATTATGCGCCGCCTTTGTAGGGCGGGGTGACCTCACCCCGCCGCCGTTTCACGGAACTGTTCCGTAACCTGCGCGGCGGCATGTGGTCATGCCGCCCTACGAAGCGTCAACACACGCGCCCCGCTTTCACCCCGCCATCGTCTGCACCGTGCCCACGAACAGCGGCACATCGTTGCCGTCGAAGATCACAAACGCAAACGGTCGGTTCAGGTTCATCTCCACCACGGGAGACGGCTCCGGTGCCCCGTCGCTTTTGGCAACAATCTCCGTATAGGCCGCGGCCTCCACGCCCTCCTCGTCGATCTTGACACGGGCGGCCTGCATCACGCTGCTCACATATGCGATGTTGTCCGTCAGCGGCGTAAAGTCCGCCTTATCCGCCTCAAAGGCGTCGGCCACTCCCAGCGCCTTCAGCGCATCCGCCAGGTCAACAGAGGACTTCACATCGAACTTCGGCACCGACCAGATCACCCGCGCGCCCTCATAGCCTTCCGCCAGCTCCGACAGGAACCCCTGCCGCTGCAGCAGGCTCTCCGGCGTCACGCCCTCCTCCGGCAGCACGAATACCATCCGCCCATATTTCAGGCTCTTCGGCGCGGCGGTATAGCCCTCACCCTTCCGGTAAGTGCCCTCGCCCGTCCGGTGCATAAAGTCCACTTGCTGCTTGCTGCCGTCGGCGGCGGTAAAGGTATCCGTCCCCGTCTGGCCACTCTCAAAGGCGTTCAGCCAGCCCGCCTTATAATATATGGTGTTGTACAGCCGCAGAAGGTTCTCCTTCTCCGTATGGATGTTCCCCGTCTCCTCCGACAGCAGCCCGCCGGTCTGCTGGTTCAGCCAACTGGCGATGGCCTCGTCGGCCTCCTCCGTCCCCATGGGCACCCGGTAGGAGGACGCGAAATACCACTCCGCCAGCGCATCCACCTCCGCCTGCTTCACATCGGCGTCCTCCCGCGCAAAGGCGGCGTTGGCCAACCGGCACACCGCGTCGCCGTCCTGATAGACGCTGATCCACAGGCGGTTGATCTGCTGCCGCAGCGCTTCCGTGTCGGCGGCGCTCAGCAAAGCCATCACCTGCTGCCGTGTCTCGCCGTCCGTCAGCTCCGTCAGCATCCCCAGCGCCGCATACAGGCTGATGGGCGAATACACCGTGTTCTCCCGTCCGGTGAAGATCTCCGCCGCCGTCTGATCGGCAAAGCGCCGCACCGCGCTGTCGTCCGGCCGCTCACCCTTGCCCAGCTTCTGCAACGCCTCTCTATATTCGCTGTACGCCGCATCATAGGCGTCCCAGTCCCCCTCGCCGTTCTCGTCGATGTAATCTTCATACACCGGCTCCTTGGGAAACACCGGATAGGCCGCCTCCCTGACCGCATACTGCGTCAGATCCGCCGCCGGCGCCGGCCGCTCCGACTGGCAAGTGATTACCTCTACTCCGCCGCAGCCCGCCAGCATCAGCGCCGCCAGCACGCCGCACAGAATTGCTCTCATTCGCTTCATGTTACATTCCCTCCATGGTCTGTACCGCGCCTATGAACAGCGGCGCACCGTCTTTCCAGATGGCAAACGCAAACGGTCGGTTCAGGTTCATCTCCTCCTCGTCCAACTCCTGCGGCGCACCCGCGCCGCCTTCTTGCACTTCGGTGAAGGCAGCAGCCTCTATGCCCTCCTCGTCGATCCTCACCCGCGCCGCCTGATTCACGCTCTCCACATATGCCGTCTGCTCCGTCAGCGGCGAGAAGTCCGCCTTTCTTACGTCAAATGCGTCCGTAACGCCCAGCGCCTGCAATGCGTCATTCAGCTCCAGCGAGGCGCGGATGTCAAACTTGGGCACCGACCAGTTGACCCGCACCTCCTCAGCGTTCACAGGCAGCAGCTCGCTCAGGATGTTCTTCCGCTGTAAAAGCTCCTCCACCGTCACGCCCTCGTCCGGCAGATAGAAGGTCATCTCGCCGCCGTCCTTCAGATATAGCGACGCGCACCGGTAGCCCTCGCCCCGCGCCACAGGCGCTCCCTCGATGGAGATGTGCATGAAGTCCGTTCTCTGCTCCGTGCCGTCGGCAACGGTGAAGATATCCTGCTTCGTCGCACCCTCGAAGAACGCCGCTTGCCACGCCGCCTTATAATATATGGTATTGTACAGCCGCAGAAGGTCGCTCTCCTTCGTCTCGATGGCTTTGGTGTCATCGGCCAGCAGGTCGTTGGTCTGCCGATTCAGCCACGCGGCGATGGCTTTGTCCGCCGCCTTACTGCCCATGGGCACCTGATACGAGGACGCATAATAGTCCTCCGCCAGAACGTCCAGCGGCTCCTTATGAAACGCCATATTCTCATTGAGGAATGCCGCGTTGCCCAGCCACAGGGCGCTGTCCTGCTCGTCGTGATAGAGCTGCTGCCACAACGCCTTCGTCCATTGCCGAATCGTCTCGCTGTCGGATACGCCCAGCAAATCCATCACCTGCTGCTTCGTCTCGTCGTCCGCCAGCTCCGTCAGCATCCCCAGCGCCACATACAGGCTTACCGGGGAATACACCTCGTTCCTTTCTCCGGTGAAAACAACAGCCGCCGTTTCGTCACCGAACTGCCGCAGTGCCTCCGTGTCCACCCGGTCCTCCGTTTTCCGCGCCGTGGGATGGCCCGCCTCCGCAAGGGTATACTCCCCCATCCCCGTACCGCCGCAGCCCGCCAGCATCAGCGCCGCCAGCACGCCGCACAGCATCATCCGTACCTTTTTCATCGTTTTTCCTCCCTGTTCTGTTCTCTCCATTTTAATAATGTTGTTTTTCCTATTTATGTGACGGAAAATTCCGCCAAAAGGTTCCCGTTTTTCGTTCTTCACAGAAAATTTTCACTTTGCTCCTTTACTTTCACGCGCGAAAGCGTTAAAATATGAAAGTGGCAAGTGTCACACATATAGGGAATGTAGGTATTATAAGGGAGGAACCACACCATGGCCGTGCATACCACAAAATGCAAGATCGCCAAGAAGGAAAAGAGCGACCGTCTGTACAAGGCGATCCTGACACTGGAGACCGAGGAGGAGTGCTATAACTTCTTCCAGGATCTGTGCACCATCCCGGAGCTGCGCTCTATGGAGCAGCGCTACGAGGTGGCCACACTGCTGAACAACGGCCTCATTTATAATGATATTTTGGAGCGCACCGGTGCCTCCAGCGCCACCATCAGCCGCGTGAACCGCAGCCTCATCTACGGTGCCGGCGGCTACGAGGGTGTCCTGGAGAAGATGAAGGCCCTGGAGGAGCAGGAGGCCAAGGAGAAGGAGTCCGAGGAATGAGTGCCTACGACGCCCTGGCCGCCAGCTACGACGACCTGACCGTGGACGTCCGGTACGAAAAGCGGGCGGACTTTATCGAAAAGCTCTTCCGCCGCAGCCGCATCCCGGTGCACACTGTGCTGGATCTGGCCTGCGGCACCGGCGCCATGACCTGGCTGCTGACGGCGCGCGGCTATGAGCTGATCGCCGTGGACGGCAGCGAGGATATGCTGGCCGCCGCCATGAGCAAGAGCGGCACGGTGGAGGGCATCGCCCCCATCTTCCTGCACCAGTCCATGCCGAAGCTGGATCTGTACGGCACCGTGGACGCCGCCATCTGCTGCCTGGACAGCCTCAACTACCTGACCCGCCCCGCCGACGTGCAGCGCACCTTCCAGCGGCTGCACCTGTTCATCGCCCCCGGCGGACTGCTGGTCTTTGACATCAACACCGTGGAGAAGCTGGCCGCCCTGGATGGTCAGGTGTTCCTGGATGAGACGGAGGACACCTACTGCGTCTGGCGCACCGAATACCGCCGCGGCTTGTGTACCTACTATGTGGATCTGTTCCGCCAGCAGTCGGGCGGCACCTGGGAGCGTGACCTGGAGGTCCACCGCCAGCGGGCCTATACCGTGGAGGAGCTGACCGATTGGCTGAAGGCCGCCGGCTTCGGCGATATCCGCGCCTATGGCGACATGGTGTGCCGCAGCCCCAAAGAGGGTGAACAGCGCATCTACTTTACCGCCATCCGCAAATAACCTCACAAGGAGTGATTTTTCTATGGATCGCATCGTAAGAGCCATTTCATCCGACGGCCTGGTACAGGCCGCCGCTATCTGCAGCCGTGACCTGACGGAGCGGGCACGGCAGATACACAAGCTGCTGCCGGTGGGCACCGCGGCCCTGGGCCGCACCCTGTCCGCCGCCAGCCTCATGGGCAACGCCCTGAAGGGCGTGGGCGCCAGCCTGACCCTCCAGATCAAGGGCGGCGGCCCCCTGGGCACCGTGCTGGCCGTGTCCGACAATCTGGGCAACGTCCGGGGCTACGTCACCAACCCCCAGGTGGACATTCCCCTGCGTGAGGACGGTAAGCTGGACGTAGGCGGTGCCGTAGGCCGCGAGGGTACCATCACCGTCATCAAGGATCTCCATATGAAGGAGCCGTATGTGGGCACCATCGACCTGCTGGGCGGCGAGATCGCCGAGGATGTGGCCGCCTACTTCGTGGAGTCTGAGCAGATCCCCACCGCCTGCGGACTGGGCGTGCTGGTGGACCGTGACCAGAGCGTCAAGGCCGCCGGCGGCTACCTCATTCAGCTGCTGCCCGGTGCCACCGAGGATACCATCGTCAAGGTGGAGGGCGGCATCATGGCGGCAGGCAACGTCTCCGCCATTCTGGACAAGGACGACGACCCGGAGCATATGCTGCGTCAGGTCATGTCGGACTTCGACCTGAAGATCCTGGAGACCTGCCCCGTGGAGTACCGCTGCTACTGCAGCCGCCAGCGGGTGGAGCGTGCCCTGATCTCCCTGGGCAAGGACGAGCTGCGGCAGATCCTGGACGAACAGGGCCACTGCAGCATGACCTGCCAGTTCTGCGACGCGGTGTACGATTTCTCCGGTGACGAGCTGAAGGCCCTCATCGACAGTCTGTAAGCCCTGCGGAAAATTTTTTAGAAAATTTTTGTTTTTCTTGTTGACAGTTGGGGGAACATTTAGTATAATCATACTCGCCGTTTACGAAAGCGGCAAGGACGGGAGCATAGCTCAGCTGGTTAGAGCACCTGCCTTACAAGCAGGGGGTCACT
>USAT01000124.1 GCA_900552725.1 uncultured Eubacteriales bacterium | reverse complement strand
GGAGTTTGTTTACGTTTCGTCCAGCAGCCGCAGCACCTCCTGCCGGTCGGTGGCGGGCATGATATGGCGGCTCTTTTCCCGGGCCGCCTCGCTGACGGCTCTGGCCGACAGCATCTCCAATACCGCCGGAAGCTCCAGCGTCCGTATGGATTTTTCAAATAATTCACTCATAGTTTTATCCTTGATCAATACCTCTTTTGTCAGTAAACGTAACATTTGTGCGGCGTTACGGTCGGTTTGGTAAAACCTTCGTAGGGGCGGGGTTCTACCCCGCCCGCCGCCCGGTGCCGCATCGGATTCTTGTCTCCGTCCGTAGGGGCGACCCTTGCGGTCGCCCGGTGAACGCACCATACCGTAGGGCGGCCTGACCTCAGGCCGCCGCGTACAGCGCACCGGTTTCTTGTCCCCCTCCGTAGGGGCGGACGACTCTGTCCGCCCGCCCGTTTGGGGAATTTCGCCCTCCGGGGCGAGGACGGCCTCCGGCGGGCTACTTTTCCCAATCACGCTGTGTAAACACAGCGGATGCTACGGCGGCATAGCCGCCGAGATCGGATGCTGAAAAAATGCCACCGGCATATTTCCTTAACGCACCGACTAGAAAAGTAGCCAAAAGAGCCGGAAGAAACCAATGGTTTCTTCACTTCCTTGCGCGCTATGCGCTGTACAGAATTGTAACTGCCTGCCGCACGTTCACGGGAATTCTTTCTTTCCCGTTCCGTCATCGAATCGTCTCTGCTCCTGCGCCGCTGCCGCTGACCGGAACGGAGAAGAGATTCCTGCGTCTATCGCACGGGGCGATGCCCTCATCACCCCGCCGGACAACGATCCATTCCCCGCCGTTGATGCGCATGAGCGGCAGCGGCGCAGGAAGGGCAGACGATACGTCATACAGCACGATAACGACCATGTTCCGTGAACGCGTGGTAAAAGGCCGCAAATTCGTAATCGGAACAGCGTGCGCGGATTCTTAAACCGCAGGTCTAAGCGGCCCTTTTGGACACTTTTGGGGCCGTGGCCAAAAGTGTCCCGCGTCCGGAGACGCGGAATGCTCCTCGCACCGCAGGCGCGAAGTAATTCTATTCCTCCTCCACCGGCAAGAACGCTTTGTAGTAGTCCAGCGTCCGGAAGCCACGCTCCAACTGCACCGCGCAGAAGACTTCCCCGGCCCGGTCCAGCATCCGCATGTCCCGTGCGCCCAGCGTGAAGCCGTACAGCTTCTTGGGCGGACAGTACAGGATGTACCGCAGCGCCTGCACGGCGCTCTCCGTCAATGGCAGGCTCAGCCCGCCGCTGCTCAGGCGGCATCCGCCGCACCGCAGCACACCCTGCATCGTGTCCAGCATGGGGGCCTCCGGCATTTCGCGGCCGCAGACGGCACAGCCGTCTGTCAGCGGGGCAAAGCCCGCCGTTTCCATCAGCCGCCAGACAAAGGCGGTTTTCACCACCAGCGGCTCCTTGCCCAGCGTCCCCAGCGCGAACAGCGCGTTGAGCAGCAGCGGCAGGATCTCCGCCGCCGCCATGGCGTCCTGACACACCGCCTCCGTCAGCTCGGCGAAATAGGCCGCAAGCGCCAGCCGCTCAATGTCCTGCCGCACGCCGTCGAACAGCTCGATGGTGTTGGCCTCCGCCAGATAGTACCACTCGCCCTTGCGCCGCAGCGTCATCTCATCGTAGGCCAATAGCTGGCACGCGGCGGTGTACTTGCTGCGGCGGCTCCGGGCCCCCTTGGCAATGACGCTGATGCGCCCCAGCTCCGGCGTAAGCACCGTCAGTATCTTGTCCGATTCCTTGGTCTCCGTCTCCCGCAGGACAAGGCCCGCGGTCACGAATGTTCCGTTGTCCACGTCCCGTCCTCCGTGTCTCTGGCCATCAGCCACGCCTCCGGCGCGCCGGTGTCCCAGAACAACTCCCAGTAGTCCACCGTCCATCACCTCATGCATAGCATGTGCGTCCGGGGCGGTTCCATGTCTGGTAATTTACTCCTCGTTGAAGCCCTGACTTCTGATAAAATTCACATTATCACGCCAGTTTTCCTTCACCTTCACCCAGGTCTCCAGATACACCTTGGTGCCCATGAATTTTTCAATATCCTGCCGGGCCAGGGTGCTGATGCGCTTCATCATGTCGCCGTGCTTGCCGATGATAATGCCCTTGTGGCTGGCCTTCTCGCAGTAGATGGTCACATCCAGATCGATAATGCCGCTGTCCCGCTCGGTGAACCGGGTCACCTCCACCGCCGTACCGTGGGGGATCTCCTTGTCCAGGCACTGCAGCATCTTCTCCCGCAGGATCTCGGCGCACACCTGGGCGTCGGGCTGATCGGTGGTCATGCCGTCGGGGAAGAGCTGCGGCCCCTCCTGGGCATAGTTCTGTAGCTGCGCCAGCAGCTCATCCAGGCCATCGCCGGTGCGGGCGGAGATGGGGATGATGGCGTCAAAGCCGCTGTATACCTCGTTATAGGCGGCGATCACCGCCAGCAGGTCGTCCTTCTTCTCCACCGTGTCCACCTTGTTGATGCACAGCACCACCGGCAGCTTCTCCTCCTCGATACGCCGCAGCAGGATGCGCTCCGGCTCGCCCACATGGGCGATGGGCTCCACCAGCAGCAGCGCACACTCCACGGCGCTGAGGCTTTCCCGCACCACCTTCACCATATAGTCGCCCAGGCGGCTGCGGGGCTTGTGCAGGCCCGGCGTATCCAGCAGCACGAACTGGGTGTCGCCCCGGTTCACCACGCCGTAAATACGGTTTCTCGTGGTCTGGGGCTTCTTGGATACGATGGCGATCTTCTCGCCCACCAGGGCGTTGGTCAGGCTGGACTTGCCCACATTGGGCCGTCCGCACACGGTGATCATCGCGGTCTTTGTAATGTTCATTCAGGTGATCCTCAACTTTCTTTTGTTTGAGCAATGTGTATTGTTTGTATCGGGGCGTCGGGGACGCCGCCCCCTACAGATGGGCTTGATAGTCGCTGCGTAGGGGCCGGCGTCCTCGACGGCCCGTCCGTACCATCCCGCAGTCGCGAAACACTCTACCTCTCCAGCACCAATTCCGCCATAATAGACTCTTCCCGTTCCCGCATCTGGGCCTTCATGGGGCCTTCGTCCAGATGGTCATAGCCCAGCAGATGCAGCACCGAGTGTACCACCAGGTACGCCAGCTCCCGGCGGTTGGAGTGGCCGTACTCCTTGGCCTGGGCCTGTACCCGCTCCATGGACAGCACCATGTCGCCCAGGGGCACCAGTCCCGTGCCGGGATCGGCGTCCTCCACGCCCGGCAACTCACCGGGGGTCAGCTCGAACTCCGGAAAGCTCAGCACGTCGGTGGGCCGATCCACCTGCCGCATGTCCCGGTTGATCTGATGGATGCCCGCGTCGTCGGTCACCAGCACGTCCACCTCACAGGGGAAGTCCACCCCCTGCATGGAAAGCGCCGTGCGGATGACCCGGCGGATCAGCGCCTTTTTCTCGTCGCTCACCCCCGGCACATCGGCGGTGACGGGGATGTAATGCCGCTTCGCCATTATTTCTTCCTCCTGTCCTCATACCGGGCGTAGGCCTCGATGATCCGCTGCACCATGACGTGGCGCACCACGTCCTCCTGGGTCAGCTGGCAGATGCCCACGCCTTCCACGTCCCGCAGCACCTTCATGGCCTCCTTCAGGCCGCTGACCTTGTCGTTGGGCAGGTCGATCTGGGTAATATCGCCGGTGATGACCACCTTGGAGCCGAAGCCCATACGGGTCAAAAACATCTTCATCTGCTCCCGGCTGGTGTTCTGGGCCTCGTCCAGAATGATGAAGCTGTCGTCCAGCGTCCGACCCCGCATGTAGGCCAGGGGCGCCACCTCGATGTTGCCCCGCTCCAGATACTTCTGGTACGTCTCCGCCCCCAGCATATCGAACAGGGCGTCGTACAGCGGGCGCAGATAGGGGTCCACCTTCGACTGCAGGTCGCCGGGCAGGAAGCCCAGCCGTTCGCCGGCCTCCACCGCCGGACGGGTGAGGATGATGCGGTTCACCTGCTTGTCCCGGAAGGCGGCCACCGCCGCCGCCACCGCCAGGTACGTCTTGCCGGTGCCGGCAGGGCCCACGCCGATGGTGACGGTCTGCTTCAGGATGGCGTTGACATACTCCTTCTGGCCGATGGTCTTGGGCTTGACGGGCCTGCCCTTGCTGGTGATGCAGATCACGTCCTGGGTCAGCTCGCTGATGCGCTCGGCCTGACCGGAGCGCACCAGCCCGATGACGTAGCGCACGTGCTGGTCGGTGATCGTCTCGCCCTTATTGGACAGGGTCAGCAGCGCCTGCACCGCCTTCACCGCCAGCATCACGTTTTCCGGCTCGCCGGACACGACGATCTCGCCGCCCCGGTTCACCGCCTGCACCTGAAATTCCGCCTCCAGGAGCCGGATATTCTCGTCGAAGGAGCCGAAAAGATTGACGGCCTCCTCCATGCGTTCAATACCGATACGTTGTTCCATATTCCGGGTTTACCTCCCTGTATCGCTTGTTATAGTCAGCGGCGCGTCCACGCCGATCTGTTCCTCGCACTCCGCCCGCAGCGTCACCATAAGGTACGCGCCCTGCCGCCGGGCGGATACGTCCGCTTTCAGAACACGGCCGTCGTCTCCGATGGTCTGCGCCAACTGGGCCTCCAGCTGCTTCTGTCCCTCGGCGCAGGCCTCATCCTCCGGACGTTCACCGTCGTACACCGCGCGCTCGGCCACCGTCTCTGTTACCAGCGTTACCGGCAGGCGCAGCCCGAAGGGAAGCTGCACGCCACGGTATCGTATTATTTTATCACAGTTTTCCCGGCCCTGCAATATGCTGTCCCCCGCAGGCAGCGCAATTCGGTGCCGTCCGAGGTCCAGCGCGGTATGGGTGCGGGTCTTCACGGGCTCCGTGCCGTCCTTCAGCACCGTCTCCAGAGGTACGGGCACCATCCACTCGTACCATGTCCGGGCCCAGATCCGCCCGGTGGCCCGCATATACCGGCAGCCCCGGGGCGAGTCAGCCACCCCGGACAGCAGCACCTGCCCCGCCTGCACCGTTTCGCCCACCGCCGCGCAGGTCACCCCGTCCAGCGCCTCGATCTTCGTGATGAGCCCGTCTCTGGCCGCCACGATGTTCTGCACGTCGCTGTCCCGGTACAGATGCGGCGGGCGGACGCGCTCCACCACCTGCACGTGGGCGGTGCAGCCCCTGACGTTCACCGCCAGATACACCACGTCCGGCAGCAGCGGCAGCACCCCGTCCTCCTCCGGCCCGGCCTGCAGCGCCTCCATCAGCACGCCC
>USAT01000123.1 GCA_900552725.1 uncultured Eubacteriales bacterium | reverse complement strand
CCGCCGTGCTGCTGGCCACTGTCGCAAGCCGGTTCATCAGCGTGCCGCTGGACGGCTGGGTGGGCCTGGTGGTGGCGCTGTTCATCCTGTGGTCGGCGGTGCAGGCGGCCCGGGACACCATCAGTCCCCTGCTGGGCCAGGCCCCCGACCCGGCCCTGGTGCGGGAGATTGAGGCGCTGGTGATGGCCCATCCCCAGGTGGTGGGTGTCCACGATCTGGTGGTACACGACTATGGCCCGGGGCGGCGCATCATCTCCCTCCACGCCGAGGTGCCCGCCGACGGCCAGATGCTGGAGCTCCACGATGTCATCGACAACATCGAGTCGGAGCTGGGCCGGAAGCTCCACTGCGAGGCAGTGATCCACATGGATCCCGTGGTGGTGGGCGACCCTGTGGTAACGGCGCTCCGGGAACAGGTGACGACACTGGTAAAGACCGTCGATCCCCGGCTGACCATCCACGATTTCCGTATCGTGCCGGGCGCAACTCACACCAACCTGATCTTCGACGTGGTGATCCCCTTTGACGAGCAGCTGACCCGTCCCCAGGTGGCCCAGAGGGTCTGCCGCCTGGTGGAGGACATGGACGGCCATTACCGGGCCGTGGTGAAGATCGAAAACTCTTATGTGGAATAAGGAGGTATCCCAAATGGACGAGCAGATCCGTAAATTGAAGGAGCTGGTGGACGGCAGCGATAATATCGTATTTTTCGGCGGCGCGGGCGTTTCCACGGAGAGCGGCATCCCCGATTTCCGCAGCGTGGACGGCCTGTATCACCAGAAGTTCCGCTATCCGCCGGAGACCATGCTGAGCCACAGCTTCTATATGGCCCACAAGGCGGAGTTCTATGAGTTCTACCGGGCAAAAATGCTGGCCCCCGATGCCCAGCCCAACGCCGCCCACCGCAAGCTGGCCCAGTGGGAACAGGAGGGCAAGCTGAAAGCGGTCATCACCCAGAACATCGACGGCCTGCACCAGAAGGCCGGCAGCCGCGAGGTGCTGGAGCTCCACGGCAGCGTGCTGCGGAACTACTGCGAGCGGTGCCATAAGTTCTACGGGCTGGACGCCATTCTCCACAGCACCGGCGTGCCCAAGTGCTCCTGCGGCGGCGACATCAAGCCCGACGTGGTGCTGTACGAGGAGGGCCTGGATGAGGACGTGATGGACAGGGCCCTGCGCTATATCCACGACGCGGACATGCTGATCATCGGCGGCACGTCGCTGGTGGTGTATCCGGCGGCTGGCCTGGTACGCTACTACCGGGGCCATAAGCTGGTGGTCATCAACAAGGGCACCGTGGGCGCGGACATCGGCGCCGATCTGGTCATCGACGGGCCCATCGGCCAGGTGCTGTCCCAGGTGTAAAAGGCCTGGCATAAGCACAGGAAATTTTAGGCTTGACAAATGCGGTTTGTCTGGTATAATAAGCAAGTACTCTTGAGAAGGCTCATTTGCGAGTGTGCTGGAATCGGCAGACAGGCAAGCTTGAGGTGCTTGTGTTCGAATGGACGTGTGGGTTCAAGTCCCATCACTCGCACCACCTTCTCGAAAAGAGAAAGTTGAAAAAAATCGAAAAAAGGTGTTGACAAATACAACAACTTCGGTTATAATTAACTATGTTGTTTGCGCGAGTGGTGGAATTGGCAGACTCGCTAGATTCAGGTTCTAGTGCTCACTACGGGCGTGCGGGTTCAAGTCCCGCCTCGCGCACCATCAAGAAGGACATCCGTTTGGATGTCCTTCTTTTTTATTGTTATCCGCATCTCCGGCAAACGCCGGAGAAATTTCTCTTGCATTTCGCGAAACGCGGTGCTATACTCATTGCCAACAAAGTGGGGATTCATTTGATCAGAGGACTTATCGTACCATATTGGTACGGTTTAAGTGGGATAGAATTCGGAAGGATTTTATCCCGCTATTTTTATTTAAGGAGGTCTGTACCATGCTGCAATTTCAAAAAGACGCCGCCCTGGACGGCGTACCCTTCGGTGTTCTGGAGGTCGCTTATCCTGAGAAAGCGCTGTGGCGGGAGGATGCCTTTCAGACCATGGTGACGGCGCGGCTCAATGCGCTGAAGGAGCGCTTTGCGGACTATGACCGCAAGGCGGTGTTCGGCAAGAATGTCTACTTCCGCTTTTTCAAGAAGTTCAAGAAAACCTACCCCGTACTGATGCAGCTGGAATCCATTCTGCTGAAGGGACGCCCCTTTCCCAGCGGGAATCCCATCACCGCCATTCCCTTTCTTGCGGAACTGGAGACCCAGCAGCTGTCCGGCACCCACGACGTAGATCAGGTGCAGGGCTGTGTCCGGCTGTTTGCCGGGACGGAGAAGGCACCCTTCCCCGGTATGCGGGGCGAGGAGGTACACACCTACCCCGGCGACTTCTGCGCCAGGGACGACGGCGGGATCATCTTCAGCATGATCGCCGGGGCAGATGACCGCACCTGCGTCCGGGAGAGCAGCACCCATGTGTTCTATCCCGTTTTCGGCGTGGCGGGACAGCCCGCGTCGGAGATCACAGCCGTGCTGGATCAGCTGGAGCGCGATGTGAAAACGCTGGCGCCGGACGCGGAGATCTGCCGCCAGCTGCTGTAACGGAATACACCGGAAAAGCCGCCCCTGCGGGCGGCAGTCAGAAAGTGACAAGCGTCAAAACAGCCGTGTACCCTGTGGTACACGGCTGTTTTTTATTGCTTTGCCCGCTGGCGGCGGTATTCCACGGGCGTCTGGCCGTACACCTCCCGGAAGGCGGTGGTGAACCGGCTGGGGCTGTCGTAGCCCACCGCCTGGGCGATGGCGGCCACCTCGTCGCCGGTGGTCTGCAGCAGCAGCGCCGCCTGGGCCAGCCGGTGGTTGCGCATGTGGGCGGCGATGGTGTCGCCGTACACCTTCTTGAACATGCTCTTCAGCGTGGTGGGATTCATCAGAAAGCGGCGGGACAGCTCGTCGATGGTGACCCGCTCCGACAGGTGCTCAATGAGGTACTGGTGCACGTTGCGGACGATCTCCTCCTGAGTGGCCTGAAAATCCACCTGCTTCTCCGGACAGGCAATCTCCATCACCTGCTCCACAATCTGGTGCAGCAGGCGGCTCAGCTCCGTGTCCGGTGCCCGGTAATAGACCTCCTTCCCCTCCCGGCGGCTCTCCAACAGCCCGCTCTCCGCCAGTGAGCGCAGGTGGTGGGACACAGCGGGGCTGGACATCTCCAGCATGGCGGCGATGTTGACCACGCACGCCTCCTGATGGCTCAGCAGCCAGAAGATGCGCACCCGGTTGGAGTCGCTGAGCTGCTTGAACACATCGGACACGGCGGCAAAGTGCCCCGTCTTGCCCAGCTCCCGGCACAGCGCGGCGGTATGGCTCTTCTCCCCGTGATCGTGGGGCAGTTCAAAGTGTTCCATGGTGTTCCCTCTCACTTTCTGTTTTGGACATTTCACTTGCTGTTTTGGGCATACGGTGCCCGGACATCTTGCTTTTTCTCACAACTTTGAGTATACTACCACCAGAATCGTTAAGCAAGCGCTTAATTGTGAAATTTTGAGGTGCTCCCCAGCGGAGGCCCGTATATGGAGGTATCATCATGAAAAAGACCTACAAGATCGAAGTTGACTGCGCCAACTGCGCCAACCTGATGGAGGAAGCCGCCAAGAAAACCAGCGGCGTGGCGTCTGCCACCGTCAATTTCATGACCCAGAAGATGATCGTGGAGTTTGAAGAGGGCCAGGACGCCAAGGCCGTCATGAAGGACGTGCTGAATGCCTGCAAGAAGGTGGAGCCCGACTGCGAGATCGAGCTGTAATATCACTCCGTGCCCGGCCCAGTGCCGGGCACCGCATTGGAAAGGAGCATCGTGACCATGACGAAGAAACAAAAAGTGATGCTGATCCGCATCCTCATTACGGCGGCCATGCTGCTGGCCCTGAAGTTCATCCCGCTGACCGGCATCCCCCAGTTGATCGCCTACCTGATCGCCTATCTGGTGATCGGCTACGACATCCTGCGCAAGGCGGGCAAGGGCATCGTCAACGGCCGCGTCTTTGACGAGAACTTCCTGATGGCCATCGCCACCCTGGGTGCGTTCTTCCTGGCCATCTGGACGAAGAGCGGCGACTATGTAGAGGGCATCGCCGTCATGCTGTTCTACCAGATCGGTGAGCTGTTCCAGAGCTACGCCGTGGGCAAGAGCCGCCGGAACATCAGCGCCCTGATGGACATCCGCCCCGATTACGCCAACATCGAGCGGGACGGCCAACTGGAGCAGGTGGACCCCGACGAAGTTGCCGTGGGCAGCATCATCGTGGTGCAGCCCGGCGAGAAGGTGCCTCTGGATGGCGTGGTGGTCAGCGGCAGCGCCAGCCTGAACACCAGCGCCCTCACCGGCGAGAGCCTGCCCCGTGACGTGAAAGAGGGCGATGAGATCATCAGCGGCTGCATCGACATGAGCGGCGTGCTGAAGATCCGCACCACCAGGGAGTTCGGGGAATCCACCGTGTCCAAGATCCTGGATCTGGTGGAGAACGCCAGCTCCCGCAAATCCCGCTCCGAGACCTTCATCTCCCGGTTCGCCCGGGTGTATACCCCGGCGGTGTGCGCCGCGGCGGCGGTGCTGGGCATCCTGTTCCCCCTGGGCCGTCTGGTGCTGGGCATGGAGCCCCAGTGGACGGACTGGATCTACCGCGCCCTGACCTTCCTGGTGGTCAGCTGTCCCTGTGCTCTGGTCATCAGCATCCCCCTCAGCTTCTTCGCCGGTATCGGCGGGGCCCAGCCGCGAGGGCATCCTCATCAAGGGCTCCAACTATCTGGAGGAGCTGTCCGACGCCAAATGTGTGGTCTTTGACAAGACCGGCACCCTGACCCAGGGCGTGTTCGAGGTCACCGCCGTCCACCACAACGAGATGGACAAGGACAAGCTGCTGGAATACGCCGCCCTGGCCGAGTGCGCCTCCTCCCACCCCATCAGCAAGAGCCTGCAGAAGGCGTATGGCAGACCCATCGACCGTGACCGGGTCACGGATATCCAGGAGATCAGCGGCCACGGCGTCGAGGCCGTAGTGGACGGCCATAAGGTGGCCGCCGGCAACGACAAGCTGATGACCAGGCTGGGCATCCCCTTCAACGAGTGCCACAGCGTAGGCACCATCATCCACATGGCCGTGGACGGCCAGTACGCCGGACACATCGTTATCTCCGACGTGGTAAAGCCCCACTCCAAGGCGGCCATCGCCGCCCTGAAGCGCGCCGGCGTGGAAAAGACCGTCATGCTGACCGGCGACGCCAAGCGGGTGGCCGATGAAGTGGCGGCGGAGCTGGGTGTGGACGAGGTCCGCAGCGAGCTGCTGCCGGGCGATAAGGTCGCGGGGGTTGAGAAGCTGCT
>USAT01000122.1 GCA_900552725.1 uncultured Eubacteriales bacterium | reverse complement strand
GAAGGTCGAGCTGATCACCCCCATCGCTATCGAGAAGGGTCTGCGTTTCGCTATCCGTGAGGGCGGCCGTACCGTCGGTTCCGGCGTCGTCATCGAGATCGAGCAGTAATCGAACTGAAATCGAAAAAAGAAAGGCCGTATGGCCTTTCTTTTTTTGCGTCCTTACGTCTTGGGGAAGGCCAGATCCGTCTGGAAGCCGCCCTGGCCGGTGAAGATCACATCGCCGCCGATGATCTGGTCACCCCACAGATACAGATTGGCCTGCACCCCCTGGGGGATCTCCGGATAGTTGGTGACCGTATAGGTGTAGCGTTTTACAGCCTGGCCGCCAAAGTCGGCAAAGGGCAGGTTCTGTCCCGCCTGCAGCTTGGCGTAGGCGCTCCACTCACCCTCCAGCTTTTCCGGCAGCTGCAGATCCAGCGTTTCGATGGGCTGGGGCTCCACCTGCCAGCCCAGGCCCTCCAGATAGGCCACCCGCTCCTCGTTGGCGGCGGCGGTGATGACCTCGACCTCCTTGTCGCCGCCGAAGCAGCCTGCCAGCATCAGCGCCGCGCCAATCACCAGGCACAGCGCCAGAGACATCAGCGCCATACGCCGCCGCGTCACATGGATCACGCGCATATTCATCAACTCCTTCGTTGATGGATATTCCCATGGGGCGGAAAATATGCTATACTGTGGCCATCGAATACAAGGAGGCGGCTATGGAGCGGTTGGATAAGATCATCGCCAACAGGGGCGCGGCGTCGCGCCGCGAGGTGAAGGACCTGGTGCGCCAGGGCCGGGTGCTGGTGAACGGCGTTCCGGCGTCGGCACCGGACATGAAGGTGGCAGCGGAGACGGCGGTCATCACCGTGGACGGCGTGACCCTCAGCGCAGAGCGGTACCTGTACCTGCTGCTGCATAAGCCTGCCGGGGTGCTGACGGCCACCGAGGACAAACGCCAGCCCACGGTGCTGGATCTGATCCCGGAGACATACCGCCGCCGCGATCTGGCGCCGGTGGGACGGCTGGACAAGGACACGGAGGGCCTGCTTCTGCTGACCGACGACGGTGAGCTGACCCATCGGCTGCTGAGCCCGAAATACCATGTGGACAAGGTGTACTATGCCCGCGTGGACGGCGTGCCGGACGCGGCGGACGCGGCAGCCTTTGCCGCCGGACTGCTGCTGGGGGACGGCCTGCAATGCCTTCCGGCAAAGCTGGAGCTGCTGGGCGGCGATGCGTGTCTCGTGACGCTGCGTGAGGGGAAGTTCCACCAGGTGAAGCGGATGCTGGCCAGCCGGGGCAAGCCGGTGCTGTACCTGAAGCGGTTGGCCATGGGGCCGCTGACGCTGGAGGACACGCTGCCTGCCGGACAGTGCCGCCCGCTGACGGAGGAAGAGATATCCGCGCTGCGGTGTGCCTGCGGCGTGTGATCATATCGACAAAGCGCCAAAAGAATTTCAAGATTTTTTGTGAGAAAGATAAAAAAATGCTTGCAAAACCGTGATTATGACGATATAATATAAGCGACCACTTGGCAGTTTGCACAAAGCGTTTGAGGACGCTTTGAGAGAGAGCAGGAGGGCGTGTCATGTCCGGTAGAATTTTTCA
The DNA here is from genome assembly GCA_900552725.1 of uncultured Eubacteriales bacterium. Taxonomy (GTDB): domain Bacteria; phylum Bacillota; class Clostridia; order Oscillospirales; family Oscillospiraceae; genus Vescimonas. The sequence goes on along the minus strand of USAT01000122.1, from coordinate 3,837 downwards.
GAATGTAGTGCTGCAATTCAAAGAGACCACCGACCGCACCATCGGGGTCATCGACGCCGAGGGAACCGTTATCGCGTGCAGCGAGCTGACGGGGATCGGCAAGAAGTGGAGCAAATATGTAGAGACCATTCAGCAGGCCGACGGCGAGTGTGTGGCCCTGGAGGGCAAGACCTTCAAGGCACTGCCCGGCTGGGGCGGACACTTTGACTATGCGGTGTTCGCCAGCGGCGACGACGGCATCGGCCGCACGGTGTGCGCCATGGCGGCCGTGGCGCTGAACTCTGCCAAGAGCTATTATGAAGAGAAGCACGACAAGGGCTCCTTCATGAAGAATATCATCTCCGACAACATCCTCATCAGCGATATCTACATGCGGGCCAAGGAGCTGCATGTGGCCGCCGAGGTGAACCGGGGCGTGTTCGTCGTCCGCCCGGTGGACGACCGGATGGAGTCCGCTCCTCTGGATCTGATTCAGAGCCTGTTCCCCGACCGGCAGAACGACTTCGTTCTCAGCGTGGGCGAGCAGGACGTGGTGCTGATCCACCAGATGGACAAAAACGCTGGTGCCGGCGATATGGAGAAGGTGGCCCTGCGGATCGAAGAAGCTCTGCGCATCGACGGCGAGAGCAGCGTGTTCGTGGGCATCGGCACCATGGCCCAGCATCTGCGTGAGCTGGCCAAGGCGTATAAGGAGGCCCAGATCGCCATCGAGGTGGGCAAGGTCTTTGACACCGAGCGGTATGTCATCAACTACGAGAATCTGGGCATCGGCCGCCTGATCTATCAGCTTCCCACCACCCTGTGCGAGATGTTCCTGCAGGAGGTGTTCAAGAAGAACCCCATCGACGCCCTGGATCAGGAGACGCTGTTCACCATCTACAAGTTCTTCGAGAATAACCTGAACGTGTCCGAGACGGCCCGCAAGCTGTTTGTCCACCGCAATACCCTGGTGTACCGGCTGGAGAAGATCAAGAAGCTCACCGGCCTCGACCTGCGGGAGTTTGACGACGCCATTACCTTCAAGGTAGCGCTGATGGTCAAGAAGTATCTGACCAGCCGCGGCATAGAAGCATAAGATTACTGGCGCGAATTCTGCGAAGCTTTTACAGCCGCCCGAAAGGGCGGCTGTTTTTTTGCGGCATATTTTTTTGTAAATTCCGGGAACATTTTGGCGCTTTTGGTCGTCTATACTAATAATGGCATATTTTGCATGGCAGATTTACCGAAAATTCACGGTTTCCCTGTTGCCATTTGTCTGAGATTTATATATAATGTAACAGACAATGGCTTTTTGCCACAAGATGTTGCATTTTGAGAGAATTTGAGGTTGTGCCATGATTCGATTGAAAGACGCGGAAAAGACCTATGAGAACGGCACGAAGGCCGTTCGGGGTATCTCATTTCAGATAGATGACGGAGAATTTGTGTTCCTGGTGGGGCCTTCCGGCAGCGGGAAATCCACCATTATCAAGCTGCTGACCGGTGAGATCGTACCCACCGGCGGCCGCGTGATGGTCAACGGCTTTTCCATGAGCCGCATCAAGGAGAAGCAGCTTCCCCTGATGCGCCGCACCATCGGCGTGATCTTCCAGGACTTCCGCCTGATCGCCAGCCGCACGGTGTTCGACAACCTGGCGCTGGCCATGCGGGCCGTGGGCGCTTCGCCCAAGGAGATCCGCAGCCGCATCCCCTATGTGCTGGAGCTGGTGGGTCTGAAGGGGAAGGAGAATAACTATCCCGACGAGCTCAGCGGCGGCGAGCAGCAGCGCGTCTCCGTGGCCCGGGCACTGGTGAACAATCCCAGCACCATCGTGGCCGACGAGCCCACCGGCAATCTTGACCCGGCCCGCTCCCTGGAGATCATGACACTGCTGGAGCGCATCAACGCCCTGGGCACCACCGTCATCGTGGTGACCCATGAGCGGGGGCTGGTGAACCACTTCAACAAGCGGGTCATCTATCTGGAGAGCGGCCGCGTGGTGGGCGATGCCACCGGTACATACGAGGGGGTGACGCAGCAATGAAAAACTTCGGTTACTTCTTCAAAGAGGGCGCCCGCAGCATGTTCTCCCACGGGTTCATGTCTTTTGCCGCCATCGGCGTCACTGTGGCGTGCCTGCTGATCATGGGCACCTTCTCCCTGGTGGCCTACAACGCCAACGAGAATCTGGCCGACCTGCAGAAGGAAAACGCCATGGTGGCCTTTGTGGACGACTCCCTGACGGAGAGCAAGGCCAAGGCCTTGCAGTCCGAGCTGGAAAAGGTGAACAATGTGGCCGACTGCACCTTCGTCTCCCGGCAGGAGGCACGGGACGAGTATGTGGCCAAGTATGACGAGGACGATATGTACAAGGATCTCCAGCCGGAGGTGTTCCGCCACCGGTATGTGATCCATCTCACCGATCCCAACAAAATGTCCCAGACCAAGGATGCGGTGGAGGCGGTGGCCGGCATCGACGAGGTGCGGGCCGACGAGGTGATCTCTGCCGGCTTCGTCACGGTGCGCAATGTGGCGGGCGCCATTTCTATCGCCCTGATCGCCATTTTGCTGATGGTGTCGCTGTTCATCATCTCCAACACCATCAAGCTGACCACCTTTGACCGGCGGGAGGAGATCGCCATCATGAAGATGGTGGGCGCCACCGACAGCTTCATCCGCTGGCCCTTCGTGTTCGAGGGACTGCTGCTGGGCCTGTTCGGCGCGGTGATCGCCTTCGGCCTGCAGTGGCTGCTGTACAGCGCCATGGCCAACGGCATCAGCAGCTCCGACACCATGCAGCTCCTGGAGGTGGTACCCTTCCTGAACATCTGGAAGCCTGTGGCCGCCATCTTTGCCGGGGCCGGCATCCTGATCGGCATCGGCGGCAGCCTGATGGCCATCCGCCGCTTCCTGAAGGTATAAGACACCCAATTCCCGCGGAACCGGCGCGTTCCGCACCGGAGGAAAGGACATCCCATGAAACGTGCAATGACCGGAAAACGTGTGCTGGCGCTGCTGTGCGCGCTGCTGATGACGGCGGCGCTGCTGCCCTCGGTGGCCTATGGCGCGGCTGTGGCCGGAAAGAAGGATGACACAACGACGGCATCCGACAGCAAGAAGGAGGAGGCCGACGCCGTCCGCAAGGAGTATAACGATCTGCAGCAGCAGATCAACGACAAGCGGAAGGAAATGGACGACCTGAAGAATGAGCTGAACAACATCAAGAGCCAGAAGGCCAACACCCAGCAGCAGAAGAATCTGCTGGATCAGCGCAACGCCGCCCTGCAGGAGGAGATCAACCTGCTGGAGCAGCAGATCGACCTCACCAACCGCAGCATCAGCGCCAACGAGGCGCTGGAGGAGCAGCAGACCGAGCTGTTCCACAAGCAGATCCGCACCGAGGAGGAGCAGGGCACCGTGTCCTATTGGTCGGTGCTGTTCAAGGCCACCAGCTTCTCCGACCTGGTGAGCCGCATCGACTTCATCAACGAGATCGTCCGCTATAACCAGCAGGTCATCAGCAACCTGCGGGAGACCCGCCAGAGTCTGGCGGAGGACAAGGCCGCCCTGGAGCAGCAGACCGAGGAGCTGACCGCCTCCAAGAAGGAGCTGGAGGGCGAGATCACCGAGAGCATGCGCCTGCTGGCGGAGTACATCAAGACCGAGGAGGGCAAGCAGGCGGAGTACGACGCCATCAAGGCGGAGGAAGAGGCTCTGGACGACCTGATGGCGGCGGCGGAGGCCAAGGCCCGTGAGCTGGGCCTGAACGACATCGCCGGCACCGTGGGCGGCTACATCTGGCCCTGCAACGGCATCCGATGGATCACCTCCAAGTTCGGCGGCCGCCAGTCCCCCGG
>USAT01000121.1 GCA_900552725.1 uncultured Eubacteriales bacterium | reverse complement strand
TTTTGGGTACTTTTGGGACAGCGGCCAAAAGTACCTCGTCCCCGCAGGGACGAAATGCCTCTTCGCCCCGACGGGTGAAGCTTCCAAAACACAAAGGACGGGTCATCCCGTTCTTTGCTTATTTCCTATTTACCGCACCATGCTCCGGTCGATCTCCGCCAGAGAGTGGGCGCCGCACATCAGCATGGTGTCCTCCAGCTCGGCCTTCAGCTTGGCCACCAGCACGGCGGGGCCTTCCTCGCCGCCGCCATACACCATGTTGACAAAGGGGCGGGCGATCAGCACGCCCCTGGCGCCCAGGGCCAGGGCCTTGAACACGTCCATACCGGTACGGATGCCGCCGTCCACCAGCACCATCACGTCCTTGCCGACGGCGTCCACGATCTCCGGCAGCACCTCCGCCGTGGCAGGGCACTGATCCAGCACACGGCCGCCGTGGTTGGACACGATGATGGCCTTGGCACCGGCCTTCACGGCCTTCTCCGCGCCTTTGGCGGTCATGATGCCCTTCAGGATGAAGGGCACACCGGCGTAGTCGGCGATCTCCTTCAGCTGCTCCACCGTCTTGCTGCCGGCGGGCGGCGTCAGGTTCTTCAGGAAGGGCAGGCCCGCGCCGTCGATGTCCATGGCGATGGCCCACGCGCCGCACTTCTTGGCCATGTCCATCTTCTGCATCACCAGCTCCTGGTTCCAGGGCTTGATGGTGGTGACGCCGGCACCGTGATTCTCGCCGATGGCGTTGACGGCAGCCTCCATGACGGCGGGGTTGGTGCCGTCGCCGGTGAAGGCCAGGATGCCCGCCTTGGCGCAGGCGGTGACCAGCAGGTCGTTATAGGTCAGGTCATCATATTTGTCGCCATAGTGAAGCTGCATGGCGCCCACGGGGCCCGCCATGACAGGGATGGTCAACTGATGACCGAAGAAATCAAAGGTGGTGTCCGCCGGGCCGTTCTCACAGATGGTGTCCATGTTGACGCACAGCTCCTGCCACTTCTGATAGTTGCGGATGAAGCCGGTGCCCAGACCTTTGGCGCCGGGGCCGGGGACGGTGTTCTTGCAGGCCATACCGTTGCAGATCTTGCAGGATTTGCAGAAAGGCCCGATCTGATCGCGGGAGCGATCCAGGATCTCCTGATATGTCATGTCTCATTCCTCACTTTCAAATCGCCGCGCAGGGCGTAGGTATGGCATATCATATCACGATTTAGGAAATATGCAAGAACTTTTCCCGCTTTTTTCGTCAGAATACTCAATTCATTCTCAGCCGACCCAGCCCATCATTTTGATGAAGCTCCACGCCAGCTTCAGACCGTAGAAGATGATCACCGCGCCGCATACTTTATTGATGATGTTCAGGAGCTTGTCGTTGAACTTGGCGCTGAACAGGGAGATGATGGTGGAGATGCCCAGGAACCACAATACCGACGCGCTGGCAAAGCCGCAGATGAAGAAGAGATCGCTGCCCGCCGGAAGACTGGCCCGGAAGGCGCCCAGCATCATGGTGCCGTCAATGATAGCCTGGGGATTGAACCACGTCACCACGCAGGCGGTGGAGATCACCTTCCAGATGGGCACGTTCACGTCCCGTCCGCCCTCCATGCTGGCCTTGGCGCGCAAAAGCCCGATGCCGATCCAGATGACGATCAGGCTGCCGATGCCTAGGATCACCTTCTGCAGCCACGGCAGCGCCTGCATCAGGGCTCCTACGCCCAAAAAGCAGGCAAGGCCCAGGGTGATGTCGAAGAAAATGACGATCAGCGCCGCCAGATAGACCCGGCTGCGCTTCTGTGTCAGGGCGGTGTTGATAACGAACAGATTCTGCAGGCCGATGGGAGCCACATAGGCAAGGCCCATGGTGAGGCCCTGAAGATAGATATTCATATTGGCTATTTACTCCTTTTTTCTTACCTGCTATAATCATAGCACGATAGCCGGAAAACGCAAGAGCGCAGATTTTCATAACAAGGTCAGGAGGAGCTTACCATGTCCCATTACGATTGTCCCTGCATGGAGAAATGCCCGCTGCACTACGCCATGAGCGTCATCGGCGGCAAGTGGAAGGTGCAGATCGTCTGCGCCCTGGTCAACGCGGGGTCGCTGCGGTATAACGCCCTGCGCAACAAGTTGGACGGCATCAGCAACACGGTGCTGGCGTCCTCTCTGCGTGAGCTGGAGGCCGACGGCCTTGTGGTGCGCACGGTGTATCCCGAGGTGCCGGTGCGGGTGGAGTACAGCCCCACCGACGACTGCCGCGCCCTGCTGCCCATCCTGGAGCAGTTAAGCGACTGGGCCGAGACCCGGATGACGGCGCAACAGGGGTGAAACGGGCGATTGTTCACAAATAATTCAACTCTCCCGCTCTTGACATTCCGCCCTGCCGGTGGTACACTGGTTTAGCACTCAGAGATAACGAGTGCTAAACGGAGAAAAGCCATGGAATTGACAGCGCGAAAAAAGCAAATATTGAAGATCGTGGTGGAGAGCTACATCGACACCGCCGAGCCGCTGGGTTCCAAGGCCATCGCCCAGCGGATGCCGGAAAAGGTCAGCTCCGCCACCGTCCGCAACGAGCTGGCGGAACTGAGCGACATGGGCTACTTAGAGCAGCCCCACACCAGCGCCGGACGGATCCCCTCCCCTCTTGGCTACCGGCTGTACGTCAACGAGCTGATGGAGCGCAAGCCCATCTCCGACGAAGAGGCCGCCCAGATCAACAGCACCCTGCAGCAGGAGCTGAAGGGCACCGACCAGGTGATCGCCAAGACGGGCCAGATGGTGTCCAGCTTTGTGGACTACCCCACCTACGCGGTGGCGGATCACACCGCCGACGCCACGGTGCGCCGGTTCGAGCTGATCGCCGTGGACACGGCGTCGGTGATCGCGGTGGTGATGCTGTCGGACAGCCGGGTGAAAAGCCGTCTGATGCCGTTGAGCTTGCCGCTGGAGGCGGAGACGCTGCCTCAGATCAGCCACCTGCTGAACACCCACTTTACGGGCATCAGTCCGACAGACATGAATGCCCACCTGATGAACCTGTCGGATCAGGTCAGCGGCCAGTGGTTTCTGCTGCTGAACCAGGTGGTGGAATATGCCGCCGAGCTTCTGAAGGAGAGCCGGCAGCACGAGGTGTTCACCAACGGCGCCAGCCAACTGCTGAAGTTCCCGGAGTTCCGGGACATCGACAAGGCCCACGACCTGATGCACTTTATGGTGGACAGCAAGGAACAGCTTCCCGTCCCCGCCGACGGCAGCGCCATGCAGATCCTCATCGGGCCGGAGAACGTCAACGACGCCCTGAAGGAGAGCAGCGTGGTGGTGGCCAGCTATGACATCGGCGACGGCATGCGGGGCCTTGTGGGCGTGGTCGGCCCCACCCGTATGGATTACGCCACCGTGGCCGCCCGCCTCAGCTACTTCGCCGAGAGCCTGACCCGCATGTTCGGAAAGCACCAACTTCCCCCAAAGGAGAATGAGATACAATGAGCGATAAGAAGAAAAAGGATATCCCCGCACAGGAGCCGGAGAACGAGAACACCGCTCCCGTAACGGAGGAGACAGCGAATACGGAAGCCGCCGTTGAGGAGACTGCCCCCGAGACCTTCACCGTCACGAAAGAGCAGATGGAGAAGATGGAGGGCCTGGCCAAGCTGGTGGCAGACGTCAACGACAAATACCTGCGTCTGGCCGCGGAGTACGACAACTACCGCAAGCGCACCGCCAAGGAGAAGGAAAGCATCTACGGCGACGCCAAGGCCGACACCATCAAGCCCCTGCTGGCGGTGTACGACAACCTGGAGCGGGGCATCGCCCAGTATGACGAGGCGGATGTCCACCGTCAGGGTCTGGAGCTGATCCTCCGCCAGTTCAGCGAGGCGCTGACCAAGCTGGGCGTCACGGAGATCGAGGCCAAGGGTCAGCCCTTTGACCCGGAAAAGCACAACGCCGTCATGCATGTGGAGGACGAGGAAGCCGGAGAAAACACCGTGGTCGAGGTGTTCCAGAAGGGCTTCATGCTGGGCGACAAGGTGCTGCGCTTCGCCATGGTGAAGGTAGCCAACTAAATTGTCATTCCCTATTTTAATATAGTAAGCAAATAAAAATTTTAAGATAAAGCTACAGGAGGCAATCATTATGTCTAAAGTTATCGGTATTGACCTTGGTACCACCAATTCCTGCGTCGCCGTGATGGAAGGCGGCGAGGCTGTTGTTATCGCCAACGCGGAAGGCAACCGCACCACTCCGTCTGTGGTGGCATTCTCCAAGACCGGCGAGCGTATGGTAGGCCAGGTGGCAAAGCGCCAGGCCATCACCAACCCCGACCGCACCATCTCCTCCATCAAGCGTGAGATGGGCACCGACCACCGCGTCACCATCGACGGCAAGAGCTATACCCCCCAGGAGATCAGCGCCATGATCCTGCAGAAGCTGAAGGCGGACGCCGAGGCTTACCTGGGTCAGACCGTCACCGAGGCCGTCATCACCGTCCCCGCCTACTTCACCGACTCCCAGCGTCAGGCCACCAAGGACGCCGGTAAGATCGCCGGCCTTGATGTCAAGCGTATCATCAACGAGCCCACCGCCGCCGCGCTGGCCTACGGTGTGGATAAGGAGCAGGCCCAGAAGATCATGGTCTACGATCTGGGCGGCGGCACCTTCGATGTGTCCATCCTGGAGATCGATGACGGCGTGATCGAGGTGCTGGCCACCGCCGGCAACAACCGTCTGGGCGGCGATGACTTCGACCAGTGCATCATGAAGTATCTGGTCAGCGAGTTCAAGCGTACCGACGGCATCGACCTGAGCGGCGACAAGGTTGCCATGCAGCGCCTGAAGGAGGCCGCCGAGAAGGCCAAGATCGAGCTGTCCGGCGTTACCAGCAGCAACATCAACCTGCCCTATATCACCGCCGACGCCACCGGCCCCAAGCATCTGGACGTCACCCTGACCCGCGCCAAGTTCAACGAGCTGACCGGCCATCTGGTGGACGCCACCATGGGCCCCGTGCGTCAGGCCATGTCCGACGCCGGTCTGAAGCCCTCCGACCTGGCCAAGGTGCTGATGGTGGGCGGCTCCAGCCGTATCCCCGCCGTTGTGGAGGCCGTGAAGAACTTCACCGGCTCCGAGCCCTTCAAGGGCATCAACCCCGATGAGTGCGTGGCCATGGGCGCTGCCCTGCAGGCCGGCGTGCTGACCGGCGACGTCAAGGGCCTGCTGCTGCTGGACGTCACCCCCCTGTCTCTGGGTATCGAGACCATGGGCGGCGTGTGCACCCGCCTGATCGAGCGCAACACCACCATCCCCGTCAAGAAGAGCCAGATCTTCTCCACCGCCGCCGACAACCAGACCTCCGTCGAGGTCAACGTCCTGCAGGGCGAGCGTGAGATGGCCGCCGCCAATAAGAGCCTGGGCCGCTTCCATCTGGACGGCATCGCTCCGGCCC
>USAT01000120.1 GCA_900552725.1 uncultured Eubacteriales bacterium | reverse complement strand
CCGCCGGTAAAGGTGGCGATCTTGTTCTCGATCTCCTCCTTGGTCATCAGGTAGTGGTTGCCCTCCTCCACCTGCATGGTGTAGCCCAGCGCGCCGGAGGTGCGGGGCACGATGGTGATCTTCTGCACGGGGGCGGAGTGGGTCTGCATGGCCGCCACCAGGGCGTGGCCCACCTCGTGATAGGACACGATCTTCTTCTCGTGGTCGGTCATGATGGCGTTCTTCTTCTGATAGCCGGCGATGACCACCTCGATGCTCTCCTCCAGGTCGGACTGGGTAGCGCACTGCCGGCCGTCACGGACGGCCCGCAGCGCCGCCTCGTTGACGATGTTGGCCAGCTCCGCGCCGGACGCGCCGGAGGCCATGCGGGCGATCTTGCTGAAGTCCACATCCTCGGCCACCTTGATCTTCCGGGCATGTACCTTCAGGATCTCCTCGCGGCCCTTCAGGTCGGGCAGCTCCACGGGTACGCGGCGGTCGAAGCGGCCGGGACGGGTCAGGGCCGGGTCAAGGGACTCGGGGCGGTTGGTGGCCGCCAGGATGATGACGCCGTTGTTGCCCTCGAAGCCGTCCATCTCCGTCAGAAGTTGGTTCAGGGTCTGCTCACGCTCGTCATTGCCGCCATATTGCCCGCCGCTGCGCTTCTGGCCGATGGCGTCGATCTCGTCGATGAACACGATGCAGGGTGCCTTCTCCTTGGCCTGGTTGAACAGGTCGCGCACCTTGGAAGCGCCCATGCCCACGAACATCTCCACGAATTCCGAGCCGGACATGGAGAAGAAGGGGACGTTGGCCTCACCGGCCACAGCCTTGGCCAGCATGGTCTTGCCGGTTCCCGGAGGGCCGACAAGCAGAATACCCTTGGGCATGGAGGCACCGATGTCCTTGTACTTGCTGGGGTCGTGGAGGTAGTTGACCACTTCCTGCAGATTCTCCTTGGCCTCGTCCTCACCGGCCACGTCGTCAAACTTGATGCCCTCGGCGGACTTGACGTAGACCTTGGCGTTGGACTTGCCCAGGTTGAACATCAGGGAGTTGCTTCCGCCGCCCATTTTCTTCATCATGCTGCGGGAGATGATCTGCCCGATGCCGATAAAGATGATCAGCGGCAGCACCCAACCCAGAATGTCCACCAGCAGCGAGCTCTGCTGGATCTCCTCGCCGGTGGTGGAGACGCCAGCGTCCAGCAGACGCTGCACCAGTCCGTCGTCGGGGACGATGGCGGTCTTGTAGATGGCCTTTTCATCCTTGCCGGTAAACAGGATGCGGTTGCTCTGCTGCTGGATCTCCACCTGGCCGATCTGGCCCTGCTCCGTCATGGACACAAAGGTGTTGTAGTCCACGTCCTTGATCTGGTGCTCCGCCAGCCACGGCATGGCCAGCAGGTTGAACAGCATTACCACCAGAAGCACGATCAGGTAGTAGTACAGCAGCGGTTTTTTCGGTGATTTCACTTCATTCATTTGCTTGTTTCCTCCGTATTTTCCGGGATGTTCTCCCGTTCCTCGCAGTTCATTTGCAGATCAATGGCCGACAGCGCCGCCAGCAGCGCGTGGCGCATGGCCTGGGCCGCAAAGTCGATGGCGTACTCGCCGTAGAGACTGGCGGCCTCCGCCTGATCCTCCGTCATGTCGCTGTCCTCGCCGTGGACGTAGCCCGGCAGCTCATTTTGCAGAATCTCCTGAATTTTCAGGTCGTACTCCAGCTGGGCGGCGGACAGGCCCGCCACGGCGGGGGAGTGGCTCTTGGAGATGCTCCTTTGCAGCAGCAGATCGTTCTCCCGGTACTCCTGCCACAGGCACCGCAGCGCCCGTTGAATCTCCCGGTGGTCTGACCGCTGGCAGCAGCGGAGACAGCGGATGGTCTGCTCATACTGCCGCTCCAGCTCACAGAGCTTTCCGGCGAATATCCCGTTTTTGGTTGACATGGGCATCGGCCCTCCCTTGCTGTGATGGTACTATTATAGCAGATGCCCCTTGGTTTTGCCACTATCAGTTTGCGCCCCCTGTCATGACAAAATCCCCAAAGTGTCAAAAAGTCTGACACTTTGGGGATTTTGTCATATAGAGAATTGTGTTTTTTCTGTTATAATAGGATCACGCGCCGCGCCTTTCCGCCATGCGCCCGGTCAGCAGGCGGTACATCTGCCGCGCCAGACGCTCCCGGTCCACGTCCTTCTTCTCGCAGTACTCCAGCAGCAGTCCCACGATGCCGTAGGTGCAGAAGCTCAGCGCGGCCTCCGCGTCCTCGTAGGGGATGTCCGCGATGGGGCCCTTCCGCCGGATCAGCTCCTGCAGATAGGCCCGGACGGAGCGCACCATCAGCCGCTCTACCTGCTCCCTCTTCTGGGAGTTCAGCAGCTTGCGCAGCATGGCGCTGGCCTCGTCAGAGGCGGTGATGAAGTCCTGGAACACGGCTTCCGCGTCGTCGGTCTCCATGCTGCGCTCCAGCAGCTTCTGGAACGCCTGCTCCGCCGACCACTCGATGACCTCCAGAATGTCCTGGAAGTGATAGTAAAAGGACTGGCGGGAAATGCCGCACTCGTCCACAATATCCTTCACCGTGATCTTGTCGATGTTCTTTTCCTTGGACAGCTTCAAAAACGCGTCGGCGATCAGGGGCTTTACATTGACAGGCATACGAGACCTCCACCATTGGCTTACTGCCCTCTATTTTACCATAAAACACCATCTTTTGTCTATTGAGAAATTCCACGGAGGAACCGATCCCATGAAAAAAGCAGCAAAGATCACCCTTACCGCCCTGTCCGCTGCCGCGGCCTGCGGCGCCGCCGTCTACGGCGTGACCCACGTTCTGATGGACGTGGCCATGAACCGCCAGCCGCCCCGCCTGCGCAAGAAAAAGGGCGGCGCGTCACGCCTAACCGGCGAGACGCCCAACGACGGCTTCCGTACCGCCCAGAAGGAGGCCTCCCGTCAACTGGCCGCCGCGCCTCATGAGGTGGTCGCCATCGAGAGCCGGGACGGCCTGCGCCTGGCGGGCCACTGGTTCCCCTGTCCGGACGCCAAAAGGATCATCATCGCCTTCCACGGCTGGCACTCGGCGTGGCACCGGGACTTTGCGCTGATTTCCGATTTCTGGCGGCAGGAGCGGTGCAGCGTCCTATATGTGGAGCAGCGGGCCCAGCAGAACAGCGAGGGCGACTATATCGGCTTCGGCCTGACGGAGCGAGAGGACTGCCTGGCCTGGGCGCAGTGGGTGACGGAGCGCTTCGGCACGGCGCTGCCCATCTATCTGGCGGGCGTCTCCATGGGCGGCACCACCGTGCTGATGGCGGCGGATCTGCCGCTGCCGGAGGCCGTCCGGGGCATCATCGCCGACTCGGCCTATACCTCGCCCCACGCCATCTGGCGGCATGTGGCCCGGGAGAACCTGCACATGCCCTTCCTGCTGGGGGGCTGGATGGCCGACCTGGTCTGCCGCGCCCGGCTGTCCGTGGGCTCGGACGAGTGCTCCACGCTGGACAGCCTCGCCGCCGCGAAAATACCGGTGCTGCTGATCCACGGCCAGGACGACCACTTCGTCCCGGTGCGGATGGCCTATGAGAATCAGGCCGCCTGCGGTTCCCTCTGCCGCCTTCTGGTGGTGCCGCAGGCCGATCACGCCATGAGCTATTATATGGCCCGGCAGGAATATGAGGATGCCCTGCGCCGCTTCTGGGACGCATGTGAAGAATGAAACGCAACCCCCTCGTAACCGGTGTGGCTACGAGGGAGTTGCCGGTGTTATTCCAAGTGTGCGGAGTTTACTTGTAATATCCCGGATTCTGATAACCGCTTCCGCTGGGTTCGCTTTCGATCATGGTCAAAATGGCATCGCGGCAGCCCCGTACCATGACATCCTGCTCCTCAGGCGCGCGGTTGACCATTTGGTTGGTGGGGCTTGTATAGAACCACAGTCCCTCGTCGGCGGCAAGTCCCACACCGTCCTTATCGGTGATGGCATCCGGGTCCAGACCGAGCTTATCCCGGATATCATCACGGGAGTAGAATACCCACTTTGCTTCCGGCATGGTATTTTCCCACTTGCAGGCGCTGATGTCGCCGTCCTCAGACTTGCCGGGACTGTATACCTCGATCGTGTAGGCGTGGATATTATAGCGGCCGTAGGCATAGTCGATCAGTTCAGCGGCGGTGGGGTAGTCCTCGTTTGAACTCATGCTGTAAAAACCGCGGCCGGTATAATCCTGAAAGGCCTGCGCCATTTGGGCGGCGGTCTCCTTCATGAAGGGGATCTCGGCATCCTTGGGATCATCCGCGTCATAGGCACGATAGCACCACGGGTAAAGGACGGATTGAATACCGGTGTGCAGCGAGACAAGGGCGTCGATCTCGTGCTCATACATAAACTGCTGGAGTGCCTTGATCTCCGGCTCGGTGGCGGGTGCTGTGCCGGCTGTCGTCCAGTTCACGTTGCCCACCTGCTGTCCGTCCTTCGTCTCGATATCGTAGCGGTTCCACTGGTAATCGAATGTGCGGTTCATGTCGATCCCGCTGGTGCGGGGATCGTCGCCAAGAACACCGTTCTCATCCCAGTCGGGGCTTTCCATGCCGAACACGGGCAGGTCTCGCGAGGGTGTATCGTCGGCTTTTCCGCGATAGAGCGTGGCGATGAAGCCGTCTCCGTCAATGTCTGTATAGGGATCGCTGTAGGGGATGTTGTCCCCGTTGGCGTCTTTCGGCCGCAGGTTGGGGCGGTTGTTGATGACAAAGGACTGCTCATAGCCGTCCGGGTTGATGACGGGAATGATATAGATGATGTAGCTGTCCAGCAGCCCCTTTACATAATCGTCTCCGGAGCAAAGGGTCAGCCACCATGCGGTGTACATCGCGGAGGAAGCGCTTTCGCGTTCGCCGCCGTGTATGTTGGCAAATACGCCGATCCCTGTCTTTTCTTCGGCAGGGATCGCCTTGTTGGTGATCTCAAGGCACCAGAGGTCGCGCTCCTGCCACGAGGTGCCGATGGAGTAGAGCGCAGTGATGTCGGGATACGTTTCAGCCATCTGGGAAAGCTGAGACTCGAGCTCTGCGAATGTGTAGCGATAATTCCAGTCAATGTCGAGCCCCTCCGGAATATCGCTGGGCGCGTCGGGCCGGGCGTCCAGGGACAGCCGCTCTGCCTTTTTGCCGCTTGCCGTGCCGCTGCTGCCGCAGGCGGCGAGTCCCAGCACCAGGATGAGGGAAAGACAGAGGCACAGGATCTGTTTTGCAAGTGTTTTCATCTTAGTTCTCCTTTCTGTTAAGCTTGACGGCGTACACTTTAGTGATTTATCAAGGTATCGCTTTAGCGTGATGATATATTACATATATTTTCCATTATTTGCAATAGCAAATTTTCATAAGATTCGGCGCCGTCCTTGGCAAACCGTTGTATAGGGCGACGATACGCACAGCTGCCTGCGGCAGGAAAAGCGGCGCAGCGCCGCCAG
>USAT01000119.1 GCA_900552725.1 uncultured Eubacteriales bacterium | reverse complement strand
AGCGGCAGCAGCTGCTGCCACAGATCCACATTCAGCACCGGCTTTTTGTCGGCCTTGATCCAGCCCTTCTTCTGCCAGCCGTACAGCCAGCCCTTGTCGATGGCGTCCACCACATATTTGGAGTCGCTGTACAGCTCCACGGTGCAGGGCTCCTTCAGCAGGCTGAGGGCCGTCAGCACGGCGGTCAGCTCCATGCGGTTATTGGTGGTCTGGGCCTCGCCGCCGGAGAGCTCCTTCTCGTGGCCCTGCCACTCCAGGATAGCGCCCCAGCCGCCCGGGCCGGGATTGCCGCTGCAAGCGCCGTCGGTGTAAATGGTTACTGTTTTCATAATTGCTTCGTTCCTTATCAGATTTGTAAGGGGGAGTTTCGCGCCCCGGCGCGAGGGATATTCCGCGTCTCCGGACGCGGGACACTTTTGGCCACGGCCCCAAAGGCCGCTTAAACCTGCGGTTTAAGAATCCGCCCGCGCTATCGCTTGTTATAAATATGCGGCCATTTACCGCACGTTCACGGCAAATATTTGTTATCGCTGCGAATGACGAATCGACTTTCTTCTTGCGCCGCTGCCGCTGATGTTATCAACGGTAGAACCAACAGCGCTGTCCGATGTAAGCATTAGCGGCAGCGGCGCAGGAGTAGAGACGATCCTTTTTACGAAACGAAAAAGGGAATTTTGCGCGAACGTGTGGCAGAGATTTATAGTTTTACACAATGTGTAGCGCGCAGGAAGTTTTGAAACCTTTGGTTTCAAACAGCGTTTTTGGGTACTTTTGCCGCTGTGGGCAAAAGGACCTCGCGCTCGGAAGCGCGAAACTCCCCTTTACACAAGGGAGACTTTTTACTCCACCCCAACAACGACCACCGTCTCCCCTTCCACGCGGAAGGTCACGTTGCACCCGGCGTAGGTCAGGCCGTAGACCCGCTGGGGATCGTCCTGATACCGGGGCCGGGGATCGTTGGCCAGCACCGCCAGCAAGCCGGGCCGGTCTGCTTCCGGCAGCTTTTCCAACAAGGCGGGCGGGCAGGCCACCGCCAGTGCCTCACTGTTGAGCGCATCGGTAAAGCCGCCCCTGGCGTCAGGCCGTGCGTCGCAATAGGGCAGATAGGGCTTGATGTCCAGAATAGGCGTGCCGTCTACCAGATCGGCGCCCCGGACATGGATCACCGGGCCGTCGGGGGTATCCCACGCCACGCCTGTCAGCTCCACGCAGCTCAGGCCGATGGGGTTGGGCCGGAAGGGAGAGCGGGTGGCGAACACGCCCATGCGCTGGTTGCCGCCCAGACGGGGCGGCCGCACCGTGGGGGACCAGTCCTTCCGGATGGCCTGATCGAACACCCACACCAGCCACAGGTGAGAAAAGCCCTCCAGACCCCGCAGGGCGTCGGGGTTGCGGTACTCCGGCGCAAAGACGATCCGTCCCGCAGTGGGGGCAAGGCCGCTCTGCCGGGGGACGCCGAATTTCTCGGCAAAGGGGGTATGGATACGGGCGATGATGGAAAGGGAAAGGGTGTCCATAGGGGTCTCCTTTTGATTTCTTTTTTTAGGAGAGTTTCGTCCCTGCGGGGACGAGGTACTTTTGGCCATTGTCCCAAAAGTACCCAAAAGGACAACTTGAAACCCAGGTTTCAAGACTTCCTTGCGCGCTATGCATTTTCGGATTTTGATACTGTATACCACACGTTTGCGCAAAATGTTTCGTATCGTTTCGCCATTGAATCGTCTTTGCTCCAGCGCCGCTGCCGCTGGCAGATACGTCGAAAAACGCTTCGGTGTCTACCGTTGAGAACGTGAGCGGCAGCGGCGCAGAAAGAAAGTCGATTCGTCACATGCGGCGATAACAGCCGTGTTCTGTGAACGCGCGGTAAAAAACATCAAATTAAAAATGGGGTATAGCGTGGGCGGATTCTTAAACCGCAGGTTTAAGCGGCCTTTTTGGGGAGCGATCCGAGCGCTGCCAGCGGCAGATGAAGCGAGGTGAGCGAGTGGCCGCGGGCAAAATTTCAAGCGCCCGCCGTAAGGCAGCGCAGAAATTTTGGGCACCGCAACAGGACACTTTTGCCGCCACGGGCAAAAGTACCTCGTCACCGCAGGGACGAAATTTCCCTCACTCCACGATGACCTTGCCCTTGTTGCGCTCGGCCAGATCCTCGCGGATCATGACGATGGCGTCGGCCACGGGGAGCTTGGTCTGTGCGCCGGTGGTCATGTTCTTGCAGGACACCATACCGGCGGCGATCTCATCCTCGCCCAAAAACAGAACGTAGGGAACGCCCAGCTTGTCGGCATAGTTCATCTTGGCTTTGAACTTCTTGGGCTCGGTGTAGAGCTGGGTGCGGATACCGGCGCGGCGCAGGGCCGTGGCGGCGTCGATGGCGGGGGACAGCTCCTCCGTCATGGGCAGCACCAGCACGTCGCAGGGAGCGGTGGGCAGGCCGCCGTTGAGCATCTTCTGCTCACCCAGCACATAGAACAGGCGGGTCAGGCCGATGGAGATGCCCACGCCGGGCAGCTGCTTGTCGGTATAGTACTCCGCCAGATTGTCGTAGCGGCCGCCGGAGCAGACGGAGCCGATCTCCGGGTGATCCAGCAGGGTGGTCTCGTACACGGTGCCGGTGTAGTAGTCCAGGCCCCGGGCGATGGTCAGGTCAACGGCAAAGTTCTCCCCGGGCACGCCGAAGGAGGAGAGGTACTTCACCACGGTCTTGAGCTGCTCCAGGCCCTCGTCAAAGACCTCGTTCCGGCCTGCGTAGCCCTCCAGGGCGGTGATGACCTGTGCGTTATCCCCGGTGATGGCGATGAACTTGAGAATTTCCGCCGCCTGCTCGTCGGTCAGGCCCACGTCCTCCATCAGGAGGGTGCGGACCTTCTCCGCGCCGATCTTGTCCAGCTTGTCCACGGTGCGCATGATGTCGCCGGATTTTTCGGTGAGGCCCTGCATGGCGTAGAAGCCGTTGAGGATACGGCGGTTGTTGACCCGGATCTGGAACCGCTTCAATCCCAGCTCGGTAAAGGTCTGGTAGATGATGGCGGGGATCTCCGCCTCGTTGGTGATATCCAGCTTGCCGTCGCCGATCACGTCGATATCGGCCTGATAGAACTCCCGGAAGCGGCCCCGCTGGGCGCGCTCACCGCGATAGACCTTGCCGATTTGATAGCGGCGGAAGGGGAAGCTCAGCTCATTGTAGTGCAGCGCCACATACTTGGCCAGGGGCACCGTCAGGTCGAACCGCAGGGACAGGTCGGCGTCGCCCTTGGTGAAGCGATAGATCTGCTTCTCGGTCTCGCCGCCGCCCTTGGCCAGCAGCACCTCGCTGGCCTCGATCAGCGGGGTATCCAGCGGAGTAAAGCCGTACAGGGAATAGGTTTTGCGGAGAATGTCCATCATCCGCTCCATCTGCTGCTGGGGCGCGGGCAGCAGCTCCATAAACCCGGATAACGTCCGGGGCTTCATTTTCTCCATGGGGTATCTTCCTCTCTTTATTCTTCGCTTTCCGGGGCGGCTGCCGCTTCGGCAGGCTCCTCCGGGGCGGGGGTTTCTTCCTTATCGAACACATCCAGCGTGTCGATGAGACCGTGGATGTTGCTCTCGACGCTGATGGCGTTGACCTTGTGAGCGTCCTCGCTCTGGGCCAGCTCATTGACCACTTCCTGCCAGATGCGGTCGGCCTCGTCGCCCTTGCGCTTGCCGATCTGATAGCCCAGCACCGTCAGGCCCGCCGCCACCACGGCGAACAGCAACCCCAGCTTGGGGAACAGGCAGATCAGCATGCTGCCGATGAACAGGCCCGTGAACGCGCCGATGTCCCGGTACTGGACGCTGACCTTGCGGAATACGAACTTTTTGTCCCGCAGGCGCTTCATGTGACCCAGCTCCAGAAAAGCGACGATCACACGCAGCACGCACAGGCCGCAGACGGGGATCATGTAGTTATAGAGGTTGTCGTACAACCAGTTCAGTGCAGTCTGTATCAATGTTTTCTCTCTCCTTGTTGTTTTGTTGCGGGGTGGGGGATGCTTGTTGTAGGGGGCGGCGTCCTCGACGCCCCGCTCCCTTTACGGAAATGCTTCGGTAAACCGACGGGCCGTCGAGGACGCCGGCCCCTACGGAATCTCCGGAAGGAGCAGGTGTCCCTTACGCCGTGAAGGGCTTGGTCTTGGGATTGACGATGTCGCGCCAGTCCAGATCACCGCGGGCCAGACCCAGTATCAGCATTTCGGCGCAGGCCAGATTGGTGGCGATGGGAATGTTATTCTTGTCGCACAGCTTGGCGATATAGAGAATGTCCTCGTGGGTGGTGCGCTTATTGGGATCGTCGAAGCACAGCACCATATCAATCTCATTATAGGCGATGCGGGCCGCGATCTGCTGGCCACCGCCGTTCTCGAAGGTCAGGAAACGGTGTACGGGCAGACCGGTGGCATCCTGCACCTGCTTGCCGGTATTGGCGGTGGCGCACAGGGTGTGCTGAGCCAGGATGCCGCAGTAGGCGGTGCAGAACTGCACCATCAGCTCTTTGCGGTTGTCGTGTGCGATCAAGGCGATGTTCATATACGTGTTCAACTCCTTTATAGTATCAGTTACCACCGGGCGCGCATCAGGGGGACCCGTGCGCCGGTGATGCGGTTGGCAATGTTTTCATAGGCCCGCTGGGCATAGTAGTTCATGTCCCGTAAGGGGATGCCCCGGTTCAGGGCCAGGGGGATGTCGCCATCCTCCGGGATGACGCCCAGCAGGGGAAGGCCCGCCGTGTCCATGGCGTCGTCGATGGTGGAATGAAGGGCCTTCAGCATTTTTTTGCGTACCCGGTTCACCACCAGATGCACCTGTCCCGGCGGGAAGCCCCGCAGCTCCATAACGGTGCGCTGTGCGTCCCGCAGTGCGGCGGGGTCGGTGGTGGTAACCACCACCACGCTGTCGGCCATGGCTGTGGCCAGCGTGAAGCCCTGCCCCAATCCGGCGGGGGCGTCCACCAGACAGTAGTCGTACCGCTGACGGATATCACGGGCCAGCGCCTGCATGGCGGGAACGGAGAAGCGTTCGTCCCGGGGCGCGAGGGGCGCGGCCAGCAGAGATAGCTTGGGATATTTGCGGTGGGGCACCGTGGCCTCCGCCAGGGTGCAGCGGCCGTCCAGCACGTCGGAGAAGTCCATGGCCGCGCTGTCGGACAGCCCCAGGGCCAGGTCAAGGTTCCGCAGTGTGATGTCGCAGTCCAGCGCCAGGGTCTCATAGCCCATAGCGGCCAGTGACAGCGCCACGCAGGCGGTAAAGGATGTTTTGCCCGTGCCGCCCTTGCCGGACACCACGGCGATGATCTTGCCCATGAGGGTTCTCCTTTCGTAAGATTGGCGAAAATCTTTGATTTTTGTCAAAAGGATATTTCGCGCCTTCGGGCGCGAGGGGTGTTTCGTCCCTGCGGGGACGAGGTACTTTTGGCCGCGTCATGCTGTGCAAGCACAGATGGACACTACGGCGGC
>USAT01000118.1 GCA_900552725.1 uncultured Eubacteriales bacterium | reverse complement strand
CATCACGGAGGTGGCGGAGGAGGACTGGATCACGGCGGTGACGGCGGTGCCCAGCAGCACGCCCTTGATGGGGGTGCCGGACAGCTTATAGAGCACGATCTCCAGCTTGCTGCCGGCGACCTTCTTCAGGTTGTCGCCCATGACGGCCATGCCGTATAAAAACAGCGCGATGCCGCCCAGCAGCGATATGACGTCCGCAATTCCCATGCCCAAACTCCCCCATATTACAATCGTAAATTCCTACATACAGCATCAGTATACATGACCGCCGCCGGTTTGACAAGCTTTGTTATTTTTTCCACATAGATTCTGTCCAAGTTTTTAATATGGTATCTCCTTAACGGAAAGACTATTTGACATTATTGAAAATTTTCGTTAAAATAGAAAAAATACCCCTTTGCAAACTGAGGGAGGAAAGTGAGGAGTACTATCTAAAATGCTCAATGAGCGCAGTCTTTTGTCGCAGTTTCTCCATTTCGTAGCCGCTACGGTGGCGTCGCTGATGGTGTTCAGCCTGTATTCCATTGTGGACGGCCTGTTCGTGGCCAAGGGCGTGGGCGAATACGCCATGGCGGCGGTGAATCTGGCGGTACCCTTTACCAATGTGCTGTTCTCCATCGGCATCATCTTCGCCGTGGGCACCAGCACCATCATCGCCATCTACTTAGGAAAGGGCGAGGGCGAGAAGGCCAACAGCCTGTTCAGCCAGAATACGGTGCTGCTGACGTGCATCGGCCTTGTCATCACGGTGCTGGTGCTGGTCTTCCTGGAGCCGTTCGCCGTGCTGCTGGGCGCGAAGGGCGTCACCTACCAGTATACCATAGACTATCTGCGGGGCCTTGCACCCTTTGCGTTGTGCTTCATCGTGTCCTATAACATGGAGGTGCTCATCAAGACCGACGGCTACCCCCGCATCGCCATTCTGACGGTGATCACCGGGTGCCTGACCAACTGCGTGCTGGACTATGTGGCCATTTTCCTTCTGGATTGGGGCGTGTGGGGCGCGGCCTTTGCCACGGGACTTTCCCAGCTGCTGACCTGCGTCATCTATCTGCGCCACTTCCTGCGGGGACACAACACCTTCCATTTTGTGAAGTTCAAGATGGACTGGCACATCTACAAGCGGCTGCTGCCCATCGGCGTGGCCGACGGCGTGACAGAGCTGTGCAACGGCGTGATGATCTTCCTCTTCAACCGCGTCATCCTGCGGTGCCTGGGGGACGACGGCCTGGTGTGCTACACCATCATCGCCTATGTGAACACCCTGATCATCAACACCATGCTGGGCATCTCCCAGGGCAGCCAGCCCCTGGTCAGCTTCCACTACGGCAAGGAGGACGCGGCGGGCTATCGCAGGCTGCTGCGGTACGGCTTCGCCGCCGTGGGCGTCATGACGGCGGTCATCTGCGCCGGAGTGATGGCCTTCGCGCCCCAGATCGCCGGAATTTTTCTGGGAAACGAAAACCCCGGCCTGGTGGCGGACGCCGCCGGTGCCCTGCGGCGGTACGGCCTGTGCTATCTGCTGCTGGGCGGCAACATCCTCATGGGCGGCTTCCTGACGGCGGTGGAGCGCCCCACCGGGGCCATCTGCATCTCCGTGGGACGGGGACTGGCGTTCCAGGCCGCAGCGCTGGCGGTGCTGGCCTTCACCGTGGGCGGCAGCGCCATCTGGTACGCGCCGGTGATCTCCGAGGCCGTCTGCGCCGTGATGGCGGTGTGGTTCCTGAGACGGTTCCTGCGGAGTTAGCACCTTGCCATATATAACAAAACGCCTGCCGACGGCAGGCGTTTTGCGTATTTTATTCCTCTTCCTCCGCCGGCTCCCACGGCATTTTCGCCGCCACGCACCGGTTGATGTTCTTTCCCAGCTCGAAGAACTTCTTCTCATAGTCGGTCATCACGCCCACGGGGCCGTCCGCGTGCAGATCGCGGGTCACCTCCCGCAGCGCCCAGCCGTACTGGGGGATCTCCTCCACCGACCACTCAAACAGCTTGTCGTTGTCGGTCTTGAAGTGGATCTCGCCGCCGTCCTTCAGCACCTTCCGGTACAGATTCAGGAAGTTGTGGTGGGTCAGCCGCCGCTTGGCCTGATTGCTCTTGGGCCACGGGTCGCAGAAGTTGATGTAGATGCGGTCGATCTCGCCGGGCTCGAACATGTCCGGCAGCAGCGCCGCGTCCACGTCTACGAAGAACACGTTCTTCAGCCCCGCGTCCTTTGCCCGCTCCATGGCCACCACCATGGCGTCCGGCACCTTCTCCACGGCGATCAGCAGCACGTCCGGCTCCGCCGCCGCCGTCCCGGCGGTAAAGCGGCCCTTGCCGCAGCCCAGCTCCAGCCGCACCTCACGTGCCCCCGGCATCAGCTCCCGCCAGCGGCCCTTTTGGGCGAAGGGGTCCCGCACCAGCCACGCGCCGCACGCCTCCATCCGGGGCACCAGATTCTTCTTTTTTCTCATCCGCATGGAAATTTCCTCCAATGGTCAACTTGATTCAGGGTCGACATTATACCACAAAAACGCCCCCGTTGCAAACAGGAAAACGTCCCGGCCCCAAAGCGGGAAAAACCCACCCTCAAAATGTGCAAATTCTCTCGTTGACTTTTGTGGAATGTGCTAAAAAAGCGGAAAGCACCCCGGATGGGGGTTGATAAATTTTAGACGAAGTACTATAATGTAACCTGTATGAGGAGCAATGTTTTCATTCCGTTAAAGCGGTAATGAAACACGGTCCGAAAAGGAAGTAAGGAGGAGTTAACATGACGAATGTTCTGTTAGAGAAAAAGGGACACATCGCAGTTGCCACCATCAACCGTCCCAAGGCGCTGAACGCCCTGAACAGCGACGTGCTCACCGATCTGGGCGAGCTGGTGGATATCGTCAACGCTGACAGCGAGATCCGCGCCCTGGTGCTGACCGGCAGCGGCGAAAAGGCCTTCGTGGCCGGCGCTGACATCGGCGAGATGAGCACCCTGACCCCCGAAGAGGGCGAGGCCTTCGGCAAGCACGGCAACGACGTGTTCCGCCGCATCGAGACCCTGCCCATCCCCACCATCGCTGCCATCAACGGCTTTGCTCTGGGCGGCGGCTGCGAGCTCAGCATGAGCTGCGACATCCGCATCTGCGCCGATACCGCCGTGTTCGGCCAGCCTGAGACGGGCCTGGGCATCACCCCCGGCTTCGGCGGCACCCAGCGTCTGGCACGCCTGGTGGGCCCCGGCATGGCCAAGCAGCTGATCTACACCGCCAAGAATATCAAGGCGGACGAGGCCCTGCGCATCGGCCTGGTGAACGCCGTCTATCCCCTGGATGAGCTGATGGCCGCCGCCGAGAAGCTGGCCGAGACCATCGCCAAGAACGCGCCCATCGCCGTCCGCGCCTGCAAGAAGGCCATCAACGACGGCCTGGAGGCCAAGATGGACGACGCCATCGTCATCGAAGAGAAGCTGTTCGGCAGCTGCTTCAAGACCGCTGACCAGATCGAGGGCATGACCGCGTTCCTGGAAAAGCGCAAGCACGAGCCTTACCAGAATAAGTAAGCGTACCCCACGTTAATTAACAGGTTCGCCTGATGATTAAACAATATATTATAGGAGGAAAACACATGAAAGTCGCAGTATTTGGTGCCGGTACTATGGGCAGCGGCATTGCCCAGGTTTTCGCAGCTAAGGGCCACACCGCTCTGATGTATGCTTCCAGCGTGGCAAGCGCCCAGCGTCATAAGGACAAGCTGGCTGCCTCTCTGAACAAGAAGGTCGCCAAGGGCAAGATGACTCAGGAAGCCGCTGATGATCTGATGAGCCGCGTCCTGGTCGAGGAGTTCGAGGCTGCCGCCGATGCCGATCTGGTCATCGAGTGCGTCGCCGAGAACATGGCCACCAAGAAGGAACTGCTGGGCCGTCTGGATGCCATCTGCAAGGAGAGCGCCATCTTCGCCTCCAACACTTCTTCTCTGTCTATCACCGAGATGGCGCAGGGCCTGAAGCATCCCCTGATCGGTATGCACTTCTTCAACCCCGTGCCCGCCATGAAGTTGGTGGAAGTGATTGCCGGCGGTAATACCCCCGCTGATCTGGTCGAGAAGATCAAGAACCTGTCCGTCGAGATCGGCAAGACCCCCGTGGTGGTCAACGAGGCTCCCGGCTTCGTGGTCAACAAGATCCTGATCCCCTACTGCAACGAGGGCGTCTGCGTCCTGCAGGAGGGTGTCGCCTCTGCTGAGGATATCGATATCGCGATGCAGCTGGGCTGCAACCACCCCATGGGCCCCCTGCATCTGGGCGATCTGATCGGCTGGGATATCGTGCTGAACATCATGGACGTTCTGTATAATGAGACCCACGACAGCAAGTACCGTGCCAACGTGCTGATCCGCAAGATGGTGCGCGCCGGCAAGCTGGGCATCAAGTCCGGCGAGGGTTTCTTCAACTACAATAAGTAACATTCTGGAAAAGGAGAAAATAGTATGGATTTCCATCTGACTAAGGAACAGCTGCTCGTTCAGAAGATGTACCGCGAGTTCGCGGAGAACGAGGTCAAGCCCCTGGCCACCGAAATCGACGAGGAAGAGCGTTTCCCCATGGAAACCGTCGAGAAGATGGCAAAGCTGGGCATGATGGGTATTTACTTCCCCAAGGAGTACGGCGGCGCGGGCGCCGACGTCCTCAGCTACGCAATGTGCGTTGAGGAGCTGGCCAAGGTCTGCGGCACCACCGCAGTCATCGTGTCCGCTCACACCTCCCTGTGCGCCGCCCCCATCTTCGAGAACGGCACCGAGGAGCAGAAGATGAAGTATCTGCCCGACCTGTGCTCCGGCCGCAAGATCGGCGCCTTCGGTCTGACCGAGCCCGGCGCTGGTACCGATGCTCAGGGCCAGCAGACCACCGCTGTCCTGGACGAGTCCGGCGAGAACTACATCCTGAACGGCTCCAAGTGCTTCATCACCAACGGCAACGTGGCTGATACCTTCGTCATCATCGCCGTCACCGGCAAGGTCGTCGACAAGCGCGGCCGCTCCATGAAGGAGATCTCCGCTTTCATCGTGGAGAAGGACGACAAGGGCTTCTCCCAGGGCAAGCACGAGAAGAAGATGGGTATTCGCGGTTCCTCTACCTGCGACCTGATCTTCGAGGATTGCGTCATCCCCAAGGATCGTATGCTGGGCAAGAAGGGCGAGGGCTTCAAGATCGCCATGAAGACTCTGGACGGCGGCCGTATCGGTATCGCTTCCCAGGCTTTGGGTATCGGCGAGGGTGCCGTTGACGAGGCTATCAAGTACACCAAGGAGCGCGTCCAGTTCGGCAAGCGCATCTCCCAGTTCCAGAACACCCAGTTCCAGCTGGCCGACATGCACACCCGCATGGAGGCTGCCAAGTATCTGGTGTACTCCGCTGCTATGAAGAAGCAGAATCACGAGCCCTACTCCGCTGACGCCGCTATGGCCAAGCTGTTCGCCGCCGAGGCCGCTTCCGATGTGACCCGCCGC
>USAT01000117.1 GCA_900552725.1 uncultured Eubacteriales bacterium | reverse complement strand
TGGGCCGTATCTTCCGCAACGAGGGCATGGACACCAAGCACAACCCCGAGTTCACCACCTGCGAGCTGTATCAGGCCTATACCAACCTGGACGGCATGATGGATATTCTGGAGGCTATCCTCTCCGGCGCGTGCAAGGAGATCCACGGCGGCTATCAGGTCCAGTGGCTGGGCCACGATATCGACCTGACCCCCGGCTGGCCCCGTGTCACCATGGCCGACGCGGTGAAGAACGTCACCGGCGCCGACTTTATGGCCATCGAGGGCGACGATGACGCCGCCGTGGAGCTGGCCAAGAGCGTGGGCGTGGATATGGACGGCGTGTCCCACACCTGGGGCAACGCCCTGTACGAGGCCTTTGACCAGAAGGTGGAGGAGACGCTGGTGCAGCCCACCTTCATCACCATGTATCCTGTGGAGGTCAGCCCGCTGGCCAAGCGCAGTCCTGCCGACCCGCACCTGACCGAGCGGTACGAGGCGTTTATCTGCGGCTGCGAGATGGGCAACGCTTTCTCCGAGCTGAACGACCCCATCGACCAGTACGAGCGCTTCAAGGCCCAGGCGGAAAAGCGCGCCCAGGGCGATGAAGAGGCCGACATGATGGATGACGATTTCGTCATGGCGCTGGAATACGGCATGCCTCCCACCGGTGGTCTGGGCTTCGGCATCGACCGGTGCAGCATGATGCTGTGCGGCGCGGACTCCATCCGCGACGTGATCCTGTTCCCCACCATGAAGCCCCTGGATGCCGACAAAAAGGCGGACAAGCCCGCCGAGACGGCTGCGCCCGCCGCGCCTGCGGCGGAGGAAAAGATCGACTTCTCCAACGTGGAGATCGAGCCGCTGTTTGCCGATCTGGTGGATTTTGACACCTTCTCCAAGTCCGATTTCCGCGCCGTGAAGATCAAGGCGTGCGAGGCTGTGAAGAAGTCCAAGAAGCTGCTGAAGTTCATTCTGGACGACGGCACCGGCACAGACCGCGTGATCCTGAGCGGCATCCACGAGTACTATGAACCGGAGGAGCTGGTGGGCAAGACCTGCATCGCCATCACCAACCTGCCGCCCAGACCCATGATGGGCATCGACTCCTGCGGTATGCTGATTTCTGCGGTTCACCACGAAAACGGAGAAGAGAAGCTGCATCTGCTGATGGTGGATCCCCACATTCCGGCCGGTGCAAAGCTCTATTGATCACGCCTGAAGTCGGTTCACATCATTTTTAACCCCGCTGACCCGACAAAAGCTTGTCGGGTCAGCCTTTCCATTCCAATAAAAAGGAGGCGGTCAGCGTGGAAAAGATCACCAGCCGCGCCAATCCCCTGCTGGTCCATATGAAAAAGCTGGCCGCGTCCGGCGCCTACCGCCGGGAGCAGGGCGTGTACCTGGGCGACAGTCCCAAGCTGCTGGCGGAGGCTTTGAAATGGCACGCCCCTATCCGCGAGATCGCCATTACCGGCGGTACGGCCCTGCCGTCCGTCCCGGCGGGCGTCCGGGTGGTGGAGGTGCCGGAGGACGTGATGGCCTCCATCTCGCCGATGAAATCTCCCCAGGGCGCGCTGTTCACCGTGACGCTGCCGATCGGAGAAGCACCTGAGACGCTGCCCGGCAGTCGCTATATGGTGCTGGACGGCGTGCAGGATCCCGGCAACGTGGGCACCATCCTGCGGACTCTGGACGCCTTTGATTTCGACGGCCTGCTGCTGCTGGAGGGCTGTGCCGACCCGTGGAGCGTCAAGACGGTGCGCTCCTCCATGGGGGCGGTGTTCCGCCGCCCCGTATGGTGCATGAAGGCGGAGGAGCTGCCGGGCCTGCTGGCACGCAGCGGCCTGCCCCTGTACGGTACGGCCCTGCGGGAGGATACCGTGGATGTCCGGGACGTGTCCCTTGACCGCTGCGCCATCGTTATCGGCAGCGAGGGGCAGGGCATCCGCAATACGGTGCTGGCCATGTGCCAAAAGACCATCAAGATCCCCATGACAGACCGCTGCGAATCCCTGAACGCGGCCATCGCCGCCGCGGTGCTGTTGTGGGAGAGCTATCGGTAACAGGAAAGTGAGGTGCGGGCCATGGCGGCGCTGAAATACTGGGTCTGGCTGACCACGCTGCCGGGCCTGACGGACAGCAGCAAGATGCTGCTGATGGAGCATTTTTCCTCGCCGGAGGACATATACTACGCGGACGAGGAGGCCCTGTGGCAGGTGGACGGGCTGAAAAAGGAGCAGGCGGCGCTGCTGGGCAGCAAATCGCTGGCCGCGGCGGACCGCATCCTGTCGGACTGCGCCCGCAAGGACATCTTTATCATCACCATGGCCGACGCCCTGTATCCCGACCGGCTGCGGAACATCTATCAGCCGCCCCTGCTGCTGTACGGCAAGGGGGCCATGCCCCTCTTTGACGAAGAGGCGGCGGTGGCCGTGGTGGGCACCCGTTCCTGCACGCCCTACGGCATCAAATGTGCCGAAAAGCTGGGCTATGAGCTGACCCAGCAGGGCGGCATGGTGGTGTCCGGCATGGCCAAGGGCGTCGACGGCGCGGCCATGCGGGGCGCGCTGCGGTTCGGCGGCTTTACCTGCGGCGTGCTGGGCGGCGGTGTGGACGTGGTCTATCCGGCGGAGAACCGGCGGCTGTATGAGGACATCGCCGCCACCGGCGTTCTCCTGTCGGAGTATCCGCCCCAGACGCTGCCGGAGGCGTGGCATTTCCCCGTCCGGAACCGGATCATCAGCGGCCTCAGTGTGGCCGCTGTGGTGGTGGAGGCCCCGGTGAAGTCCGGTGCGCTGATCACCGCCGAAAACGCCATGGAGCAGGGCCGCGACGTGTTCGCCATCCCCGGCCCGGTGGACGCGCCCAACAGCGCCGGATGCCACCGTCTGATCCGGGAAGGCGCTATCCTGGCCACCTGCGCCTGGGATATCCTGGGGGAGTACGAGAGCCGGTTCCCCCACAAGCTGCGCCGCGCCGCGCCGCCTATGCCGCCGCTGCCCCGCCTGGCGGGAGAGCCCAAGCTGGCGGCGGAAAAACCGAAAACCAACGCATCCCGGCCGGAGGAGGCCGAAGCACCGGCCCTGCCCTGCCTGACGGCGGAGGAACTGGCCGGACTGTCGGACGAGCAGCGCACGGTGCTGCGCGCCCTGCGCACAGACGCGCCGCTGCTGACCGACCAACTGGCCGAGGACAGCGGCCTGCCCATCCAGCGGGTGCTGCCGGCGTTGACGCTGCTGGAGATCAGCGGCTGGGTGGCCCAGAACGGCGCGCGGAGCTTCGTGCGCACGGTGGCGCTGCCGGAAGAGTAAGAAGGAAGCAAAGAGGAAGTTAAAAGCATGAGCAAAAAAAATCTGGTGATCGTGGAGTCTCCGGCCAAGGCCAAGACCATCGGCAAGTATCTGGGGCCTGACTATCAGGTCACGGCCTGCATGGGCCACCTGCGTGACCTGCCGAAAAGCACCCTGGGCGTGGACATCCAGCACGATTTTGAACCTGAATATAAACCCATCCGCGGCAAGGAGGAGCTGATCCGGCAGCTGAAAAAGGACGCTGCCGCCAGCGACACCGTGTATCTTGCCACCGACCCGGACCGCGAGGGAGAGGCCATCTCCTGGCATCTGCAGCATCTGCTGAACCTGCCGGACGACAAGGCCAAGCGTGTCACCTTCAACGAGATCACCCGCAAGGTGGTGGGCGAGAGCATCGCCCATCCCCGGGCCATCGACCAGGATCTGGTGGACGCCCAGCAGGCCCGCCGTGTGCTGGACCGCGTGGTGGGCTATCAGATCTCCCCGGTGATGTGGAAGAAGATCCGCCGGGGCCTGTCCGCCGGACGGGTCCAGAGCGTGGCCACCCGCATGGTCTTTGACCGTGATCAGGAGATTGCCGAATTCCAGCCCCAGGAGTACTGGACGCTGGATGCGGTACTGGAAAACGGGGATAATGTACCTTTTAAGGCCCATTATTACGGCCAGAACGGCAAGAAATACGAGCCCCAGACCCAGGCGGACGTGCAGGCTATCATGGACGAGCTGCGCAGCGCCGCCTTCGCCGTGAAGTCGGTGAAGCGCACCGACAAGAACCGCGCCCCGTCGCCCCCCTTTACCACCTCCACCATGCAGCAGGAGGCGTCCCGCAAGCTGAATATGACCCCCCGCCGCACCATGGCCATCGCCCAGCAGCTCTATGAGGGCGTGGACATCACCGGCGAGGGCACCGTGGGTCTGATCACCTATATGCGTACCGACTCGCTGCGTATCTCCGACGAGGCCCAGGCCCAGGCCCGCGAGCTGATACAGTCCCGCTACGGCGCGGCCTATTGCCCCGACGTGCCCCGGAAGTACAAGACCAAGGCCGGGGCCCAGGATGCCCACGAGGCCATCCGTCCCTCCGACCCGGCGCTGACGCCGGAGCAGGTGAAGGGCGACCTGACGCCGGAGCAGTACCGCCTCTACCGACTGATCTGGAGCCGCTTCCTGGCCAGCCAGATGGCCAACGCCGTGTATGACAGCATCTCCGTGGAGATCGCCGCCGGTGCCCATGCCCTGCGGTGCTCCGCCAGCAACCTGAAATTCGCCGGCTATACCGCTGTATATGAGGAGAGCCGGGACGACGACAAGGAGGAGAAGGACTCTCCCCTGCCGCCGCTGGAGGAGGGCGAGCAGGTGACGGCGGTGGGCTTTGCGCCCCTGCAGCATTTCACCCAGCCCCCGGCCCGCTATACCGATGCCACCCTTATCCGCACCATGGAGGAGAACGGCATCGGCCGCCCCTCCACCTATGCGCCCACTGTGTCCACTATTCTGGACCGCGAGTACGTCATCAAGGAGGGCAAGTACCTGCGCCTGACACCGTTGGGCGGCGTGGTCAACGACCTGATGTGCCAGCGGTTCCCGGACATCGTGGATGTAAAGTTCACCGCCCGTATGGAGCAGAAGCTGGACGATGTGGAGGACGGCCAGGTCAAGTGGAAGGACCTGATCCGCCAGTTCTACGTGCCGTTCCATGAGAACCTGGAAAAGGTGGAGAAGGATATGGAGGGCGTCTATCTCAAGGTGCCCGACGAGGTCACGGAGGAGAAGTGCGACCTGTGCGGCCGCAACATGGTGGTCAAGTCCGGTCGGTTCGGCCGGTTTCTGGCCTGCCCCGGCTACCCGGAGTGCAAGTTCACCAAGCCTCTGGTGGTGGAAATGCCCGGCCGCTGCCCCAAGTGCGGCGGACGCATCCTGAAAAAGACCAGCCGCAACGGCTACCCCAACTACGGCTGCGGCAAGTTCCCCGCCTGCGATTTTATGACCTGGGACGTGCCGGTAAAGGACGACTGCCCTGTGTGCGGCAAGACCATGTTCAAGAAGGCCGGTAAGGGCTTCAACAAGCCCTTCTGCGCCAATCCCGAGTGCCCGAACTTCCTGCCGGAGGATAAGCGCGGCTATCGCCGCCGCAAGACCGATGACGCCGCGGCGTCTGCCGAGGACAGTGCGCCGGCTGCGGAGGAAAAGTCTGCGG
>USAT01000116.1 GCA_900552725.1 uncultured Eubacteriales bacterium | reverse complement strand
CCGTCCCGACATCCATCTGGGCATCTGCGGCGAGCACGGCGGCGATCCCTCCTCCGTGGAGTTCTGCCACAAGGTGGGCCTGGACTATGTGTCCTGCTCTCCCTTCCGTGTGCCCATCGCCCGTCTGGCCGCCGCTCAGGCTGCCATCAAGGACGCCCAGTAATCGAACCCAAACATCCCATAACAGAAAGCGCCCGGTCAATGACCGGGCGCTTTCTCGTTATTATCCCCAGCGCTGTATTGCAAGACGGCCCGCGGTTTGCTATAATATTGAAAAACAACTGCGGCAAGGAGGGATACGCTGTGGGCGACGGCTATTTTCTGTTGACAAATCTGCTTTCCGAGGATGAGAAAAAGGTGATCACCAGCATCACCGCCCATATTGAGCGGGGCGAAAAGCGCGTGGGCATCCAGCAGATCGCCAACGAGAACTTCCTCTCCACCACCACCATCGTAAAGATGTGCAAGCGCCTGGGCTTCGACGGATACAGCGAGCTGTACTACTACCTCAGCCGCCAGTTCGACTCCCATGGTCAGGGCCGCAGCGCCGAAAGCCTGAAAAGCCTCCTCGACAACTACTCCGACGCGCTCATCTCCGACTTCTGCAGCCTGCTGGACGGCTCCCGCACGGCCAAGCTGTTCACCACCGGCGAGGGCTTTTCCAACATCGTCGGCTCCTATATCGCCCAGCGGCTGTCCATCTGCGGCTTTATGGTATTCAATAATGTGCATTTCTACGACTATATGCTGTTCCGTGACACCCACCACCTGCCGGAAGATCAGGATGCGCCGCCGGTGATGTTCGCCGTCAGCCAGAGCGGCGAGACCGCCCCGGTGCTGAACGACGTGCGCCACGCCCGCCAGAACGGTCACCGGATCGTCACCTTCACCAAGCGGAGCGACTCCACCCTGGCCCGGATGTCGGACATCGTGTTCGTGGTGGACGGCTCCAAGCAGACGCTGGCGGGCAGCCTGCCCAACACCTTCTTCGGCCATGTGATCCTGGCCTTTGAGGAGCTGGTGGCCTTCTACTTCGACGGCGGCCACCGCTGACAAGATATTACTTTTTTTACCAAAACGAAAAATTTTTCCTCACAAAGGTGTGCTATACTGTGTGACGGTATGGTGCGCCTTTTGCGTATCATGCGCCATCGCGTCCCGGACAGTCCGTCCGGGCACAGGAACAATATCACAATTTGGAGGAAAAACAATGAAGAAGATTTTTGCGCTTCTGCTGGCGCTGGTCATGACCCTGTCTCTCGTGGCCTGCGGCGGCAATGCTGGCAACGATCAGCAGGGCGGCGACGCCGAGGGTTCCAAGAAGATCGAGACCCTGAAGGTCGCGTTCGTCCCTTCCCGTGAGCCTGAGGAGATCATCACCG
Source organism: uncultured Eubacteriales bacterium (assembly GCA_900552725.1). Classification (GTDB taxonomy): domain Bacteria; phylum Bacillota; class Clostridia; order Oscillospirales; family Oscillospiraceae; genus Vescimonas. Next base: position 4,203 of record USAT01000116.1, on the reverse strand, counting down.
CCACCGAGCCCCTGAAGCAGATGCTGAAGGACGAGCTGGCCGCCCAGGGCTATGAGGTGGGCGACGTGGAGATCACCGTCGGCACCACCTACGAAGCCGTTGGCGAAGGCCTTGAGGCCGGCACCATCGACGTGGGCCTGATCCCCGGCGGCACCTATGTGCTGTACGATGACGGCGCCGATGTCATCCTGACCGCTACCCGCAACGGCCTGAGCAAGGATTCCGACAACGCCAAGGATTGGAACGACGGCCAGCCCACCGAGGCTTCCGAGAATCAGGCTGTCTCCTACCGCGCCCTGTTTATCGCCGGTCCCTCCGCCAAGGGTCAGGAGCTGCTGGCCAAGGTCAACAACGGTGAGGAGCTGACCTGGGAGGATCTGGACAGCGCCAACTGGAGCATCATGGGCACCTCTTCCCCCGCCGGTTACATCTATCCCGCCCTGTGGCTGCAGGATCACTACGGCAAGGGCATCTCTGATCTGAAGAGCGCCGTGCAGTCCGATTCCTACGCCAGCGCCTTTGCCCGTCTGGCCTCCGGCCAGGTGGACGTGCTGGTGACCTATGCCGACGCCCGCCGCGACTATGCCGAGCGCTGGAACAGCGAGTTCGGCCGTGAGGCCTCCATCTGGGAGGAGACCGGCGTCATCGGCGTTACCGCCCCCATCTATAACGACACCATCTCCGTCAGCAAGAACTCCGAGATCATGGACGCCGACCTGATCGCTGCCCTGCAGCAGGCGTTCATCAACATCGGCAACACCGATGCCGGTAAGGAAGTCATCTCCATCTACAGCCACAACGGCTATCAGGTTGCACAGGCCTCCGATTACGACAACGAGCGCGCCGCGCAGAAGCTCATCCAGGAGCTGACCGCCGCCAACTAAAGCACTTTCCCAAACGCGGGGAGGACTGTAAGGATCAAACCTTCCGCTGTCCTCCCCGCGTTTTTATTTCAGGAAAAGAGGAATCCATATGATCATTTTCGACCATGTATCCAAGGTGTATCCCAACGGCACGGTGGGCCTGGACGACGTGAACCTGACCATTCAGGACGGGGAATTCGTGGCCATCATCGGCCGCTCCGGCGCGGGCAAGTCCACGCTGCTGCGGTCGGTGAACCGGATGCACCAGATCACCTCCGGCACGCTGACGGTGAACGGCACCGACGTCAGCACCCTGTCCGGCAAGAGTCTGCGCCGGTTCCGCCGGGGCATCGGCATGGTGTTCCAGTCCTTCAATCTGGTGACCCGCACCACCGTCATCAAGAACGTTCTGTCCGCCTGCGTGCCGGATATGCCCTTCTGGCGGGTGCTGCTGGGCGCCTTCCGGAAGGCAGACAAGATCAAGGCGCTGGAGTCCCTGGACAAGGTAGGCATTCTGGACAAGGCCTATATGCGGGCCGACCAGCTCTCCGGCGGCCAGCAGCAGCGCGTAGCCCTGGCCCGCACACTGACCCAAAACCCCAGGATCATCCTGGCGGACGAGCCGGTGGCCGCCCTTGACCCCGTCACCGCCAAGCAGGTGATGCAGGACTTCGTCCGCATCAACAAGGAGATGGGCATCTCCATCCTGCTGAACATCCACCATGTGGAGCTGGCCCTGGAGTACGCCGAGCGCATCATCGGCATCCGCGCCGGCAAGATCGTCTATGACGGCCCCTCCGCCAACGTGGACAAGGCGGTGCTCAGCGCCATCTACGGCGACGACAGCGAGACGGAGGCAGACGCATGAGCCTGTACGACCGTCTGTTCAAGCCCCGCCGCTATACGCTGCCCAACGGCGCGGTGGTGGAGGAAAAGCGCAGCCGCGCGCCGCTGATCATCCTGATCGTGGTGGCCCTGGGCGCGCTGTCCGTCCACATCACCGGCTTCAACTTCGCGGTGCTGGTGAAAAAGGGCAGCAAATTCTTCGATATCCTCACGGCCATGTTCCCGCCCAACACCGGGTATCTGGCCAAGATCTGGCAGCCCCTGTGGGACACCATCAAGATGTCCTTCCTGGGCTCCTTTGTGGGCGCGGTGCTGGCCGTTCCCTTTGCCATCGCCGCCGCCAGCAACATCGTCACCAACCGCGTGGTGGTGTTCATCGTCCGGCTGTTCCTCAGTCTGGTGCGGACGCTGCCCACGCTGGTGTGCGCCCTGATCGCCACCTATATCTTCGGTCTGGGCACCATGGCGGGCACCTGCGCCATTGCGGTGTTCACCTTCGCCTATGTGGGCAAGCAGCTCTTCGAGATCATCGAGACCGTAGACATGGGACCCTATGAGGCCATGGAGGCTCTGGGCGCTACCCGTCTGCAGGCGTTCACCACCGCCGTATTCCCCCAGGTGCTGCCCACCTATCTGTCCGTGTCCCTGTTCTGCCTGGAGGGCAACGTGCGTTACGCCTCCATCCTGGGCTATGTGGGCGCGGGTGGTCTGGGCCTTATCATGAATGAAAAGATCGGCTGGCGTGAGTACGACAGCCTTGGCATGATCCTGATTGTCCTGTTCGTGGCCGTCATGGTCATCGAGGGCATCAGCCACGGCCTGCGCAAGCGCTTGACGTAAGGAGGCAGTATGGAACAGAAAATTCAAAAAGCCTATGCCTCCGCGCCGAAAACGTGGCTGTGGCAGCTATTGGCCGCCTTCATCGTGGCCTGCCTGCTGGCCTGGTCCGGCACGGCGGTACGGATCAGCACCCCCACCAGCAACGGCCTTGAGGTGGCGAAAAACATCATCTCCGGCATCTTCCACCCCTCCGGCAAGCTGCTGTTCACCCTGGGCACCAACGGCGTACCCTATCTGCTGCTGGAGACCTTCTGCATCGCCTTTCTGGGCACCATCGTGGGCGCGGTGATCTCGCTGCCCCTGTCCTTCCTCTCCGCCAGCAATCTGGTGCCCCGGCCCATCGCCCTGATCGGCCGGGTGGTCATCGCGGCCATCCGCACCATCCCTGCCTTTGTCTATGGTCTGATGTTCATCCGCGTCACCGGCCCCGGCCCCTTCGCGGGACTGCTCACCATGTCCCTGTGCTCCATCGGCATGGTGTCCAAGATGTTCATAGAAAGCATCGAGGACTTGGACAAGCGGATCCTGGAATCCCTGGACGCCGCAGGCTGCACCACCTTCCAGAAGATCCGCTACGGTATCCTGCCCCAACTGACGGCGGACTTCACCTCCACCATCATCTACCGCTTCGACATGAACCTGCGTGACGCCACGGTGCTGGGTCTGGTGGGCGCCGGCGGTATCGGCGCGCCGCTGATCTTCGCCATGAGCTCCTACCGCTGGAACGAGGTGGGCGCCATCCTGCTGGGGCTGATCATTCTGGTGCTGATCATCGAGTGGATCTCCTCCCGGATCCGCGTCAAGCTGGCACGGGGGTGAAACGATGGAGACGAAAAACTTTACCATCTACTTCACCTCCGACCTCCACGGTTATATCTACCCCACCGACTACCGCAGCCGTGAAGAGCGGGACATCGGCCTGTTCAAGTGCGCCAGCCAGTTTCAGAAGGACGGCAACACCCTGATCATCGACGGCGGCGACATCCTCCAGGGTTCCCCCCTGGGCGCTTACTGCCACGATACCCTGGGCGACGCCAGCCGGTTCGCCGAGATGATGAACCGCTGCGGCTATGACTATGTGACCCTGGGCAACCACGACTTCAACTACGGCATGGCGTATCTGGACACCTATCTCAACGCCCTCCATGCCCGCTGCGTCTGCGAAAACGTCCGCTGGGACGGCGCGGGGGTGCGCTTCCCCGCCCGCATCCACACGCTGGAGAACGGCCTGCAGATCGGCATCGTGGGCATTGTCACCGACTATGTGAACATCTGGGAACGTCCGGAGCACCTGTCCGGCGTCACCGTCAACGATCCCATCCCCGCCGCCCGTGCGGCGCTGGAAGCCCTGAAGGGCCAGGTGGACGTGACGCTGTGCATCTATCACGGCGGCTTCGAGCGGGATCTGGCCACGGGCCGGGTGCTGTCCACTACCCATGAGAACGTGGCCTATCGCCTGTGTCAGGAGCTGGACTTCGACATCCTGCTGACGGGTCATCAGCACATGACCGTCCACGGCCAGACGGTGTGCGGCACCTTCGTGGTGCAGCCCACCGACCGGGGCCAGGAGTTTCTGCGCATCCGGGCGGCTGTATCCGGCGAAGAAAAGCGCTTCACCAGCGAGACCGTCCCCGCCGGCGGCGTCTGCCGCCGG
>USAT01000115.1 GCA_900552725.1 uncultured Eubacteriales bacterium | reverse complement strand
CCAGCCACTCCAAAATTCGCGTGCGGCTTCTCAGCCGCAACGCCAACGACGACTTTTCCGACGCCTTCTGGGAGCGCCGCGTCCGCTACGCCTGGGACTACCGCAAGACCGTCATGGGCGAGACCGACAGCCGCTGCTGCCGCGTCATCTTCGGCGAAGCCGACCTGTTCCCCGGCCTGACGGTGGACCGGTTCGAGTCCGTGCTGGTGACCCAGACCCTGAGCCTGGGCATGGAGCGCATCAAGGACCGGCTGTTCCCCCTGCTGGTGAAAGTGCTGCGGGAGGACGGCCAGGATATCCGCGGCATCTACGAGCGCAACGACGTGGCCCTGCGGGAGCGGGAGGGCATGGCGCAGAACAAGGGCTGGTACGCCCTGCCCGGCGAGACGCCGCCGGAGAAGACCACCGTGGACATCACGGAAAACGGCATCGTCTACACGGTAGACTTTGAAAACGGCCAGAAAACCGGCTTTTTCCTGGATCAGAAGTATAACCGCCTTGCCGTGGCAAAGCTGGCAAAGGGCAAGGCGGTGCTGGACTGCTTCACCCACACCGGCAGCTTCGCCCTGAACGCCGCCAGGGGCGGCGCGGCCCACGTCACCGCCGTGGACGTGTCGGAGTTCGCCGTGCAGTGCGCGGCGGAGAACGCCCGCCGCAACGGGCTGGACGGCGTCATGGACTGCGTGGCCGCCAACGTGTTCGACCTGCTTCCGGAGCTGGAGAAGCAGCCCCGGAAGTACGATTTCATCATCCTCGATCCCCCGGCCTTCACCAAGAGCCGCAAGACGGTACACAACGCCATGGGCGGCTATAAGGAGATCAACTACCGGGCCATGAAGCTGCTGCCCCGGGGCGGATATCTGGCCACCTGCTCGTGCAGCCACTTCGCCACCGAGGAGCTGTTCATCAAAATGCTCCACAGCGCCGCCCGTGACGCCGGGGTGCAGCTCCGGCAGATCGAGGCCCGCCAGCAGTGCGCCGACCACCCCATCCTCTGGGGCGTGGAGGAGACGAACTATCTGAAGTTTTTCCTGTTCCAGGTGGTGTGATAAACGCAAGAAAGAGCGTTTGGAGAGAACTCCAAACGCTCTTTTTGTATGAAATCACTTTATTTGTTCACCAGCACCGCTGTGCCGGGGTAGCAGTTGTCCTGAATAGGATCGATGCTGTAGCCATATCATCGTCACCTCTCGGCTGGTTTGGAAAAACGCCGCAGCAGCTCCGCCGTGGTCACCTCGCCCCGCAGCACACGCTGGCACTGCTCCCGCATCTGGGGTGTCACCTGACAGCCCTCCATACGAACGGAGGCCTCCGCGTTCTTCATGGAAACCGTATATCGTTTGTCGCTGTTCTTGTACATAGAAAAACTCCTCGCGTCATCCGCGAGGAGTCTGGAGCTTGTGGCCGGATTCGAACCGGCGACCTGCTCATTACGAGTGAGCTGCTCTGCCAGCTGAGCCACACAAGCGTCTCTATGAGATCCGGTTCCTCGCCGTACTCTGTTTATCGGCTCAAAAGCCATAGTGTATCTTACCACAGATCACGCGCCGCGTCAACTCCTATTTTTTGCCGCGAAATTTTCATTTGTGCCATTCCGCGCCTGTTTTGGCAAGTAATGTCCCGTGTTTTTCGCCCTTTTTCCGGGCAAACTGACGGCAGACGATGAAAAAGGAGTGGATGAAACATGAAAATCGCCGCATTCGTCAGCGGTCTGTGCCTGGGCATGGTGGCCGGCGCCACGGTGGACCGCATGTCCTCTGACCGGAAGGCCCGCCGCGCCGTCAGTAAGACGATGGAGCGCATGGGCAAGGCCATGGACAGCGCCCTGGAGGACGTGAAAGGCTGTCTGCGCTGAAGAAAAATGACCGGCCAGGCGGCCGGTCATTTTTTTGATCTTTACCATTTACTGTCGATCCCGCTGACGTATTCATACAGCCGCTGCAGATCGTACACATCCGCCTGGCCGTCGCCGTTCACATCCAGGGCGGCGTCCAGCATCTTGCCTTCCCACTTCGTGTCACCGCCGCCGGTGAGCAGCTGCTCATAGAGGCAGGCCACGTCGGTGATATCCGGCTCCTTGCCGTCGCCGTTGACATCGCCCCGCAGGGGTGCGCAGGTGACGGTGAAGGGCGAGAAGAAGGGCGTTGTGAACTTTATGCCATATTCGGTATACTCACCCCGAATATCCGTGTATTCGCTGCGCGCTTCGTTGTAGTGATGGATCACCGGGTCGGGCAGATTGCGTTCTACAGCCAGCTCGTAGGACAGTCCGTCAAAATAGCTGTAGGGCAGATAGACCACGTTGCTGTCTCCCACCTCGCCGGAGGCCGACAGCTCGATATACAGGGTATTGCCGCTGCTCTCCTGGGGATAGCGCACGCCGGTCAGGGTCAGGCCGGTCTGGCCCTCCAGCACGGGAGCCGTTACCGCGCCAGTCACCTGACTGACAGATTCGGTGGTGGTCGACCAGACGAAGCCGTCGTTATAGCCGAACACATACACCGGAGCGCCCATGGTCTCCGTGCCCGCCTCGTCGCTGTACCACTGGATCACGCGGACGGTATAATACTGGGAATACATGAAGTACACCGTCATCCGCTCGTCCCGCAGCACGACCTTGTCGAGGTTGGCAATGGGCAGGATATAGCCCTCCGGGTCATCCACCGCATGGAGGTTGCCCTGCTTCAAGGCGTTGAGATAGGTGGGATCGCTGACAACAATAAAGGGGTCCTGATTGGTGGTCTGGGGCAAATAGCGATAGGACTTTGCCCCGTCAGGCACGGGAATTCCCATGGCGCTGCTCAGTTCTGCCACCGTGGGCACGATGTATCTGTCGAAGACGGTGTGGTACATGCCGGTATCCCGGTCATAGTCCACCCGCACACCGCCGCTGGGCAAGGTGGGCACCAGCAGATAATCCGCCGGTGTACAGTCATCCTTGAAATACGGGGCGGCCTTCCGCACAATAAACGTCAGCCGCTCCTGCAGCGGCTGCCCGTTCTGGTCGTACCAGGTAAAATTCGCGGTACTGACACCGGGGCCGTAGAAGTCATTGCCAACACCATCGTTGCCATTGCCGTCCGTATAACCATCGGGTGCTTCCACGATCCAATGGCCCACATACTGCCAAGTGGTAATGGAGGGATTCAGGGCCTGCGCTGTCACCACGCCGTCCTCGACGCTGATACGCCACTGGCTGGTATCCACCCCGCTGATGTCAATGCGGCTTCTGTCCACAGGGTATACCTTCGGAAGCGCAACGCGGTAGGCGAAGTCCTTCTCCTTCACCACCCGGTAGTGGATGAGCCACTTTGTCTCGTTGCCGTTGTTCTCCACGTTATCCTTGTCATACAGCATCAGGAAGTACATATCGCCTTCCTCCACCGGCGTGATGGTGACAGAATCCTCGCTCCTGTTGAGCGCGGCAATGCTCACACCCGTGCCCGGCGTTTTCAGCACCTGATCCGTATAGTCGAGACCGGTGCCGGAAATGAAGCTGTTGACCCGGCTTCCCGATATGTTGCCGTTCAGCGAACGGGACGTGCGCACCACATCGCTGTCCGGCTCCGGCATAAAGATGACCATGTCCAGATTGCCGGAATCCACGCCATCATTCTGATAGGCCGTCTGATAGGCCGTCTCCCAGTCGGCCGACGTGCCCTCCTTTACGATGATCGTCAGGACGTAGTCCTTGTAGTTCTCTTCATACTGATAGATGCAATCATAGTCTACGCCGCGCACCAGACCACTGGGAAACTCCATCCGCGGTTCGGTTGTCGGCGCCCGATACCCCGCTTCCCATAGCTGGGCAAACACATCGTCAAGCTCCGTGCCCCACACGGTGGGGATCAGGGACAGGGCCATCACCAGGGACAGCACCAATGCCAGCAGCTTTTTCATGGTTCCTCTCTCCTTTTCCGTCATATGATGGTACCATCATATCACGCTGCCGGTGCGGAAACAATTAGCGGGCTGCATAGTACCGCCGCTTTTTTTGGTGCAAAGCGGCCCGCGGAGAGACCGCGGGCCAACCTTTGTGCGGATACCCGCAGACGGAAAAATGACCGGCCGCTGGCCGGTCATTTTTCCACCTCAGGACAGATTGCCGTATTTATCACAAGAAAGCGTTAGAGTAATCGGCACTTTCGAGGTTCCAATGATTTGCTTCAATCCCATGGTGATATTCGCCGTGGCGGTATTGCCGCTCTTGGAGGAGGTCTGGGAGACCACGCTCCAGTTATCGTTGTAGATGGTCACCACCGGGATATTTACCGAGATGCAGGTGGAGGTTGAGCCGTTATAGCTGAAGGATGCCTTCATCGAAGCCGTCCATTCAAGGGTACCGGCGGTCGAGTAACGATTGTAGGCGACCGTTCCCGCCTTTATGGTAGAAGCCCTTGTCAAGGTCTGCTGGTCTATCTCGATCGTGACAACGGCATAGCTTCCGTCGTCATAATAGATGACATTACTGTCAGCAGCAAATGCCTGTACAGGCAGCAGCGAAAGAATCATCAGCGCGGTCAGGATCAGCGTAACTAATTTTTTCATGTTGCATTTCCTTCTATTCTTTCTGTAATTATGAGGTCGCCCCAGCCTCTTATCGCCCGGTGGTAATCGCAAAGCTGCATACATAGAGCCGCCGTCAGAACCACCAGCGCCGCCAGGATGCCCGACACGACCGCCGTGATCACACGCCGCCGGTAACGCAGGGCCTGCAGCAGCTCTGTGGTATCCATGTCATCCACATAGCCTGCCGCCACCTGCTGCGGCGTTCCGAAGCGCTCCTCCGGCGATGTCTCGTCCGGATGCTCATCGCGGTATTCCTCCAGCCGCTGGCGCAGATCCCGCAGAAGCTGCCGCTTCTGCCGCCGGGCGCAGGGGAGATAGCTGCCCACAGCGCGGCAGTAGCGGCGAATGGTCTTTTCTGTCATTGCGCCGGCTCCTCTCTGTGGATAATGGCGAAAACGCCTGCTGTCAGCTCCTCATACTCCGCCTGCATCTCCGCCAGACGTTCCCGTCCGGCCTGCTCCAGGTGGTAATAATTCCGCGTCATGCGTCTGCCCACCAGCACCCGATCCTCGGAGATCAGGCCCTGATCCTGCAAACGGTACAGCACCGGGTACAGCGACCCCTCCTGTATGGTCAGCCGCCCGCCGCTGAGCCGCGCGATCTCCTGGCAGAGCTGATAACCATACATATCCTCCTCCCGCAGCAGCGAGAGGATCACCAGCGACATGACGCCCCGCCGGTAGTTGCTCTGTGACGTATCCCTGGCCACTGGCATCATGCCCCTTTCGTCATTATTTATAGCACAAATACTTTTCCATTTCAATACTTTGCGACGCAAAATAATTCGACAAATTTCGTCCCGTCTGCCATAAGGTTTTCTTTTGTCAAAAAAACGTGAAAAAAGGTGGATTTTCCCAAATCGCTCCTGTATAATGGTAGATTGTAGAATTATCACCCTGTACAACATCAGGAGGGACTATGCGCAATATCTGGACGGTATTCAAAACCGACATCAAAACGCTGAGCAAATGCTTCTTTGCCTGCGCGGTGGTGGTGGCCATCGCCGTGCTGCCCAGCCTGTACGCATGGCTGAACATCTATTCCAACTGGGATC
>USAT01000114.1 GCA_900552725.1 uncultured Eubacteriales bacterium | reverse complement strand
AGGCGGGCGTTGGTGCCGCCCATCAGCGCCGTCAGCTCCTGGTTTACGATCTTGATGATCTGCTGGGCGGGGGTCAGGCTGTCCAGTACGTCGGTGCCGACGCACTTTTCGGTGACGTCCGCCACGAAGTCCTTGACGACCTTATAGCTGACGTCGGCCTCCAGCAGGGCCAGACGCACCTCGCGCATACCCTCGCGGACATCGGCTTCGGTAAGGCGGCCCTTACCGCGCAGGCGCTTGAATACGCCGTTCAGTTTTTCGCTAAGTCCCTCAAATGCCATGGGTCGTTACTCCTTCAGGGCGGCGGCAGCGTCCAAGATCGTCTCCGCCAATTCCTCTAACCGGGGATTTTCGTACTGCCGGTAGTTGATGGTTTTAATGTCTCCGGCAGCGGTGATGATACGGTCCACGTGCTGCTGCATCTGCAAAAAGCGGCGGACCAGGCCGGTCTTGTCCTCCAGCTCGGTCATGGCGTTCTCCGCGCGAACGATCACGTCCCGTACGCCCTGCCGGGAAATGCCGCAGTTCTCCGCGATCTCTGCCAGGGACAGGTCCTCATTATAATACAGGTCGAACAGCTCACGCTGCCGTGGGGTCAGGATATCGCCGTAAAAATCGAACAGCATGGTCATGCGGTATGTCTGGTTTTTCACGGTGTGGCCTCCTTCTGTAAAGTTATATGCCTTTACAACCTCGAATATCATACACGATTTCGGGAGAAATGTCAAGGTGAAAAATGGGGCGGCGGAAAAAATATTCCCTTCGGCGAAAGCCGAAGGGAACAGAAGACGGGATCAGTGCTTCAAACGCTTGTCGCACCGCTTGCTGAGCCAGGTACCCACGCTTTGAAACAGCTGCACCAACAGGATCAGAATGACCACCGCCACCAGCATCACCAGGTACTTATAGCGATAGTAGCCGTAGTCGATGGCGATCTTGCCCAGGCCGCCGCCGCCGATGATGCCGCTCATGGCGGAGTAGCCCAGAATGGTGGTCAGCGCGATGGTGACATTCTGGATCAGGGAGGGAACGCTCTCGGGGATCATTACCTTGCAGATGATCTGCATGGGGGTGGCGCCCATGCTCTGGGCAGCTTCGATGATATTGCCGTCCACCTCGCGGAGACTGCTCTCCACCAGACGTGCCACAAAGGGGAACGCCGCCGCCACCAGCGGAACGATGGTGGCCGTGGTGCCCACCGTGGTGCCCACAATGAGCAGACGGGAGAGAGGGAAGACCATGATCATCAGGATCAGGAAGGGGATGGAGCGCAGCAGATTGATGATGACGTTGATGACCTGCATGAGCCAGCGGGGCAGGGGCAGGACGCCGTTTTTCTCGCCGGCGACCAGCAGCACGCCCAAGGGCAGGCCAAGCACCAGCGACAGCGCCGTGCTGACCACGGTGACGTAAAACGTCTCCCAGATGGCAAAGGGCAGGGAGGGCAGCACGCTCATCAGATCCTGTACGGACTGGGCGGAGAACAGATTACTGTACATGGTGGTCCACCTCCTCGACCTGAACATTGGCCACATTGTGGATAAAGGCCACGGCCTTATCGTACTGCGTGCTGGGGATGCCCAGCATCATGCTGCCGTATACCGTTTCGGACAGCTTTTGGGTACTGGCGGAGATCACGTTGCAGAAGACGCCCTCCTCTGCCGCCAGCCGGGCAATGAGGGGAATACTGGTGGTCTTGCTGTCCTTGAACACCAGCCGCACCAGCTTTTCGTCCTGGGGGTTGTATACCTGCGCGTCCGCGCCGCCGGGGAACACCAGCCGCCGTCCGGCCTCGGACTTTGGCGCGGCGAACACCGTGCCCACCATGCCGGATTCGGCCACACAGCCGTCGTCCAGTATGGCCACGTGGGAGCAGACCTCCTTCACCACACTCATCTGATGGGTGATGATGACCACGGTGATGTTCAGCTTTTGGTTGATGTCCCGGATCAGCTCCAGTATCTGCCGGGTGGTCTTGGGGTCAAGGGCGCTGGTGGCCTCGTCGCACAGCAGCACCTTGGGATCGGTGGCCAGGGCGCGGGCAATGGCGATGCGCTGCTGCTGGCCGCCGGAGAGCTGGGCGGGATAGGCGTTGGCCTTGTCCGGCAGGCCCACCAGCTCCAGCAGCTCGCGGGCGCGCTTTTCGGCCTCATCCTTCTTCACGCCCACCAGCTCCATGGGGAAGCACACGTTCTTCAGGCAGGTGCGCTGCATCAGCAGGTTGAAATGCTGGAAGATCATGGTGATGCCGCGGCGTGCCTCACGCAGCTGGGCGGGGGTCATGGTGTCCAGCCGCTGGCCGTTCACCACGATCTCGCCGCTGGTGGGACGCTCCAGCAGGTTGATGCACCGCACCAGCGTGCTCTTGCCGGCGCCGGACATGCCGATGATGCCGTAGATGTCCCCGTCCTCAATGGTAAGGGAGACGTCCTTGAGCGCGTCTACCCCTCCGGCGGTGCCGGAATCAAACGTCTTGCTGACGTGTTTCAGTTCGATCATGGACGTCTCCCTCCTTCTTCCTTACTTGCTGGCGGTCACAGCGTCCAGAGTGGTCTGCTTGCCGCCGTACAGGCCCATGGGCTCAACGTGGACAGCGGAGATGGAGACGATGTGGGTACCCTTCTGGGCGTTGAAGTCATCCAGATAGGGCAGGTGCTGGAAGTAGTTGGCGTCCACGGCACCCTCCTCGACGGCGGTGTTGGGCTGGACGTAGTCATTGAAAACCTGGATCTCCAGAGTGATGCCCTTGGCGGCCAGGATGGTCTTCACGACATCCAGGATCTCGGCGTGGGGAGCGGGAGTGGCGGCGACCTTAATGGTCTCGCCGTTCAGTGCGTCGTAATCCACGGTGGCGTCATAGCCGTCGGTGGGGTTCTCCACCACGGAGACGACGGAGCCGTTATAGGTCTCGTTGATGTAGTCCACTACCTGCTGGCTCTCCAGAGCGGCCTTCAGGGCCAGGATCTTGGGCTCGTTCTCGCTGCCCTCCTTCACGGCCAGGATGTTGGCATAGGCGGAGGCGCTGCCCTCGATCAGCAGGGAGTCATTCACGGGGTTCAGGCCGGCGCTGATGGCGTAGTTGCTGTTGATGACGGCGTAGTCATAATCCTGGAGCTGGTTGGGGAGCTGCGCGGCCTCAGCCTCGACGATCTCCACGTTGTAGGGGTTCTCTACGATGTCGTTCTTGGTGGCGGTGATGCCGGCGCCGTCGGCCAGCTTGATGATGCCGTTCTCCTGCAGCAGCAGCAGGGCGCGGGCCTCGTTGGTGGTGTCGTTGGGAACGCCGATCTTGATGACGGGCTGGGTGTCGCCGTCGCCGTCAGCGGCGGGGGTGCTGTTGCCGCCGCAGGCGGTCAGGCTCAGGGTCAGGACCAGCGCCAGCGCCAGCGCGGCCAGCTTCACGAAGTAGTTGTGCTTTTTCATGATGTTTGTCTCCTTTTTTCATCAATGTAGGTTTGCGGGTGAAGAACAAAAATAAAACGGTGGCAGGTCAATCGACCTTCCACCGTTTAAGACTGTTGTTCATCCTGTGTTCAGCAGGACGCCATACCGTCAGGGAAAATCAGTTGACCAATCTGGGCGCGACGAAACATGCACATGGGGCACATGCACATCTCCATAGACATCATCATCACGGCGCTCAGCTTCTTCATCACTGATTTTCTCCTTTCCTCGGTTCTCAATGGCGTGTCCGCCTTGGATGGTGGCATAGTAACGCTTTCGGGGCCATTTGTCAACCCCTATTTTCACATTCCGGCCATTTGCAAGAAAAAACGACAGGTTCCACCTACTGTTTTTGTGTGTTTCGCCACAGGAGAAGCCTTTCGGGATAATGACGGCTTTTGACTGCCATTTGTTGGTGACATTGCATAAAGGAACGCCTGCGGCGGCCGGTTCGGACAAAAAAGAACACCTGCCCGCGGCAGGTGTTCTTCGTATGTTCGGTTACGCCAGCTTGGCCTTGGCCATGTCGCACAGGGCGGTGAACGCCACGGCGTCGTTGATGGCCATCTCGGACAGCATCTTGCGGTTGATCTCCACACCAGCCAGCTTCAGACCGTGCATGAAGGTGGAATAGTTCATGCCGTTGATCTTGCAGGCGGCGGAGATGCGGGTGATCCACAGCTGACGGAAGTCCCGCTTCTTCAGGCGGCGGCCCACATAAGCGTAGGTCAGAGACTTCATGACCTGCTCGTTGGCCATCTTGAAGTGCTTGGACTTGGCGCCCCAATAGCCCTTGGCCAGCTTCAGCATCTTATTTCTTCTCTTGCGCGTCATCATTGCGCCTTTAACACGTGCCATATCTAATTAGCCTCCTATTCTAACGATTCCGTCTCTTATTTGTAAGGGATCATCTTGCGGATGGTCGCCTCGTTGGTGCAGTCGGCATAAGTGCCGGTGCGCAGGCGACGGCCGCGCTTGGTGTCCTTCTTGGTCAGGATGTGGCTCTTGAATGCGTGAGCTCTCTTGACCTTGCCGGATTTCGTCAGATTGAAGCGCTTCTTTGCGCCGCTATGGGTCTTCAGTTTAGGCATAGTTGTTTCTCCTTCCTACGATTGCGTGGTCACAAAAGAATACAAATTTTATTTACCGGCCTTGGGAGCCAGGAAAATGGACATGTTGCGGCCTTCCATCTTGGCGGCCTTTTCCATGCTGGCCACCTCGCCGCACTGCTCGGCAAACTTGGTCAGCAGGTCACGGCCGATCTCCGTATGGGCCATCTCGCGGCCGCGGAACCGGACGGACACCTTGACGCGGTTGCCGTCGGCCAGAAACTTCTGGGCGTTCTTCAGCTTGGTGTTGAAATCGCCCACGTCGATGCCGGGGGACATGCGGATCTCCTTGATCTCCACCACATGCTGGTTTTTACGGGCCTCTTTTTCGCGTTTGCTCTGCTCAAAGCGATACTTGCCATAGTTCATGAGTTTGCATACGGGGGGGACAGCCTGGGGAGAGATCTTCACCAGATCGAGACCGCGCTCCTCTGCGATGTGCAGCGCCTCGGCCGACGATACGATACCCATCTGCTCGCCGTTTTCGCCGATGAGCCGGATCTCGCGGTCGTTGATGTCCTCGTTCAGTTGATGCACTACCTTGCTAATACTACAAGCACCTCCAATCAAAAATAAAACGCGAATGCAGCTATGCATCCGCGCAACATCAAAAAGCCGGTTTTACGGGCTTTTGTAAATCGCTGTTGACCTCTTTGCCGTGGGCGGGAGGTGAGGCGGATGCACCGACCTTCTTTGTTTTGCAGAAGTATTATACCTGTTCGGAAGAAGTTTGTCAACACAAATTTGCCTGATATTTTTGTTTTTTCCATGCATAGACGGCATTTTTCCGGGACATCCTAGGCTTGCACAGATAAAGGAGGTGCAAATTCATGGAAAACAAGAATTGCAAGAACACCAAGGACGCACAGAACACCCAGAACAACACCCAGAATACCCAGAACACCAAGAACAACAAGAACGCCAAGGACAGCAAGGACTGCCGCTGACGAGGAAAACAAGGGGTATTGCGGACAAGGCCGCGGAGCGATGGCTCCGCGGTCTTGTTGTTGTGTGGGGGGAGCGGCGTCGGGGCGTTAAGAAAACATGCCGGTGGCATGTTTTTAGCCTCCGATC
>USAT01000113.1 GCA_900552725.1 uncultured Eubacteriales bacterium | reverse complement strand
CGCCAACATAATAAGAAACACCATCCATTCGGATGGTGTTTCTTATTATGTGTAACTTCGTAGGGCGCGATGCCCACATCGCGCCGCAGGGGATCAGGCGGTATGACTTGCGTACCACACTGATCTTTGCTACAATACCCCCAAGGGGTGATATACAATGCCTGATTACAGCAAGACCGGTTCCTCGACCGCGGAGCAGGCGGTGCGGCTCTGCACCTGCACCAATGTCCGGTGCCCCAACCATCCCCGGAACCATGACCGGGGCTGCACGCCCTGCATCCAGAAGAACCTGAGCCGCCATGAGATCCCGGCCTGCTTCTCCAACGTCTATCCGGATCATGAGAAAATGGAGGGCTACACCTACGAGGCGTTTGCCCGGTTCGTGCTGCGCCACGGGGAGACAACAGAATGAAAAGCGGGAAGGCTGCGGCCTTCCCGTTTTTGCTGCGGTCAGATGATCCCCCGGATCTTCGACAGGTCGCCGCTGCACAGGGCGTCCAGATTGCGGAAGATCTTCTCCGCGTCCCAGTCCCACCACTGCAGCTCCAGCAGATAGGCGGTCAGCTCCGGGTCAAGCCGGGGGCGGATCACCCGGCAGGGATTGCCCGCGGCAACGGTGTAGGGCGGGATATGGCCAGACACCACGGAATTGGCCCCGATGATGGCCCCGTCGCCGATGTGGACGCCGGGCAGCACCGTGACATGCTGGCCGATCCACACGTCATTGCCCACCACGGTGTCGCCCTTCAGGGGAAGCTGGGCCGGCGAGGGCGTGCATTTCTCCCAGCCATGGCCGAAAATGTTGAAGGGATAGGTGGTGGGGGAGGCCATCCGGTGGTTGGCGCCGTTCATGATGAACTCCACGCCCCGGCCGATGGCGCAGAATCTGCCGATGATGAGCCGGTCGCCGATGAAGTCATAGTGGTGGGTCACATGCTCCTGGAACCGCTCCGCGCCGTCCGGGTCGTCGTAATAGGTATAGTCCCCCACAAGGATGTTGGGGCGGGTGATGACGTTTTTGATGTACACCACCTGGCGGATGCTCTCGTTGGGATAGATGGCGTTGGGATCCGGACCGAACATGGCGGTACCTCCTGTTGCTTTTGTATGCTTCATTGTATCAGCTTCGTCGCCGCGGTGCAAGGGCGGCGTTTTCCAGAAAAAGAGAGAGAAGCAGCCTTGCGGCTGCTTCTCGGTTGCATCGGGCCAAGTTATAACCTGCACCGTTTCCTAGCAGGTGGGTTGTCTCCAGCTTGCTTTACTGCTTCCATCATCCAGCCGCAAACAGCAGCCGGGAGGCCTGCAAACCACATGCTGATCCGACATCCCCTATAACAAGATGTGAGGATAAAAAAGACCCGTATACATCGTTTGTGCGGCGCGCGGGTCATAGGATCCGTTTGCCTTGGGCATAGTATACCACAGCGAAAGGAAAAAGAAAAGAGAAATTTGTACTTTTTTTCAGGAATCTTCTTCCTCGTCCGCCATGAGCTGCTCCATGAACAGGTCATAGACCCGCTCCAGCTCCTCGTCGCTGTCCAGGGTGGAGAGCTGCTCCTCGCCGTCCACCATAATGGACTTCAGGATCACCAGGCCCAGATCCTCCTCGTCGGCCCCGTCCTCCTCCACCGCGGGGAAGAAGGCCATATAGGTCTGGCCGTCCACCTCCAGCGCGTCGATATACTCCAGTTCAAATTCGTTGCCGTCCTCATCGGTCAGGGTGATGAAATTCGGGCCGAAATCTTCGCTCATAGATGTGTGCCTCCTTATCAGCATATGGGCTATTGTACCCTATCTTTCGCCGAAATGCAAGCCGAAGCGGTGTGACTTTTTTTCGGGAAGAGACGCAAAAGCAGGCGAAACGCGCCGATCCCAGCACGATACGCCTGAATTTTGGCACATTTTTGTCAAAAGAAGGGGTTTTTAACATTTGACAGATGTGGTACAATACTAGAATAGCATAAAAATGGGCTAGTATGTACACCGGCAGGACGCCGTCCCCGATGTACCTATATTACAAAAAAGAAAAGGAGGTGCCCTGTTATGAGCGAGAACAAGAAGAAGCGCCGCGGCCTGTTTGGCCGCCCACAGCAGAGCGCCGGTCAACGAACGGAAGAGACCTATCAGGAGACGCAGCACGCGCCCCGTCCCAGGAAGAAGGGCCGGGCCGGCTTCGTCATCGGTACGATCCTGCTGGTGCTGGCACTGACCATCGCCATCTTCACCGGGATCTTTCTCACCTGGATCAACACATCACTGAAGGGCAATGTGGAGGTCTATGTGGACGAGCTGGAGACCAAGGTCTCCACGGAGCTGTACTATCTGGACGCCAAGACCGATGAGTGGGTCATGTACCAGACCCTGTACAGCGACGGCGAGAACCGCATCTGGATCGACCTGGAGAACATCCCCCAGTACATGAAGGATGCCGCCATCGCCATCGAGGACAAGCGCTTTGAAAAGCACAACGGCGTGGACTTCCGTGGTACGGTGCGCGCCATCCTCAGCACCCTGACGGGCCGGGGCGTGCAGGGCGGCTCCACCATCACCCAGCAGCTCATCAAGAACGTGACCGGCGACAACGAGAGCACCGTCAAGCGCAAGGTGGTGGAGATCTACCGCGCGCTGGAGCTGGAGAAGCGCTATGACAAGGACCAGATCCTGGAGGCATACCTGAACCGTATCTGCCTGGGTCAGTCCTGCTACGGCGTGGAGGCGGCGGCCCGCACCTATTTCGGCAAGAGTGCCAGCGAGCTGACGCTGGCCCAGAGCGCCAGCCTGATCGGTATCACCAACAACCCCAGCCAGTACGGCCCCTTTGAAAGCGAGTGGAGCCGGGAGCAGAACCGCAAGCGCGAGATCCTGATCCTGGACGCCATGCTGGATCAGGGCAAGATCACCCAGGAGGAGTATGACGCCGCCAAGGCGGAGGAGGTCATCTTCACCAACGGCTACAGCAATACCGGCAACTACTACGGCGACGCCGTGGTGGACACCAGCGAGGATCAGCAGCAGGAGGGCACACCGGCCGTAGCCCAGTACAAGGCCCGCAACTCCTACTTCACCGACGCCCTGATCGACGATGTGATCCAGGCGCTGATGGACGAGTTCGGCTATGACCACAGTACGGCGGAGAACGCGCTGTTCAGCAAGGGCTATAAGATCTATACCACCCAGAACTATGAGTATCAGAAGATCGCCGAGAGCGTGTTCGAGGATCTCAGCAACACCCCCTATACCCGCACCAACAGCAAGGGTGAAACCGAGCAGCTCCAGGGCGCCATCACCGTCATCGACCCCTATACCGGCTATGTGGTGGCCATGGTGGGCGGCACCGGCGCCAAGACGGCGGATCGCGGCTGGAACTGGGCTACCTCCGTGCGGCCCTGCGGTTCTGCCGCCAAGCCCATCAGCACCTATGCCCCCGCACTGGATCAGGGCGTCATCACCGGCGCGTCCACCATCGACGACTATCCGGTGCTGGAGCTGAACGACAGCCCCTATCCCAAGAACGACAACGGCCGCTTCCAGGGTCTGGTCACCGTGCGCCGCGCGCTGGTGCAGTCCCTGAACACCTGCGCCGTGCGGGTGAATATGGCCCTGGGCACCTGGAACTCCTATGACTTCATGACCAGCCGCCTGGGCTTCACCACCCTGACCCAGTCCGACAGCGAGCAGGTGGGCGCCATGGCCCTGGGCGGCTACGCCAACGGCGTCACCACCGAGGAAATGGCGGCGGCCTACGGCGCCTTCGTCAACGAGGGCATCTATACCAAGCCCCGTACCTTCACCCGTATCGAGGACAGTAACGGCAACGTGATCCTGGAGAATGAGATCCAGTCCAACGTGGCCATGAAGTCCAGCACCGCCGCGCTGATGAACAGCATCCTCCACGACGTGGTCAACGGCGGCACCGGCTCCTCCGCCAACTTCAGCGGCATGACCCTGGCCGGTAAGACCGGTACCACCAACGACCAGAAGGACCGCTACTTCGTGGGCTACAGCCCCTACTATGTGGGCGCCTGCTGGGTGGGCTACGAGAGCAACAGCCGCGTGTCCTCCGGCGGCATCAACCCGGCGGCGGCGCTGTGGAAGCAGGTCATGTCCCGGATCCACGAGAATCTGGAGAACAAGAGCTTCTTCTCCAGCAGCGATCTGGTGCAGGTGACGGTCTGCGCCGACAGCGGTATGCTGGCCACCAACCTGTGCGAGAGCGATCCCCGCGGCAGCCGCGTCCGCACCGAATGGGTGGCGGCGGACAATAAACCCACGGAGCTGTGCACCATGCATGAGGGCGGCATGATGCTGAACTATTACCGCGACTACTTTGCCAGATTCCCGGATATCGTGGCGGAGGACAGTGAATATGTCCGCTGGGGCAACGCTATCGGCGGCGACGGCACCGAGCTGCCGCCCGGCTGGAGCAGCACCGGCGACTATGACGACGATACCGCCGATACGGAGCCGGACACCGATGATGACACCGGCGACGACTGGCAGGATGCCCTGGCAGGCGGCATCGGCGCCCTGGCGGATGCCGTGCGGGATCGCTGGGGCAGATAGCGCCTGCTCCGGAGACAGGAAAAAGGGGAGGTGGCCCATATGCGTGCGCCGCAGATCAGCTGCAGCTTTTCCGGCCACCGGCCCGAGAAGCTGCCCTGGGGCGATAACGAGCGTGACGAGCGCTGCCTGACGCTGAAGGCGTCCATCCGCGAAATGGTGGAGAAGGCGTATGCCGACGGCTACCGCCACTTCATCTGCGGCATGGCCCGGGGCTGCGACACCTACTTCTGTGAGGAGGTGCTGCACCTGCGCCGCCGGGTGCAGGACATCACCCTGGAGGCCGCCATTCCCTGCCTGAGCCAGAGCGACGGCTGGACGGCGGCGCAGCAGGAGCGGTACCGCGACCTGCTGGCGCTGTGCAACTACCGCACGGTGGTGCAGGAGAAGTACGACCCCGGCTGTATGCACCGGCGCAACCGCTATATGGTGGATCACAGCAGCCTGCTGCTGGCGGTCCACGACGGCAGCACCGGCGGTACCCGCTATACCATTGAATACGCGCTGCGCCGCCGGAAGGACGTGCTGATCCTTCCGGTGCCGCGGTAACGGAAAAGGAGAATACGATCATGACCTATACCTATACGCCCCGGGGCGTATGCTCCCGCCGCATGACGGTGGAGCTGGAGGACGGCATCATCAAGGCTGTGAAGGTGGAGGGCGGCTGCAGCGGCAACCTGCAGGGCATCTCCCGCCTGGTGGTGGGCATGAAGGCTACCGACGCCATTGAGCGGATGCAGGGCATCTCCTGCGGCGGAAAGCCCACCTCCTGCCCCGATCAGCTGGCCAAGGCGCTGACCGAGGCCCTGAAGAACGCAGGCTGAGAAAAAACGGAAAGCAGGCCCACGGCGTGCCGTGGGTCTGCTCTTTTTTGCGGGGATGTCCGCCGCCGTTGCATGGGAGAGGACAACGAAGCGCGCCGCCGGCAGGCGAGGGCAGGAGCTCACCGCTCCGACTACCGCCGCGGGAGGTGAGAGAATGATCTTCAACATGGCAGGCTATGTGATCCAGGAGACCGCAGAGCCCCAGACCGCCGCCCCGGACACCGAAACCGCCGCCGAAGCGGAAC
>USAT01000112.1 GCA_900552725.1 uncultured Eubacteriales bacterium | reverse complement strand
AAGCCGGCGTCGAACCGAAAACGGAGGCCCGGCAGGTGATTTTCCGCGCGCTCTCCGCGCGCGAACGAGAGGCCGCCCGGGAGCGGGCCGCGGCGTTTCAGGATCTGTACAACACCATGTTCCGCACGCGGCCCACGGAAAAGGGCGAGAATCCGGCGGTGATCTTCGACCACGCCGCCCAGCAGGTCTGCCGGAACTGCGTGCTGGTAAAGCGCTGCTGGCAGGCGGAGTATCAGACCACCTACAACGCCTTCAACGACGCGTGCCCTGCCATGCTGAAGCGGGGCCGGGCCGAGGCGGAGGATTTCCCACTGTTCTTCACCAGCCGGTGCCTGCACTTCCCTGAGCTGCTGGGGGCCGTCAACACGGAGCTGTACGCCTTCCGTTTGCGGCGGCAGTACCGGGCGCGGCTGGAGGACGCCAGAGAGCTGGCGGAGGCCCAGTACGCGCACCTGGGCGAGGTGCTGGGCAGCGAGGCCGCGCCGGAGCCGGAGGGCGCGCTGCTGCGGTGCCGTGTGGGCACGATGCTGCGGCCCAAGGAGGGTGAAAGCGCCTGCGGCGACCAGTTGGCGGTGTTCACCGCCGGGACCATGCTGTACATGCTGTTGTCCGACGGGATGGGCAGCGGCGCGGCGGCCCACGCCGAAAGCGCCATGACGGTGCGGCTTCTGCGGCAATTTCTCAAGGCGGGCATCCAGCCTGCCTCGGCATTGAAAACCATCAACACCGCCCTGACCCTCCGGTGTCAGGAGGGCGGCGGCTTTACCACCATCGACCTGCTGGCGCTGGATCGCCGCAGCGGCGGGGCCATGCTGTACAAATACGGCGCGGCGGCCTCGTATCTGAAGCGGGGCGGCGTGGTGACGCGGCTGGACGGCGGCAGTCTGCCCGCCGGGCTGCAAAGCGCCCATCAGCCGCCGGAGACCACCGGCATCCGCCTGGAGCCGGGCAGCGTGCTGGTGATGGTCAGCGACGGCGTCACCAGTGAGGGGGACGACTGGCTCCGCGAGCTGCTGGCCCAATGGCCGGTGGGCGACAGCCAGGAGTTGGCCCAGATGATCCTGGCGGAATCCCGCCGCCACGGCGGGCTGCGGGACGACTGCGCGGCGCTGGCCCTGCGGCTTGAAAAATCCGCGGAAAACCTGCCCCGCCGCGTATAACTGGCCCGCGGCCGGGACATACTCTCATCATAACACATGTGAGACGCGCAAGGAGGGTATGGTTTTGGTAAAAGGTGTTTCCCGCCGGGTCATTGTGGTGGACAGCCCTGATCCGCAGATCTTTGAACAGGCGATCTTCGTTCTCAGCAGCGACGGCGCGGGGGTCAACCAGCAGCAGCTGGTGGATCAGGCCGTCCGCGTGGCCAAAAGCTATGCCCGCACCCACGGTATCCCCCAGCGCAGCCTTCACATGACGCCGCCGCTGTGGATGGCGGCGGGCAGCGCCGTCATCGGGGCCATCTGGGCCGCCGTGGCGCTGCTGTAAGGTACGGCTATTCAAGCTGTACAACATTTGTTGACTTTCTTTCCACATTTTCTCCTCATTTGGGGCGGACGAGTTGTCGTCCGCCCTCTTTTTTTCTGGGAAAAGATATGGTATAATGTGCGGACATGCTTTACGATATGCATTTTACACGGAGGATATGACCCTATGAGGATCGGAAATGTGGAGGTGGCCTCCCGGCTTGCCCTGGCGCCTATGGCGGGGGTGACGGACATGGCGTTCCGGCAGATCTGCCGTGAACTGGGGGCGGGCTACTCCTGTACGGAGCTGGTCAGCGCCAAGGCGCTGTGCTATCAGGATAAAAAGAGCCGCACCCTGCTGAAGATGGCCCCCAATGAGCATCCGGCGGCGGCCCAGATCTTCGGCAGTGACATTACCTGCATGGCCGAGGCGGCGGTGATCGCGGCGGAGGTGTCCGGCGCGGAGGTCATCGACATCAACATGGGCTGCCCCGTGGGGAAGGTGGTCTCCAACGGCGACGGCTCGGCCCTGATGAAGGACCCGGAAAAGGCCGCCCGCATCGCCGAGGCGGTGGTGAAGGCCAGTCCCGTGCCGGTGACGGTGAAGATGCGCCGGGGCTGGGACAAGGGCAGCATCAACGCCGTGGAGCTGGCGAAGCTGCTGGAGCAGGTGGGCGTGGCGGCACTGGCCGTCCACGGACGCACCCGGGCCCAGATGTACGGCGGCCAGGCCGACTGGGTCACCATCCGGGAGGTGAAGGAGGCTGTGTCCATCCCCGTCATCGCCAACGGCGACGTGTTTTCGGCGGAGGACTGCCTGCGGATCCTGCAATTTACCGGGGCGGATATGGCCATGATCGGCCGGGGCTGCTTCGGGAACCCGTGGCTCTTTCAGCAGTGCGCCGCGGCGCTGGAGGGAAATCCCATTCCGCCTCTGCCGCCGCTTTCTGAGCGGTGCGACCTGGCGGTGCGGCAGATCGAGATCGCCCGGGAGGACAAGGGGGAGCGGGTGGCCATTCTGGAGGCCCGGCGGCACTACGCCTGGTATCTCAAGGGCGTGCCCCACGCCAACTACTATAAGGATCAGATCGTTCGGATGAACACCATGGAGGACGTGTACCGCGTAACGGCGGGCATCAAGAGGGATTTGAAATGAAGGATCAGGAGAAGATCATCGCACGGGCACGGCGGGGAGACGCCGACGCCTTTGAACAACTGGTGGTGGCCTATCGGGAGCAGGTATTCCGGCTGGCCCTGCGCATGTGCGGCAGCGAGGCCGACGCCGACGAAGTGGCCCAGGAGGCGTTCCTGTCGGCATGGAAAGCCCTGCCCAACTTCCGGGGGGAGAGCCAGTTTTCCACCTGGCTCTATCAACTGACCACCCACGCCGCCATCGACCTGATGCGGCGGGAAAAGCGGCAGATCGCCGCCGACGACATCACCGAGGTCAGTGCCGCCGACCCCGCGCCCAGTCCCCAGCAGCAGGCGGAGCAGTCGGAGCAGCGGGAGATCGTCCGCGATGCCATTCTGCAGCTTGCGCCGGAGCAGCGTGAAGTGGTGGTGCTGCGGTTCATGGAGGAGCTGAGCTATGAGGAGATCGGCGCGGTGCTGAAGCTGCCCTCCGGCACGGTGAAATCCCGGCTGAACCGGGCCAAAGCACAGCTCAAAGAGATTTTGTCAAAAAGCGGGAACCTTTTCGGCGCGGGGAGCGTCATACATACAGAAACAAAAGGAAAGGAGGCGCGGCCATGAAGAACAACGAACGGGAAAACGACGTATTTGATGAGCTTCTGCGGGATGCTCTGGCGTCCGATGCCGCACCCTCCGAGGATTTCACGGCGCGGCTCATGGAGCAGGTGCGCCGCACACCCCAGGAAAAGCCCCTGCGGAAGCAGCCGGTGATCAAGCTGCTGGCGGCGGTGGCCGCCTGCGCGGTGATCGCCGTGGCCATACCGCTGGTGACGGGCGGCATGGGCAGTTCCGCTGCTGACCAGGCAGCCTCTGCCGACAGCGCCGCGCCGGAAGCATCTATGGGGGCCGACGCCGACGGGGCGCCCCGGAGCCAGGAGGGCGGCAGCATCTATCTTACCGATGAGCCCGCCGTAGGAAACGGCATGTCGGACAAGAGCCAGGACAACAGCGAAAACTGGAAGCAGATGACCGGCAGCGCCAAAACCGTTCAGGCTCTGACCCTGGTGGGACAGGACGCCAAGGATGCCAAGGCGGCGCTGGACGCGGTGGACATCCAGCCCGCGAAAACTGAAACCGACCGTTACATCTATGTCCTAACCGAGCAGCAGGCGCAGGAGCTGGGCCGGACGGTGGACGCCCTGTACGGTGTCGAGGGCAGTCTGACGCTGATTCTGGAGGTGACGGGATGAAGAATCTCACCACACGCAGGCTGGCCGTGGCCGGCATGATCGGCGCGGCCTATGCCGTGATGGCCATCTTCGGCTCCGTATTCGGGCTGACCTTCGGCCCCATTCAGTTCCGCTTTTCCGAGGCGCTGTGCCTGACGCCGTTTCTGTTTCCCGAGGCGGTGGGCGGCCTGTTCGTGGGCTGTCTGATCGCCAATATTTTCAGTCCCTATGGGCTGCTGGACATTATCATCGGCTCCCTTGCCACGCTGATCGCCGCGTGGCTTACCTCCCGTTGCCGCAGCCGCTATCTGGCCGCCCTGCCGCCGGTGGTGGTAAACATGGTGCTGGTGGGCGGCCTGCTGGCCTTTGAGCAGACCGGCTTTACCAAGGCATTCATGGCGGCATTCTGGTATAACGCCTGCTCGCTGGCCGTCAGTGAGGCGGTTGTGTGCTACGTTCTGGGCCTTTTGCTGCTCAAAGCGCTGGAAAAAACGAAATATTTCAGGGAATTGCAAAAAAAAGATTGACTTTTTCCGCAGGAATGGTAAAATAATTAGGCTCGCGTATTATGGCAAGTCGCGGGCAAATCCTTGCTCCTATCAAGGAATAGGGGCCATTAGTCCAGAAGGAGGTGCAAAAGTATGGCTAAGATTTCCGCCAACTATGAGGTCGTTTACATCATCGACCCTGCACAGGGTGAGGAGGCTGTTGCCGCGATCGTGGCAAAGTTCCAGGCTCTGGCTGAACAGCATGCTTCCAACGTCGTCGTCGACGAGTGGGGCAAGCGTCGTCTCGCTTACGCGATCAACTACAAGACCGAAGGCTATTATGTCCTGATGTCCTTCACCAGCGCGCCGGAATTCCCCCGCGAGCTGGATCGTATCCTGGGCATTACCGAGGGTGTCATGCGTTCCATGATCGTCTGCAAGGACGAGTAAGGAGGGCGGCATGCTCAACAAGATCTTCATCATGGGTCGCCTGACCCGTGACCCCGAGCTGCGCCGCACGCAGTCCGGGACCCCTGTCACCAGCTTCTCCCTGGCGGTGGACCGTGATTTCAAGTCCCAGTCCGGCGAGAAGGAAACGGATTTCATCGACGTGGTTGCGTGGCGCAGCACTGCTGAGTTCGTCGCCAAGTACTTCACCAAGGGCCGCATGGCCGTTGTGGAGGGCCGTTTGCAGATCCGCGATTGGCAGGACAGAGACGGCAATAAGCGCCGCAGCGCGGAGGTTATTGCCGACAACGTGTATTTCGGCGACAGCCGGCCCAGCGGCGGCAATGGCGGTTCGTTCAACGACGGCCCGGCCTATGCCGCGCCCAGCGCACCCGCTTACAGCGCACCCACCGGCGGCTATGCCGCGCCCGTGGGCGGCGATTTTGCCGAGATCGACGACGAGGACGGCGACCTGCCGTTCTGATCCGTGTTCCAGGACACACCAATAATACGATAAGGAGGACTATTCCATGGCTATGGAACGTGAAAACAGACCCGCACGCGGCGGCGTCCGCAAGCGGAAGAAGGTTTGCCAGTTCTGCGTGGATAAGTGCGAGCATATTGATTATAAGGATGCTGCCAAGCTGCGTCGCTTCATCAGCGAGCGCTCCAAGATCCTGCCTCGCCGCACCACCGGTACCTGCGCTATGCATCAGCGCCAGCTGACCGAGGCCATCAAGCGCGCCCGTCAGATCGCCCTGCTGCCCTTCGTCACCGAGTAAGACGAACAATACGCAACAAAAAGCTCCACCTATCCGGGTGGAGCTTTTTTGTGTGGATTTTTTGGGAGGAGTTTCGCTCTCCGGAGCGACCTACTTTTGCCAATAGCGGCAAAAGTAGGCAAAA
>USAT01000111.1 GCA_900552725.1 uncultured Eubacteriales bacterium | reverse complement strand
AGATCAACCGCGAGACCAACTACTCCAAGGATAAGAACCTGTGGCACCTGAGCCACGAGGGTCTGGATCTGGAGAGCCCCGCCAACGAGCCCCAGTACAACAAGCCCGGTTTCCTGGAGCTGGGCATCAGCCCCGAGCAGGCTCCCGATAAGCCCACCTATGTGACCATCCACTTTGAGAAGGGCATCCCCACCGCCGTGGACGGCAAGGAGATGGGCGCTGTGGAGCTGGTGGAATACCTGAACAAGCTGGGCGGCGAGAACGGCATCGGCCTGCTGGATATCGTGGAGAACCGTCTGGTGGGCATGAAGAGCCGCGGCGTGTACGAGACCCCCGGCGGTGCCATCCTGTACAAGGCCATCAATGTTCTGGAGACCATCACTCTGGATAAGGAAAGCTCTCACTTCAAGGCTCAGCTGGCCCAGAAGTATGCCGATATCGTCTACAACGGCCAGTGGTTCACCCCGCTGCGCGAGGCTCTGGATGCCTTTGCCGACAGTCTGGAAAAGACCGTCACCGGCGATGTGAAGCTCAAGCTCTACAAGGGCAACATGATCAACGCAGGTGTCACCTCTCCGTATACCCTGTACGACGAGCAGACTGCTTCCTTCGGTGAGGACGAGGACTACAATCAGGCTGATGCCGCAGGCTTCATCAACCTGTTCGGTCTGTCCATCAAGGAGCGTGCAAAGCTGTCCAAGAACTGGCCGGAGATCAAGTAATCAGCTGTAACATCTTCCCTTTCGTGTGTTTTCACACTTTCACACGGAAGTTCCATCCAACCGGCATCGTTGCCGGCGGCACCGCCGCAGGAGCGTTTTCCCCTGCGGCGGCTTTGCCGTTTTTAGAAGAAATTAACGAACCCTCTCAGTCAAACCCTGACGGGTTTGCCAGCTCTCCCGAAGGGCGAGCTTTATGCGCAGTTCGGCAAAGCCGTTCTTCAAGTGGGGAAGCTCTTGCCTTTCGCAGGCAGAAGAAAAGCTCCCCCCTCGGGGGAGCTGGCACGGCGCAAGCCGTGACTGAGGGAGTGAATAGGGCGAGCCGCCTATCAGTAAAGGATAAAACTATGGCAGAACAACTCTGGAAGGGCCGTTTTTCCAAGGCCGTGGATTCCCGCGTGAACGACTTCAACTCCTCCATCCGCTTCGATCAGCGCATGATCGCGCAGGATATGCGCGGCAGCGGCGTGCACGCCGCCATGCTGGCAAAGCAGGGCATCATCTCGGAAAAGGACTGTGAGGACATCCTCAACGGTCTGGCATCCATCGCCGACGATCTGGCAGCCGGCAGGCTGGAGATCGACCCCAATGCCGAGGATGTGCACACCTTTGTGGAGCAGACCCTCACCGCCCGCATCGGCGACGCCGGCAAGCGGCTGCACACCGGCCGCAGCCGCAACGATCAGGTGGCGCTGGATATCCGCCTGACCCTGCGGGACTACAGCCACACCCTGCAGGCCTACATTGTGGAGCTCATCAAGGTCATCTGCAAAAAGGCCGGTGAGAACACCACCGCCGTCATGCCCGGCTACACCCATCTGCAGCGTGCCCAGCCCATCACCTTTGGCCACGCCCTGATGGCATATGCCTCCATGCTGCTGCGGGATCTGCAGCGCTTTGAGGATGCCACCGCCCGCATGGACGCACAGTGCCCGCTGGGCAGCGGCGCGCTGGCTGGCACCACCTACCCGCTGGACCGCCAGTTCACCGCCGAAAAGCTGGGCTTTGCGGCTCCCTGCGCCAACAGTCTGGACGGCGTGTCCGACCGCGATTTCTGCATCGAGCTGGCAAACGCCATCTCCATCTGCATGATGCACCTGTCCCGTCTTTCCGAGGAGATCATCCTCTGGTGCAGCTGGGAGTTCAAGTTCATTGAGCTGGACGATGCCTTTACCACCGGCTCTTCCATCATGCCGCAGAAGAAGAACCCGGATGTTACCGAGCTGATCCGCGGCAAGACCGGCCGCGTCTACGGCGACCTGAACACCCTGCTGGTCATGATGAAGGGCATCCCCCTCGCCTACAACAAGGATATGCAGGAGGACAAGGAAGCCATCTTCGACGCCGTGGATACCCTCGACCTCTGCCTGAAGACGGTGACCCCCATGCTGGACACCATGAAGACCCTGCCCGCCAACATGCGCCGCGCCGCCGCCAAGGGCTTCATCAACGCCACCGACTGCGCCGACTACCTGACCAAGAAGGGAATGCCCTTCCGCGACGCTTACAAGCTGACCGGCTGCATGGTCTCCGACTGCATCGCCAAGGACAAGACCCTCGAAGAGCTGACCCTCGACGAGTTCAAGGGCTACAGCAGCCTGTTCCAGCAGGATATTTACGACGCCATCGACCTGATCAAGTGCTGCGAAGGCCGCACCAGCTACGGCGGCCCCAGCGAAGCCAGCGTGAAACACCAGATCGAACTGGCCGCCGCACAGTTGGACGCATGGGAGGCGAACAACGCATGAGCGTGAAAGTTTTTATTGACGGCTCTTCCGGCACCACCGGTCTGCGCATCGCCGACCGTCTGGCTGCCCGGCCGGAGATCGAGCTGCTGAGCATCTCTGCCGAGGGCCGCAAGGACGTGAACGAGCGGGCGAAGGTCATCAACTCCGCCGATCTCGCCTTCCTCTGCCTGCCCGACGCGGCCTCGAAAGAGGTCATGCCCCTGCTCCGCCCGGATGTCAAGGTGCTGGATACCTCCACGGCCTTCCGCACCGCCCCGGCATGGGATTACGGTTTCCCGGAGCTGAAGGGCCAGAAAGAGAAGATCAAAAATTCCTATCGCGTGGCCGTGCCCGGCTGCTACGCCAGCGGCTTCATCAGCATTGCCCGGCCTCTGGTGGAGCTGGGGCTGGCCCCGGCGGACTATCCCTTCAGCTGCACCGGCATCTCCGGCTACTCCGGCGGCGGCAAGAAGATGATCGCCGAATATGAGAGCGCCGACCGCCCGGCCCATAGCAAGATCGACGCCCCCAAGAGCTACGGCCTGACTTTGGCCCACAAGCACCTGCCGGAGATGCAGAAGATCAGCGGCTTGGCCCACACGCCCGCCTTTGTGCCGGTGGTCTGCGATTACTATTCCGGGATGCAGGTGCTGGTGCCGCTGGACCTGAAGCTGGCGGGCACCACCGCCGAGGCTGTGGCCGAGGGCATCGCGGGTTATTATAAGGACGGCGCAACGGTCTCCGTCCACGCGCTGAATGAGCCTCTGCCTGAAAACGGCCTGTACTCCAACGCCCTCTCCGGCTCCGACCGGATGGAGCTGTACCTGACCGTGAACGCGGCGGGCGACCAGATGATGCTGATCTCCCTGTTCGACAATTTGGGCAAGGGCTCGTCCGGTGCAGCGGTGCAGTGCATGAATCTGATGCTGGGACTGCCGGAAACGGAAGGATTGGAGTAAAGGACTCCCTCAGCCGCCTCCGGCGACAGCTCCCTCTGGGAGGGAGCCTTTTACAGAGGACGATTACGCAAAGGCTCCCTCTTTGAGGGAGTGTTTCCTGTGGGAAAGGAGAATCTTTATGCAATATAAGGAAGTAGCGGGCGGCATCTGCGCGCCCAAGGGTTTCGCGGCGGCGGGCGTCCATTGCGGCATCCGTGCCAACCACAATGAAAAATACGATCTGGCGCTGATCAAGGCGGACGTCCGCTGCGCAGCGGCCGGTGTGTATACCACAAATAAAGTCTGCGGCGCACCCATCAAGGTGGACCGCGCCCACCTGACCGACGGCTATGCACAGGCCATCCTCGTGAACAGCGGCAACGCCAACACCTGCGCCGCCAACGGCGTGGCGCTGGCCGAAGAGTGCTGCGAGCTGGTCGGCAAGGCGCTGAACATTCCGGCAGAGGATGTTCTGCCCGCTTCCACCGGCGTCATCGGGCAGCCCATGGTCATTGACCCCTTTGCCCACGGCATCCCTGCCGCCGCCGAAAAGCTGGCCGCCACCGCGCAGGGCAGCACCGACGCGGCAACGGCCATCATGACCACCGACACCCACAAAAAGGAATACGCCATCCAGTTTGAGCTGGGCGGCGAGACCTGCACCGTGGGTGCCATCGGCAAGGGCAGCGGCATGATCGCCCCCAACATGGCCACCATGCTGGCCTTCTACACCACCGATGCCGCCGTCTCCCCCGCCCTGCTGGAAAAGGCGCTCAAGACAGTGGTCCCCGGCACCTACAACCAGATGAGCGTCGATCTGGATACGTCCACCAACGATACGCTGATCATCATGGCGTCGGGTCTGGCGGGCAACCCGGAGATCGTGGAAGAAAATGCGGACTATGACGCCTTCGTGGCGGCCCTGACCGCCATTGCTGAGCACATGTGCGCCGAGCACGCCGGTGACGGCGAGGGCGCGACCCACCTCATCACCTGCGAAGTGACCCATGCGCCCGACCTGAAGACGGCGCGGGCGGTCTCCCGCAGCGTGGTCTGCTCCAACCTGTTCAAGGCGGCGGTCTTTGGCCGGGACGCCAACTGGGGCCGCATCCTCTGCGCCATCGGCTACACCCCCGGCGATTTCTCCATCGATAAGGTCTGCGTCTGGCTGTCCAGCGCGGCGGGCGAGGTGTATGTCTGCGAGAATGCCGCCTACCACCCCTACAGCGAGGAGGAAGCGGCCAAGGTTCTGGCGGAGCACGATGTCCTCGTCAAGGTGGATATGGGCACCGGCGACGCCAGCGCAAAGGCGTGGGGCTGTGATCTGACCTACGATTACGTCAAGATCAACGGCGACTACCGCACCTGAGAAACGTGTATAGAGCGGGAAGAGGAAACATATGAAAAACGAAGAAATGGCCCTCCTGTTTTCGGAGGCGACCCCTTACATCCAGAAATACCACGGCAAGACCATGGTCATCAAATACGGCGGCAACGCCATGATCAACGAGACGCTGAAGAATGCCGTCATGAACGACCTCGTCACCCTGACGCTGCTGGGCGTGCGGGTGGTGCTGGTCCACGGCGGCGGCCCGGCCATCAACGAAATGCTGAAGAAGGTCGGCGTGGAGAGCCATTTTGCAAACGGTCTGCGGGTGACGGACGACGCCACCATGGAGATCGTCCAGCAGGTGCTGGCCGGTAAGGTGAACAAAGACCTCGTGGCCAAGCTCCGGGGCCGCGGCGTGGGCCTGTGCGGCATGGACGGTCAGATGCTCCGCTGCACCGAGCTGGACCCCCAGCTGGGCCATGTGGGCGAGATCATCCATGTGGACCCCACCCTGATCCAGAACCTGTTGAACGGCGGCTACATCCCGGTCATCGCGACGGTGGGTATGGACGACCTCGGTCAGGCGTACAACGTCAACGCCGATACCGCTGCCGCCCAGATCGCCATTGCGCTCAAGGCGGAAAAGCTCGTTTCCATGACCGACATCGCGGGTCTGCTGCGGGATAAGGACGACGAGTCCACCCTCATCCCCGAAGTGGAGGTCTCCGAGATCGAGGGCTACAAGTCCGCGGGCATCATCGCGGGCGGCATGATCCCCAAGATCGGCGGCATGGCCGACGCCATCTATCAAGGCGTCCACGAGGCCGTCATCATCGATGGCCGCGTTCCCCACTCCATCCTGCTGGAGCTGTTCTCCAACCGCGGCTCCGGCACCCGTTTCTACCGGAGAAGTCATCAGGAGTAAGACTTGCTGAAATAGGCACAGAACTGTATAATAGAAAAAAGACTTTCCCATTTTGCCAAGGCCTCCCCTACAAGGGGAGGTGGCATTGCGAAGCAATGACGGAGAGGT